>CALVBA010000021.1 GCA_944325695.1 uncultured Anaeroplasmataceae bacterium
CAATCGACCAAGAAAATGTATTCAATTTAAAACACCCAATGAAGTCATGCTTGGTTTATAACTTACATTAGGTGTTGAACTTAATTTGATAAATTATCTGCAAAATAAAGGCCAGTCAAATTAGACTAAAATTTCAAAATTATAATGACTTTTATGAAATTTAATGGCTCAAAACCCTGCAAATTGGCAAAAAAAAAGCTTGATTAGTTATTTCGAACTTATCAAACCTATGCTTTCAATTTGGTGGACTAGAGGGGATTTGAACCCCTGTATGCACTAACCTACATTTTACTTTCTACATACTTATCTTCTTAGTTTAATTTCACTTTAAACCTATGAAGAAGCACAAAAGTTTAAAGCTAACCTTATTAAATTCATTTAGTCAGTTAAGGTGGCACCTTCTAAATATATCCCACTACTTAGGCATCAATAATTTACATGGGCGATAAACTAAGATGCACGCTTAAGCTGTTCTTAGCAAGCGAATTGTAATTGTTGTCTGTTTCCGGTTATTTTAACCTCGAACGTTTTTACATGCGCAACCATGATATGCTTATAAAACTTCAGTTAGCACAGCGAATCCAAAACTAGCCCGTTATTACCATACATAATTGTATAGTAAATTTAATTAAATGTCAAATTAAAAACGAATATTTTTAAAAGCTTTATCCATACGCATTTTAGCATCTTTTTCTTTTAAATCTTCGCGTTTATCGTAATTCTTTTTCCCTTTAGCTAAACCAATCTCTATTTTACATAATCCTTGAACAAGGTAAACCTTTAAAGGAATAATTGTAATTCCATCTGTCTTTAACTTAACAATCATTTTTAATATTTCTTTTTTATGCAAAAGTAATTCTCTAGTTCTTGTTTCATCGTGATTAAAAATATTTCCTTTATCATATTTAGAAATATTCATATTAATAATCTGAACAGTATTATTCTTAATATTAACGTAAGCATCATTAATGCTAACTTTTCCTTGACGAATTGATTTAATCTCTGTTCCTTTTAATTTAATACCTGCTTCATAACGATCTAAAATAAAATAATCATGTGAAGCTTTTTTATTTTGTGCAATTATTTTCATAGACTATTTTAAAGTTTTCTTAAGATTGCAAAGTCCACTTGTCTATCATCTTTAGAAGCTCTTAAAACCTTAATTAAAACCTTATCTCCCATTCTATAAATTTTTTTCTTTCTTCTTCCAACCATACACATTAAACGTTCATTAAATTCATAATAATCGTCTAATAATTCTGTTACATGAACTAATCCTTCAACTGTGTTTTCCAACTCTACGAACATTCCAAACGATGTAATAGATGAAATAACTCCTTCAAATTTCTCATTAATATGCTTTTGCATATATTCAGCTTTTTTCATATCATCAACTTCACGCTCTGTTTCGATTGCTAAACGTTCCATTTTACTTGTTTGATATCCGATATAATCTAGCATACTATGATATTTATTAACTTCTTTTTCAAAATTTTTATTTCTAAAGAAGAAATCTTTTAACATCCGATGCGTAATAGTGTCTGGATAACGTCTTATTGGGGAAGTAAAATGACAGTAATTTTCTAAAGCCAATCCAAAGTGACCAACATTATGCGGACTATACTTAGCCTTAGCCATACTACGTAATAAAAGCGTATTAACAACCTTTTCTTCATCTTTGCCTACAAATGATTTTAAAACATTTTGTAAATTTTTCGGATGAATACTTCCTTTATGACCTTTAATGTTTCCACCCAATGAACGAATTACTGTAATAGCTTTATCCATTTTTTTAGCATCTGGTTGTTCATGGATTCGGTATAAACATGGTAAATTCATATCGGTTAGATGTGTAGCGACTGTTTCATTCGCAGCTAACATGAAATCTTCAATTAACATTTCTGCTTTATCCCGCGCTCTTGGGATGATTTCTAAAACATTTCCAAACTCATCAATTTTAAATTTGCATTCTGAAGTATCAAAATCACAAGCCCCACGCATCTCACGTCGTAAGCGTAAAATATCCGATAATTCAACCATTAACTCAACCATTTCCTTTAATGGTGCATATTTCTTAATTATTTCTTGATCTTTATTAATCATTTTATTAACGTTAGTGTATGTCATTCGATATGCCGATTTAATATATGATTCATAAATATCATGATCAATTAAATTACCCGTCGAATCAAATGTCATTTCACATGTCATTGTAAGTCGAATTACTCCTTCATTTAAACTGCATATTCCGTTAGATAATTTTCGTGGTAACATTGGAATAACACGATCAGCTAAATAAACACTAGTTGAGCGATTTAAAGCTTCTTTATCCAAATTGCTTCCTTCTAAAACATAATGACTTACATCAGCAATATGTACCTTTAAGCAATAAGTATCTTCATTTTTACTAATACTAATAGCATCATCTAAATCTTTAGCATCATCACCATCAATTGTGATTACTAAATCATTTAATTGTGAACGTCTATTTTCTAAATCTTTTGGATCAACTTCATCCGGTATGCAATCAAGCTCTTCTAAGACGCTATCAGAAAAAGTGTGTGGAATATTATTTTGACAAACAACAGATAAAATATCAATTCCTGGGTCCGTTGGATGACCTAATTTTTCAACAACATTTGCGATAACTTTATTACGCCCTAAATATTTAAAAACTTCGACTTTTACAATTTCATCTAAAATATTTTTAACACTATTTTTATCTAAAATACACTCGATAAAGCGCATTTTCTCATCTTTAATATCTAAAACGTATTTATCAAATTTTTTAAGGTATTTAACCGTTCCCACCAAATACATTTTTTCATGTTTAATAACTTTTTTTACAACTCCATAACGCATGTTACGTTTAAAATCATAATTTCGATTATCAACTTCAACAATAACAAAATCATTAGGAAATGAGTTATTTAGTTCATTAGGAGAAATTGCAATAGGATCATTATTATCTGATGGATCTAAAATATAACCAAATCCTGAATTCTTTAACGTTATATGTCCTTTTACAAATCCTAAACGTTCTAAACGATCATAAACGCCGTTTTTACTTATAATTTCTCCATCATTTTTTAATTCATCAAAAGAACGACTAAAATCTTCATCACTAATCAAAGGAAACTGCTCTTTAATTTGTTGATATGTTAAAGGTTTATAATCATCTTGATAAAAAAGATTTAATATTTCGTTTTTCATATAATCACTTCCATTTCTAATTAATATTATATAAGAAAAAAAGATTTCTATAAATAGAAATCTTAGAATCTATCAATTGCGCATGAAATTACAACTAAAACAACAAAACCAATGGCTAAAACAGCTGTTAAGCGTTGTAAAAATAATTCGGCCCCTCTAGCTTTTTGATTTTTGAATAATTCAGATTTTTCACCACTAAATGCATCTTTAATATCGTCTTTTGAACTTTGTAACATAACAATAATAACCAAAGCTAAAGCAACAACCATACAAAGCCAATCAGTTAAATATAAACCCACAAAAGATTCCTCCTAATATCTATTTATAAAATATTAATAATATTTAATTTCCTTATTGGATTATAACATGTTTTAATATATTATGCAACATTTTTTTATTTTGTATAACTTCTAGAGGAAATAATAAATTTTTCTATCTTTCTTTTTTAATATAGAGTATTATTTACCATATACTTATATGAGGTGAAGAATATATTTGACTTAATTATTTTGCTAATGTTAATCTTATATTTTATTGATGGAAAAAGTTTCTATCTTTATAATTTTCAAACAATTACTTTTTTTACTTCTAGCCTTTTCCCAAACTTGTTTTTCTTTTTTATATTATCCAATTTATTTTCAACGAGTGTATTTTTTAAATTTTTTTGTCAAATATTTTATTTTCCATTATCATTTCTTTTAAAATCAAACTCCAAAGAAGTTCATGAGTTATTTTTATTATCAATTTTATGTGGTAGTCCCTTATATGTTAGTTTTATAAGGAAATCAAAACTGTCATTTACAGATCAAAATCATTTGATTTTATCATTTAGTTTTGTAAGTTTAGGGTTTATTTTTTCATTAGTTGCACAAAAATATTCATCTAAGTTATCATTTATTATTTTTTTATCTATTTTAATTACCCATATAATGTATTTTCGTTTTAAAAAAATAAATTATACGACATTTGAACAAACTAAAAAGATAAGTTTTATCCAAAATTTAAAAAGAAGCATTAATCAATCATTTAATGCTTCTATTACCATTTTAGGAATCATGATGTTTTGTAATATTATTATTTTTTATTTAACATCTTTGATTAACATTCCATATTTAAAAGGACTAATCGATGTTACATCAATATTAAACACATCATATAATGATACCTATATTGCTTTTTCAATTTCTTTCTTAGGTTTATCAATGCTTTTACAAATCAATGATTCTGCACACGAAATACCACTATTTAAGTTAATTACTTTTAAACTAGCTATTAGTCTTATAACAACATTACTTTTTATATTTTTAAATTATCTAATATAAAAAAACATCTTTTTTTATAAAACGTAAGTATAATTCAATCCAAATACTTGCATGTTCATTGATATATTTTTCTTCACCCTGTGCTGTGTGTTCTGTGCACGAGCTTAAACCGTGAAGCCCGTCATTAAATAAATGGTATTCAACATAATTATTTTTTTCAATTAAGGCTTGTATAAATAAAATGGAATTCATAACATTAACTGATTGATCTTCTACCGTATTCCAGATGAATGTTTTAGGCATCTTTTCATGAACATGTTTTTCTAATGAGTAAAACTCTCTTCGATTACCAAACTCTTCTTCTAATAAATTAGCAAATGATCCCATATGTGCATATTTTGGATCAGACGTAATAACCGGATATCCAAGCATCATCGATTTACATGTAATATCAAAATCAAACATTTCCATATGACACATCGTACTAGCGATTAAATGTCCTCCAGCACTAAATCCGATTAGATTAATATTATCTTTTAAAATATGATATTTAGCACTATTTTGTTTTAAGAATTTAATAGTTTCTGCTAAATCTTTTTGTGGTTGTGGTTCTTTATATAATTCTTCACGATAATATAAGACCACAGCGTGCATTCCTAATCTATTAAACAATTGTGCATAATATGTTGATTCACGATTTGATGTATGATGATATCCTCCACCAGGAACAATTATAAAGCATGGTTTAGGAGAATTTGTTTTAACAAAGTAAGTTTCAATATATGTTTTAATACCATCAATTAAATTAATCTTCATAATATTTTTTTATTACTCCTTTAATTTGTTCTACTTTCGTTTTTAATTCTTCATTGTTTTGTTGTGCTAAAATGTTTGTAAAATATCGCAATTTTTCTTGTAGATGTGCTTTTAAATCGGTATTTTTGCTTGAAAGTAATAATTTTCCATATTCTAGCTCATCATTAGTATATTCTTCAGTTACCCCTGCATAATGACATACTATAATTGAGTAATATTTTTTATCAAAAACATATTCTTCATTAGTTATCATAAAACCATTTGTAATTAAAAACTTTCTTAATGAATAACTTTCATTATTCGGGGCTAAGATTAATCTTTTAGCCTTTTTAGCTTCATTAAATCCTGCTTCAATAATTTCTTTAATTAAAATACCACCCATTCCACAGATAGTAAAAATATCTGCATCAATGGATTTAATTCCATTATTTAAAAGCGTTTTGATCTTTTCTTCTAATCCGTATAATTTAATATTTCCTTCAGCTTGCAATAAGGGCCCTTCGTTGATATCACAACAAAGAGCCTCCATTACATAATTATTTAAAACAGCATAAATTGCTAAATATCCATGGTCACAACCAATATCAGCTAATCGATTATACCCTTTAGTATATTTACCAACCGTTGCTAATCTTTTTGATATTTTCATTAGAAATTTTCGCGGTATTCTTTTAATTTACGGCTTCTAGAAGGATGTCTTAATTTTCGCAATGCTTTAGCTTCGATTTGGCGAATACGTTCTCTTGTTACTCCAAATTCTTTTCCTACTTCTTCTAAAGTACGAGGGCGATTATCATCAAGTCCAAAACGTAAACGTAATACTTTTTCTTCACGATCAGTTAAAGTTTCTAAAACTTCATTAATTTCACGATGTAACATTTCTTTTGAAGTATATTCATATGGATTATCAGCTGATGAATCGCTAATGAAATCTCCTAAAGACGAATCTTCTTCTTCTCCTACTGGTGATTCTAATGAAATTGGATCTTGAGCAATTTTTTGAATCATTTGTACACGTTCAACGCTAATTTCCATACGTGCTGCTACTTCTTCTGGTGAAGGTTCACGTGATAATTCTTGGACTAATTGTCTTTGAACACGGACAAGTTTATTGATTGTTTCCACCATATGTACTGGAATACGAATTGTACGTGCTTGATCAGCTACAGCACGAGTAATAGCTTGACGAATCCACCATGTTGCATAAGTTGAAAATTTAAATCCTTTTTCATAATCAAATTTATCAACAGCTTTCATTAATCCCATATTTCCTTCTTGAATTAAATCTAAAAATTGTAATCCGCGTCCAACATATCTTTTTGCAATAGAAACAACTAAACGTAAATTGGCTTCAATTAGTTTTTGTTTTGCTGTTTCACCTTTTCGAACTAATTTTTCTAATTCAGCACGTGTTTCATCTGATAATGATGCTTCTGGATCATCTAATTGTTCTTGCGCATTACGTGCTTGTAAAACATCATATGCTAAATTAGTTTCACTATTTAAATCTAATAATTGGATTTTACCAATATCCTTTAAATACATTCTTACAGGATCATCTGGTTTAATTGAAGCAGGAAGTGAGTCAAAATTATTAATATCAATTTCTTCAACATCAAAAGAATCTAAAGTGTCTGGATCAAAAGAATCAATAAAATCATCTTTTTCAATTGAACCATCTAATTTAACTGTTGTTAAATCTTCAGCAGGAACAACATCAATCCCTAAATCTTGTAATGTTTTTTCAATTTGTTCAAATTGATCACTATCTTCAGTAAAATGTTTAGTAATATCAGTAACTAAAACATACCCTTTTTCTTTTCCAACTGAAATTAAATCCTGAATTAATTGTTTTTCAAATTCCATCTGTCTAAAATCCTTTCTTCTTATAATTTCATTTTTTTACGTAAGTTTCTTGATTCTTCTAATTTAGCAGAAATCTCATCTTTATTCGAAGATTCACAAGCTTCCTTAAGTAATTGTAACATTTTTTGCTTTGCCTCATATTCATCAAAAATTTTAATTAACTTAGGCAATTCTAAAACATCACCTAAAGAATATTTAAAATGAATATTTTCCTGATATCGAAAATAAATTTTTTTAGCATCTTCACTAGTTGTATCTAAAAAACTCAACTCATTAAAAGAGTTATATTTACGATAATAAATACCAAAGGCGTTCATTAAAGTTCGGCTATCCTCATTAAGAAAACGATATTCAATCATTGAATCGACTACTTTATTATAGTTTGCTGAAGAAATAGAAGCAATTTTTAAAATTAGTAATTCTGCTGCAATAACTTTATTTTGGTTTTGAATTAACTTTATTACTTCACTTTGTTTTTCGTCATTTTTCTTGATAGTCGATATGGTATTATATCTATTGAAGTCAGATATAATAGCTTGTTTAGAAACATTTATATCTACTGATAAGCGATTAAAAATAGATTCAACAACTAAATTTGAGGCATTTTTTAAAAATTTAAAAATATCCTGCTTGATACTTTCTAATTCTAATGGATTATTTATATTACGATTTTTAAAAGCTTTAGCATAACGAAATTGATATGGATCAACCGTATTTTTCGATACATATTCATTATACGCTTCACTACCATAAGTAGCGACATAAACATCGGCATCCATTCCCTCAACCAAGTTACAAACCATAACATTTAACCCTACACTAGACAAAATATCAATTGCTTTATCTGTAGCAGTAACCCCGGCTAAATCACCGTCATAACAAATAATAACGTTATTTGTATATTTTTTGAGCAAGCGGGCTTGATTAATTGTTAAACTCGTTCCCATTGAACACACTGCTTCATCTAAATCAGCTTTTGTCGAAGCGATGACATTCATAAATCCTTCGTATAATAAAACACGTTTTTTTCTACGAATAGATGAAATCGCATTTGATAAATTATATAAAACATTACTCTTACTAAAAATTACATTTTCTGTGGAGTTGATATATTTAGGTTCAAATTCGTTAATTTGATTTTGTTCATAAATACGTCCACTATATCCAATAAAATGACCATATTCATCCGTAATTGGAAACATAATGCGATTTTTAAACACATCATAATAACCATCTTCACTACTTTTTATCAAACCACATTCAACGATATCTAAATCTAAAAAGTTATTTTCTTTTAAAACATTATATAATGTATCTCGCTTAACTGGTGCTAATCCAATATTAAATCTCTTTATAGTATCATCATCTAAATTTCTTTCATGTAAATACTTTAAAGCTTCTAACCCTTGTTTTGTAGAATGTAAATTATGAATGTAAAATTTTGTAGCTACATCCGTAATATTATAATATTTTTGATTTTTATCGACTTTTTTAGTCGCAATTGTAATATTGTTTTTAAGTCCAGCTCTATCAGCTAGTTCTTTTAAAGCTTCATTATAAGAGATGTTTTTAATCTTCATCAAGAAACTAATCGGGTTACCACCCGCACCACACCCCATACATTTAGCAATTTTCTTGGTCGGAGAAACCATAAATGATGGGGTTTTTTCATTGTGGAAAGGGCATAATCCACGATAATTATTTCCCGCTTTTTCCAGTTTTACAAATTCACTAACAAGTTCGACAATATCAGTTTTTTCGATTACTTCTTGAACAAATCTTGAATTATCCATGATATCGCCCCTTTCTTGTTAAATTAATTAAAATTGAATAAATTTATTAATATAATCAACTAATTCTTCAATTTTTAAAATAATTTGTTCCATTGTATCGCGATTACGAATTGTAACAGTTCCATCATTTAACGTATTATCATCAACTGTGATACATAATGGTGTTCCAATAGCATCTTGACGTCTATAACGTTTTCCAATTGATGCCGTATCATCATATGTCACGTTAAAATGTTTTGCTAATAATCCATATAACTCATAAGCTTTTTCGCTGTGATATTTTTTCATAAGTGGTAATACACATGCCTTATATGGCGCTAATGCTGGATGGAAGTGCATAACTTCACGTTCATCATTTTCTAATTTTTGTTTTTCATAAGCACTAAATAAAATACTTAATAATAAACGTTCTACTCCTAGTGATGGTTCGATAACATAAGGAATATATTTTTCATTTGTCTCAGGGTCTAAATACTCTAAATTTTGTTTAGAGTGTTCTTGATGTTGTTTTAAATCATAGTTAGTACGACTAGCTACTCCCCATAATTCACCAAATCCCCAAGGGAATAAAAACTCAATATCAGATGTGGCATTAGAATAAAAAGAAAGTTCATCAGCATCGTGATCTCTAAAACGCAATTCTTCTTCTTTTAATCCTAATTGTTTTAAGAAGTTCATCGCAAACTCTTTCCAATATTTAAACCATTCTAATTCTGTACCTGGTTTACAGAAAAATTCTAACTCCATTTGTTCAAACTCACGCGTTCTAAAAATAAAGTTTCCTGGTGTGATTTCATTTCTAAAAGATTTACCAATTTGCCCAATTCCAAATGGCAATTTTTTACGCATTGAACGTTGAACATTCTTAAAGTTTACAAAGATACCTTGTGCCGTTTCCGGACGTAAATAAACAGTATTTTTAGCATCTTCGATAACTCCTTGGTTAGTTTTAAACATTAAATTGAATTGTCTAATATCTGTGTAGTTTACCGCACCACAAACTGGACATTTAACTTGATTTTTAACTAAATAATCTAATAATTCTTGGTTTGTCCACCCATCAGCTACAACTTTACCGCAAGAAAAATCTTCGATTAATTTATCAGCACGATGTCTTGTGTTACATTCTTTACAATCTGTTAAAGGATCTGAAAACCCTCCAATATGTCCACTTGCTACCCATGTTTCTGGATTCATTAAAATTGCGGCGTCAAGACCTACATTATTTAAATCTTCTTGAATAAATTTCTTCCACCACGCTTTTTTAATGTTGTTTTTTAATTCTACCCCTAATGGTCCATAATCCCAAGTGTTAGCTAAACCACCATAGATTTCACTTCCTTGGAATACGAAACCTTGTGATTTTGCAAATGCTACTAATTCTTCTAATGATATTTTTGCCATAATAATACCTCCAAAAACGCTTTTTTTACATTGTATCATTATACCACTTATTCAATTTATTTTCAAGCTAATAAAAGAGATAAAATACAAATATCTCCTTTATTATTGTTATATTTATCCTAAGATAGGCATATATTGTCTTAAGGTGGGATATAATGAGACAAGTTTTTGATTTTATTAAAGAAAATCTTCCGGTAATCTTACCAACAATTTTTATTTATCAAGTTTTTTTATCGATTTTCTTTTATTCTGTTAATAATTTTCGCATCTTATCATTAATGACTTTTTTATGTGCAATTTATATTATTATTGATAAGTATAAAAGTAAGTGGAAAAAATTTTAATCTTACTTGTAATGTTACTAAAACTTTGCATATGAAGATGTAATTCAGTTGACGTAAAATCGATATTGATTAAATAAATATAGTAAACTAAAAACTTAAAGTAACTTTTAAAAAAAGGTTCATTATAAATATTCAACCAATCATCGATTACTTTAAACCAATCAACTTTAATATGGTCATTTAAGATATAAAACTTGGCAATATCCGAAACAGGAATTGCCATTTTGGCATTGTTAAAACTTATTAAACGCATGTTTACCAAATGATTAATCGATGGTTGTCCATGATTTAAGACATACGTTATAGAGGGTGTCTTCTCAATAAATTTCTTAATTTTTTGATTTAAATGATACATTTGTTTTTTAATATCTAAATAATGATGATAATTCGCTAAATATAACCAATCAAAGTCATCTTTATATTCTTTAAACTCAACTTCTTGCATCAACAACTCCAACATTAAAAATTTTGCATCAAGAATTTTATAAATTTGTTCTAAATAACTGATTTGTTTTTTTCCGACTAATATTTTAATTTGTGTTTTTAAATGCATATTTTTTAAAGCATCTTGCATATTTAATAACTTTTGTTTATTTTGATACCGATTATTTTCATAGTAAGGAAATAATTCTACTAAATTATTATCAATTAAAGCGGTGTATAAAGGATAAATAACATTCCTAACACCGCTGTTTTTAAGTAGCCGATAAACTTTTTGATTATTTTTATGATTTAATTTTAAAATAAACGATCTGTTATCTTCTGTTTTTAATAAAAAACTTTTATAAGATATTTTTTCTAAAGTAAAAGATGATTGTAAAAATGTATTTAAATCATTTATTATCTTTGTCATAATAAATGACTAAACGATTATCCTTTACTTTTTTAATTAATTCTTCAATTGGTTTATGATATGAAATAGCCACATCATTTAAGTTTTTTTCATCTTTTACATATATCACATCAATATAACTAACTTTTTCATTAAATCTAGGCATAAATGAAAAGGTTTCAACACTTCGTTTTTCGATTTGCTTTGCTAAAATACTGTCATATGCCTCTTCAATTAATTTTTTCGCATCGGTTTTATTTTCTTCGATATACGATGGTTCATAATGATAATCATTTATATCATCTATCTCTTCTACGATATTTTCACATGAATTTTCATCTTTAATTGTAACAGTTTTTTCTTCATCGATTAAATCAACGACATCAATTACAGTAATCGTTAAATCATAACCATATTTTAAACCTTGATTTTCAATTACCGTAAACTCTAAATTATCACATATTAAATCACTAACTGAATCGTCAATATTGATGTGAAAAGCTAAATTAAGAGTCGTTTTTAATACATCATATGAAGCATCAAAATATTCAATTAAAATGATGATTTCGCCATCTTTTTTAGTATCATCAACATAACTAATTTTTTCAACTTGAAATGATTTTAATTGACTTATTCCCTTTATATCATATACACCGGAATTATTAATTACATATTCCACATTATCACCCTATCTAATAATATGCGTTTATATTTTTTTTATGATGAAAATGTTTAAGTTGCATTTATTAAAAATACTATTTTTAAAACAATAAAAGGCGATAAAAATCAATATCGCCTTTTTATTTACATCATTTGTTTATAATTGTGATTCAATAATAGATAATGTTTCATTAATTCCTACTTTTTCTTCTGATGAGGTAACAATAATTAAATCATTTGGATCAAAGTTTAAACACTCTTTTATCCGTTTTAAATTTTTTACATACATACTTTTTTTAACTTTATCCCTTTTTGTACAAATAACACATACTTTACGATTAAAATACTTAATGTAATTATACATCAAAATATCATCTTCTGTCGGATCATGACGAAAATCAACCAATAAAAAAACCATTTTTAATGGAACACGACATTTTAAATATTCATCAATCATAATTCCAAACTCTTCAATCATTTTTTTATTAACTTTAGCATAGCCATATCCTGGAACATCCACAAAGTATAATTCTTTATTGACTAAATACATATTTAAAGTTTGCGTTTTTCCAGGAGTAGCCGATGTATGGGCTAAATTTTTTCGATTTAATAAAGCATTAATAAACGAACTTTTCCCAACATTACTACGCCCACAAAACATAAACTCTGGTAAATTATCAGTCGGTAAATGTTCAATTTTTGTTCCACTTTTAATAAATTCAGCTTGTTTTACAATCATTTTTATCCCTCTTATTGCAATTTATTTAAAAAATCAACAGCGGCTTGTCCTTCTAAAGTACTAGTAGCCAGCATTGGATGTTTATTGTCATTATCAATTCCGTGATAATCACTACCAGCAGTATAAAAAAGATTATTTTCACGGGCATAATTGATAAATTTTATTTCATCTTCTTTTTTATTCATCGGGTAAATCGCTTCAATTCCATCAACTTTAGATGCTATATCTAAATAATTATTTTTCTTAAGTAAGACAGGATGCGCTAAAACGACTATGGCGTTAGCTTTTTTTAACATTTCAATACCTGAAAAAGTATCTAATTCTGTCGAAGGAATATATGCTTTTGAAGAATCTGATAGGTATTTATCAAAGATTTCATCGTTTGTTATGTGATATTTTTCCATAATTTTTTTAGCTAAATTACCACGTGTAATATTTTTATTTGAATTAATTAAATCATCAATATTTATTTCAATATTAAAATGAAGTTTTAATAATTCGACAATTTTTAAAGCGCGTTGTTCACGGCGTTTTTTACAATCATTAAAATAATCACGTAAAATATGTGCGTCATCTAAATTTTTAAAATAACCTAATATGTGAACACTTTCACCATTTAAAACAGTCGAAAGTTCAACACCTAAAATAACATTTATTCCACAATCATTAGCTGCTTTAACCGCATCATCTAAGCCATTAACAGTATCGTGATCGGTAATAGCTAAATGCGTTAAACCTAAATTTTTAGCCATGGAAAAAACTTCAAAAACAGATTTTGTTCCATCGCTATATGTTGTATGACAATGCAAATCTAATTTCATAAATCATTCTCCTTTTTCATAATTATCAACGATACTTATAGCACAACGTAATCCATCCAAAGCAGCACTTGTGATTCCACCAGCATACCCTGCGCCTTCTCCAACAGGATAAATACCACGATAATTCGATTCAAACAAATTATTTCGCAATATTCTAACAGGTGATGAACTGCGTGTTTCTACCCCAGTTAATACTGCATCACTTGAAGCAAAACCAGCAATTTTTTTATCAAAGGCTAAAAGTCCTTCTTTTAAAGCTTCAACAACAAAATCTGGTAAACAATCTTTTAGATTTCTAAACTCGACGCCAGGTTTATAAGTTGGCTTAATACGTCCGAAAGCTTTTGACTGACGATCATTTAAAAAATCACCCACTAATTGACACGGAGCTTTATAACTATTAGTTAAATTATAAGCCATTTTCTCGTATTTTTCTTGGAAATATAGCCCATTTAAAACATCATCATCGCCAAAATCTTCTTTAGTAACGCTTACTAAAACAGCACTATTAGCATTATCTAAATCACGAGCATTATAACTCATCCCATTAGTCACAATCTCGCCATTATTGCTACTTGAAGCCATCACAACGCCACCTGGACACATGCAAAATGTATAAACACCACGCCCATCTTTTAAATGATGACTTAGCTTATAAGATGCTGCAGGTAATTTATTAGCTAAATTTTTATATTGTGCTAAATCTATATCTTTTTGTAAATGCTCAATTCGTACACCAATAGAGAAGTTTTTAGCTTCTAAAGCGAAGTTTTTATTTCTTAACATCTTAAATGTATCTCTTGCACTATGTCCCAATGCTAAAATGCATCGATCGGTTTTTATTTCTAATAATTCATTTACATGCTTAACCAATAATGTATTAACACCATCGTTAATTGTAATATCAATTAAAGTATGATCAAATAAAAAAACGCCTCCAAGTTGAATAATTTCTTCACGAATATTTTTAACAACTTTTACAATATAATCTGTTCCCACATGCGGTTTTGCTTCATAAAATATATTTTCTAAAGCACCATGATTAATAAATTCACGTAAAATAAACTTTATAAGGGGGTTTTTAACATTAGTTACTAATTTACCATCACTGAATGTCCCTGCACCACCTTCGCCAAATTGGACATTAGAATTAACATCTAAAATTCCATTTTCACTAAATTTTTTTACATCTTCTAATCTTTTTTCTACTTTAGAGCCACGTTCGATGATAATAGGCTTAGCTCCACAACGCGCTAAATATAAAGCAGCAAAAATTCCTGCTGGTCCAAATCCGACAACTACAGGTTGGTATTTAGGGTTTATTTTTTTATACTCTAAAGTATCTGTTATTTCTTCTTCTTTTACATTTTCATGCTTCTTATACTTATAATTTTGTGGCATTTCAAAATAAATACTATATATGTAATTACCTTTATTCTTTCTAACATCTAAACTTTTTTTAATAATATATGTCTTTAATGCATCAGTTTTTTTGATACGGTATTTTTTATAAATTTCTTGATAAACTGCATCTAACTGATGTTCAATCGGCATAATGACATTAGATACGATTAAATGCATTAATTTCACCTGCAATTCTTAAACTAACATAGTACCCACTAGCAAAGGCATAAAATAAATTATATCCACCACATTGGCCATCAATGTCTAAAACCTCACCAATAGCATACATATTAGGATATTTAACTATTTTAAATTTTTCGACTTCTTTTAAACTGATTCCTCCGCTTACAACTTGAGCTTGATTGAAACCATATAAATCTTCAACTTTAAAAGTAAGATATTTAATTTGATCAATGAAATCTAAATTGCTAGTATCTTTTAAATTGTTTGGAAATTGATATTTGTTATATAAATAATCTGCTAGTTTTTTAGTAAAAATCCCGTATAAAAACTTAATTGTTTTACGATTTGGGTCTATTTTGAGCTGATATTTAATAATATCATCTAACATCTTATACGGCATATATGGAATTAAATCTAGTTTTAATGAATAATTATAATCAAATTTTCGCGCAATAAAACTTGATAAATTCATAACACAAATCCCGCTAATCCCCTCATCTTTAAAAATAACTTCTCCTCTTTCATAAGAAATTAACTTATCAAAATGATACAAATAAGCTTTTGCTTTTATTCTAACACCACTTATCGCTTTCACATTATTAAGTTTTAAACCTACAAGTGAAGGTTGTAATGGTTTCATTTTGATTGCAAGTTTTGTTATAGCTTCATAAGGAGCATCGATATCCTTAGTTAAATTTGCCTTCGATCCTGTAGCAAAGACAACATAATCAAATAAAATATCAAGGTTATTTATTTGATATTTTCCATTTTTTAACAATACTTGATGAACTTGCGTATTTAACAAAAGGTTTACTTTATGTAGATATAAAAGGGATTCCAGTAAAAAAACAACATTATTACTACTATTACTAAGAGGATACATTCTTCCCTCTTCATCCTTATAGGTAAATAGACCTAATTCTTCAAAATACTTAGCTAATTTATGTTCATCAACCTCTGATAAGAGTTGATTAATTATTTCTTCATCATTATAAAAACTTGATAGAATAGGATTATGCATGATATTACATTTACCATTACCAGTAGCTAAAATCTTTTTTCCTATTTTTTCATTTTTCTCGATTAAATAAACCCCTAAATCAGGATTTAATTGTTTTAATTTTAAAGCACAAATAATTCCACTTGCCCCTGCGCCAATAACTGCGATATTCATCTTTATTCACCTGTCTTTTATAGTTTATTTTATCAAAAAAAATTTTTTTAAGCAAATAATCCAATAAAAAAGCATGACTTTAAATCATGCTATTTATCTTCTTTTTTTATATTTAGGCTTCCAAGTATTTCACTAATGTGATTTCCATATGCTAAAGCTTCATCGTATTTGAAAATTAATTGTGGCATTTTTCTAGCCTTAACACGTTTGGCTAATTCACTTCTTAAATATCCTTTTGCTTTATTTAAAGCATCAAGACACGTGTTAATTCGCTTTTCATCACCCATAATAGTAAAATATACTGTGGCAAAACTTAAATCATTTGTCACACGTACTTCTGTAATTGTTACATATCCAATTTTACTATCGCGAGCTTCGCGTTGTAATAAAATCGATAATTCACGAGTGATATTACTTTGTAATCGATCTAATGTTAAGCTCATTTTTTATCCTCTCGTTTTTTCTTTCATTACTGATGCTTCAATAATATCATATTCTTTAATATCATTAAAGTTTTCAATTGTAATACCACATTCAAATCCTGCTTTAACTTCTTTAGCATCATCTTTAAAACGTTTTAATGAAGCCATTTTACCTTCAAAAATAACGATTCCATCACGTAAAACACGTACTAAACTATTACGTTCAATTACACCATCAGTTACATAGCATCCAGCAATTGTCCCAACCTTTGAAAGTTTGAAAGTATTACGAACTTCAGCTTGTCCTGTTACAACTTCTTCATATTCTGGTTCTAACATTCCTTTTAATGCTTGTTCAATATCTTCTAATACCTTATAAATGATGTTATATAGACGGATTTCAACACCCTTTGTTGCAGCGGTAGCTCTAATTTGAGCTGTCGGGCGAACATTAAATCCAATAATAATCGCATTTGATGCTGCAGCTAATGATACATCAGTATCCGTAATTGCTCCAACAGATCCACGTAATACATTAATTTTAATATCTTCGACATTAATTTTTAAGATTGTATTTTTTAATGCTTCTACAGAACCTACAACATCTGCTTTGATAATTAAATTCAATTCTTTATTTTCTGAATTTTGTGATTTAAACATTTCGTCTAATGACATTGCTTTACCATTTAAAGCAGCATCTTTTTCACGGTTAGAGCGTTGTTCAGCAATTTGACGAGCCATTCTTTCTTCTGTGATAACCATAAATTTATCTCCGGCTAATGGAACATCGTTAATTCCGGTAATCACAACTGGAGTAGATGGTCCACATGATTGATAGCGAATATTTTGATCATCAACCATCGTACGAACCTTACCATATGTATTTCCAATAACAATATTATCGCCAACTTTTAAAGTTCCGTTTTGTACTAATAATGTAGCCACTGGACCTTTTCCGCGATCTAGTTTAGCTTCGATTACTGTTCCAATTGCAAAACGATTTGGATTGGCTTTAAATTCTTCTACTTCTGCAACTAATTCTACCATATCTAATAATTCACTAATTCCTAAGCCTTTTAGAGCCGAGATATTAACGAAAATAGTCGATCCACCCCACGCTTCAGGCGTTAAATCAAATTTAACTAATTCTGTCATAACGCGTTCTGGATTAGCAGTTGGTTTATCAATTTTGTTTACTGCAACAATAATCGGACATCCAGCAGCTTTAGCATGGGCAATAGCTTCTTCAGTTTGAGGCATTACACCATCATCAGCTGCTACAACTAAGATAATAATATCTGTAACTTTAGCACCACGTTCACGCATTTCAGTAAATGCAGCATGCCCTGGAGTATCAATAAATGTAATTTTTTGTCCATTATGTTCTACTTGATAAGCCCCAATATGTTGTGTAATTCCACCAGCTTCTTGTGAAGTCACGCGACTGTTTCTAATATAGTCTAATAACGTTGTTTTACCATGGTCAACATGTCCCATAATAGTAACAACAGCTGGACGTTTTACTAAATCTTTTTCATCATCGACGATTTCCATTTCATCGAATCTTGTAATATCTGTAACAACTTCATCTTGTAACTCAACACCATATTCAAGAGCTAATAATTCAATTGTTTCACGATCAATACTTTGATTTTGCGTTACAAAAAGTCCATTTAACATTAATTTTTTTACAATTTCAGCATTTGTTTTATTTAAAGCTTCAGCAACTTCTAATACAGTCATACCTTCTTTGTAAATCATTGTTGTAGGTGTTGGTTTATTTACTTCTTTTCTTGGTAAATTAGAAACACGATTTTCTTTTTTCATCGGTTTTTTTTGTTGTGGTTTTGCCATCAAATCACCTTTTCTTTTATTAATTTTGTAAATCCTTTATCTAAAATGCCAATTGACATGCGATTTTGTTTTCCAATTGCTTTACTTAATTCTTCGGAAGAAAAATCTAAGTTATACTCTACTTTGTAAAATGTCGCTTTATCAATTAACTTCTTTTTAGATTTTTCTGAGGCATCTTTTGCAATAAATAAAAATTTAACCTGATTTTGGCGAATTTTTTCAATTACAAACTCCTCACCCGTAACAATTTTTTTAGCAGCATATGCAAGACCGATTAATGATAATAAATCTTTATTCATGATCTACCAACCTTAATAATTCCTCATATATTTCTTGCGGAACTTCAACTTCTAATTTTTTATCTAAAATCTTGCATTTTTGTGCTTTTAAAATAATTTCACGATCTTTTTTTAAATATGCTCCACGTCCATTAGCTTTCCCTGTTGTATCAACAACAACATTTCTTTCAGGTGTTCTAACAACACGTAACAAATCTTTTTTATCTAATGTCTCTTTACTTAAGACACACGTTCTTTGGGGAATTTTTTTTATTTTTTTAGTTTGCATTAAAATTCAATTCCTTCTTCTTTAGCTTCACTTTCACATTTAATATCAATTTTCCATCCACATGATTGAACTGCTAAACGAACATTTTGACCTTGCTTACCAATCGCTAATGATAATTGATCATCAGGAACGATAGCTAATGATGTTTTTTCTTTATTATTGACATTAATAACTGCTAAAACAGAAGCCGGTTGTAAAGAATTAGCAATCATCGTTTTTACATCAGGACTCCATTTGTATAAGTCTACTTTTTCCCCATTTAATTGTCTTACAACATCTTTAATACGGTTTCCATTAGCTCCTACACAAGAACCAATCGCATCAACATTTTCATCTTTTGAATAAATGGCGATTTTTGTTCTATCACCTGGATCACGAGCAATACCCATAATTTCAATCGTACCTTCTTTAATTTCTGGAATAGTATCTTCCATTAAACGAGTAACTAAGTTTTTATCACTGCGTGATACAAATACTTTTGGTCCTTTTGATGTATTTTCTACACTTACGATATATACTTTAATATCATCCCCGACTTTAAAATCATCATTTGATAATATTTCTCTTTTTGGTAATAATGTTGTAACATCTTGTCCAATACTTAATGTAACATAATTATCTTTAATTTCAATAATTTTAGCGACGATAGTTTCATTTTCACACTTTTTAAAATAATTATAAGCATTATCTTTTTGGATTGACTTAATACTTTGGTTAAATACTGATTTTGCTGTTGCAGCAGCTAAACGACCAAAATCTTTTGGATTAACCTGCTTTTCAATCACATCACCAATATTATATTTAGAGTTAATTTGGCGAGCTTCTTCTAACGTAATTTCTTCTATTTTTTCTTCTTTTGAATCAACTTCTTCTGTTGATAATTCAGATACAACTTGTTTTAATGAATATACTAAAATTTCACATTTATCAGAATTCATAACAACTTTAACACTTGAATTTCCATATGCTTTATTATACGCTTTAGCTAACGCTAATGCAAAAGCATCTTCTAATTGTTTTACATCAATTCCTTTTTCATCGGCTATAACACTTAACTGTTTAAAAAACTCTTTACTGATCATGGTTCCTCCTAAAATTTTACAGCTAATCTAATTTTTTTGATATCTTCGTATTTAATATTAATATTTTTTATACGACCTTTAACATTTATTTTTACTACCAAAACATCATCTGATAAATCTTCTAAATATCCTTCAAAAACACCATCTTCTTTGGTTTTAATATTAACATATTGTCCAATACTTTGTTTAACTTCTTCCATATTACGTAATGGTTTTTCAGCACCTGGACTACATACTTCTAACATATATTCTGGCATATCACTATCAATGGCATCTAATTTTTCCGATAAATACTCATTTACTAATGCAAGTGAATCTGAATCAATTCCACCTTCTTTGTCTACAGAAACTTGTAAAACATTAAATCCATATTCTTTCACCATTTTAACATCATATAAAATTAAATTATGTGCTTCTAAATATGGTAATACTAGTTGTTTTACTTTCTCTAAATCCATTATATCACTCCTTAAACAATGAAAAGAGCGAGAATAATTCTCACCCACAATAAAACTATCTACTTGCATTATAGCATACTATCTATTAAAAGACAATAACTAAATAATTTTTAGCTTAAATTATATCGTTATATTTTAAACTCTTTTTATCAAAGTACGCTTTTATAAATTATAAACTTATTTACAAAATAATATTTTATGTTATATATTATTCGATGATTTTAATCCCACCATTCATAATGTTTTTTTGTTTTTTACTTAATTCGTGTTCTTTAATGTAAACTTCTAATTCTTCATTTGAAGGAATTGAAGAATGTAGCATTTCTGCTTTAACACACACTGGGGTTTGTTCTTCAAATAAATAAGTTTTTGAAATTTTTACTATAAATATTCCAGTTGCCATGCGTGGAATAAATTTTTTATAGTCTAAATCGTTCATTGGGTCATAACCTAAAGCTGAAAGTGACGTTTTTACATCTGCTTCATCACCGGCACGACCTATAAATACAAGTCCAGAGTTTGCTATTACAGAAGAAGGCATTTTTGAAATTTTTTGGGCAATAGTCCAGAAAAATAAACCAAGAGAAGCTGATTTATCAATAATTTGATTGAAACGTTCTAAAGCTTTATTTCCTGAATGATCATCGTTACTAGATGATGGCAAAATAGAACTAGCTTCTTCTAAAACAATTATTGTTTCATAACTATTTTTGTAAAAACCTTTAGGTCCTTGTGCTAGCGCATATTCATAAATTGAACTCATTAAAACACTAAAGAAAAATGACTGCGATGGTAAAGATAAACCATTCGATTCTATAACTGTAAAATCATCTTCACCTAACAAAATATCTGCTGAATCTCCACCTCTATTACAAAACATAATAAATTCATTAGAATGCTCTTTATTATACATTTCTAATCTAGTTAAATAGGTCAACAAAGCTTCTGTATTGTTATTACTACGTTTTGCTTCTGCCTCATTTTTCTTAGCTTCGATACGTTTATAAAAATCTTGTAATGTGATATTAGCAGATTTCTCATTTGCCCATTCTGGGTCGCCACTATTTTCAAAAACATCATTTTCTTTATATAAATCATAAATTACACTAGAAATTTGAGCATAAGCTCTATCAAGTAATCCATAAGCCGAACAGAAAAATTCTGTAACAATAGAATAGTATTGATTTGCTTTTACATTTTTAGGCACTCTTAAGAGATTCATTTTTAAAGGATGAAAATTAGGGTTTCCTACAGAGAAGAATTTGAATTTACCATTTGGAATTAAACTTGCCATTTGTCTCCATTCACCCTTAGGATCTAGTACCAAGATACGTTTTTTGCTTTCTTTGCCTGTTTCGAAATTTTTATATACAGTGTTTTTATATGTTTCTAAAACTGCGAAGCTAATACTGATTTACCAGAACGTGAAGCTCCAGAGAAAAAAGCATGATGCATTTCATTATTACTAATGCTAAATTTAAAATCAGTCAAATAACCAAAACCATTATTTTTCTTTGCCATTTCATAAGAAAATCTTTCACCATTAATTACTTTTCCAATATAAATTTCGTTTTCCTGTCTATTGGCTGGAACTCTAAATTTTGGGATATTATCCATTATATTGTCCAAACCACCTGTTGAAATACGAGGTGGGTGACAGTAAGTCGCCAACTCTGTTGAAGATAAAACAGAGTTATATTTAAAGTAATATCCACCACCATTATCAGGTTCTTTAACAATATCCATACACGGTGTGATTGATGACATATGTTTTGAAAGTATTTTCTGACTTATTCTATCTGGAACCTCCATTCTAAATGCATCAATTCTAGAATCAGGGTTTGGCCAAAATTTTTGTGCAATTCCTGATAAAGCTTTTTGGTTTTTATTACTTTCTGTTGATATATAGCAATCAACAAAAAAACCTCCATCTCCATTAACCATTGATTGTAGTCTTTGATTTTGTGTTTCTAATAAGTTACAAATAAAATTAACGTTTTTATCTATCCATTGATAACTTTTATTTGTACTTAAATCAATATTTGAATCAATACTAATTTCGTTTGAAAAATTATTACTTGTTTCAAGATTTCGTCCCCAAGCATCTGTTTTGCCGTTTGAACTACCATTACTCCAACTATTTGAAAAATTATTTAATCCTTGATTGGTAATTATATTCTCTTTTTTATTAGAAGAAAAACCAGAAGAATTATTCATGCTAATAGATAACGGAATTCCAACGCTCATGCCAATAGAGGAACTACCTTGCCTTTGCTTTTGCCATCTTGTTTCTGTTTCTAAAGATTTATACAACCAATTCATTAAGTAATTATCGTCAATAGGTGTGGCAATAAGCATCAAGCTATACTCCATATCCTCTGAAGCGACCAAAAATTGTTCTATTTGTTCTTTTGTAGATGTTGAAGATTGAAAGATGTTTTTACTTGCTCCAGCGCTTTCTTTTCTTGATGGAATTCCTTTAATCACTGAAGTATAATTTTGTTTTTGTATTTTTTCAAAAATTTTCAATATAATTTGATTTTCAACTGGTCCAATATGGGCTGTTCTATGTGTACCTTGAAATGTTGCACGTAAACACGCAATATCATTCATACATTTACGTGTTGCTTCTTCTTTTGTATTTCCAATGGCTTGAACTCCATATAAGAATACTAAACCTATTTTATTGGGGTTTAAAATATTGGCAATAATTTCTACCATTTCAATTTTGCTACCATACATCGCCCTTACTATATCAGTATGAATTTCCAAAAATCTTTTATTTTCGCGTGACTCCTTAGATACTCTATTCAATCTAAAAAAAGATACTGCTTTGTAAAACTGAACAACTGAACCATCATCTAACTGTTTTTTTAAATGAAATAAAAGATAATCAGTTGTTTTATTATCCTTTGAAATCATTTTTTTTCTAAAATCTCTATATTTGCCGATAATGCACAGTCATATTTGCTATAAATCATTTTTTTCATGTATCAAAAATCCTTTCTTTAAAATATACTATTGTTTCCATTTCTTCTTATATACTTAGAAGCATCCAATTTGTTTTTATTAAGACCTGTAATGAACGTCCATTTTTTAGCTTGATATAGTACCATTCCAAGTGGTATTACTGCCCTAGAATATCCACACATTGTTTGTAAAAGCTTTTGAGTGACACTTTGATCTCCCCCTATATTTGCTGAATACATCAAAATTTCAAAAAGTATAGTGTATAATGCATATCCAATCATTCCAATTTTATAAAATGATAGGGTTTTATCTCGGTCATTTGTAATAAAAATTGCAGTTATGCAAGATACTATTGCAAAAGCTAAACCAAAGGCAAAAAATAAGTTCGCTTCAGAGTTATTTTTTTCAAAAAATTTAATCGAAGTATACCCTGCAACCCACAACAAAAATACTAACATAAAGCTTAATTTATCAAACAATTGTTTTTTCATTTTAATTTGTTCAATTATAACTGATGTGCTACTAAACATATCTTCCCCTCTATCAAGAGGAACATATAACTTTTCTATATCTTTTGATGAGATAATAGCCATAGTTAAAATAACTATGATACCAAAAAGCCACTACCAACTATTGTATATTAAATAAACAAACACTATATTTAATCTCCTTTCTGTTAATTATAAAGTTTTTTTATTGTATTTCTTACAATTAGATCATTTACCACCTCCTTTAAAATTCTTGCGATGAGATCAATTCTATTCATTATTATCAACCTCCTTATTTCAATATTTTCTAGTTCAAAGACTAAAATCAATATATATATAGTTTTTTTATTGAAAAAGTCAACAATTTTTAATATTTTTTTAAAATAATATATCTATTCTCTAGTTATATTTGAAAATGGTTTTTTTTACATTTTTCATCCTTTTATATTTTTCGACAAACCTTCTATATCTTTTATTTATTTAATGTCAAGTAAAAGATGAATAGTTTTTTAGCTTATTAACTTTAATATAGGTGATTTATCATAACAAGTGCAACAAAAAAACTCATGAGATTACTATCATGTTAAAATGTAAGTGA
This sequence comes from uncultured Anaeroplasmataceae bacterium, assembly GCA_944325695.1. Lineage (GTDB taxonomy): Bacteria > Bacillota_I > Bacilli_A > Acholeplasmatales > Anaeroplasmataceae > UBA3384. Next base: position 24,951 of record CALVBA010000021.1, read on the forward strand.
CCAAA
>CALVBA010000022.1 GCA_944325695.1 uncultured Anaeroplasmataceae bacterium
TATAAAAAAAAGAAAGCGAATTAGTTTTGTATCTAATCGCTTTCATAATGCTAGATTGTCATTAAATCTTTTTCTTTTTCACTTGTCATTTTTTCGACTACTTCGATAAATTTATCAGTTAATTTTTGAATATCATCTAAATATCTTTTTTCTTCATCTTCTGTAAGGCTATCACATTTTTTTATAGCGTCATTTCCATCACGACGAATATTACGAATTGCTACTTTAGCACCTTCGCTCATTTTGTTAACTAGTTTTGTTAACTCACGACGACGTTCTTCAGTCATTTTTGGAATATTTAAACGAATTTGTGTTCCATCACTTTGCGGAGTTAACCCTAAATCAGAAGCATTAATAGCTGCTTCAATTGCCTTAACAGTTGAACGATCAAATGGCTTAATTAATAATTGAGAAGCCTCTGGAGCAGATACGTTAGCTACTTGACGTAAAGGCGTCATAACTCCATAGTATTCAATACTGATTGTGTCAAGTAAAGCTGGATTGGCACGACCAGTTCTTACTGTAGCTAATTCATGACGATAGCTTTCAATTGATTTTTCCATACGTTCTTCAGTTTCCATTAAAATCATTTCAGGCATTTTTATATCTCCTTTTCTTATTTAATTATAGTTCCAATTTTTTCACCCTTAACAGCTTTAACAATATTATCTTCTTCATTCATATTAAATACAATAATACTTAACCCATTATCTTTACATAATGAAGCAGCTGTTGAGTCCATAACTTGAAGATTATTTGCTAAAACCTCATGATGAGTTAATTCATCATACATAATAGCATCTTCAAATTTACGAGGATCTTTATTATATACACCCTCAACACCATTTTTAGCCATCAATACCACATCAGCCCCAATTTCAGTTGCACGTAAAACAGAAGCTGTATCAGTTGAAAAATAAGGAGAGCCGATTCCACCAACAAATATACAAACGCGACCTTTTTCTAAATGACGAATAGCTCGTCTTCTAATATATGGTTCTGCTACCTCAGAAATTGAAAGAGCACTTAATACTCGCGTTGGTACATCAATGCTTTCTAAGGCATCTTGAACAGCTAATCCGTTCATAACTGTAGCAAGCATTCCCATGTAATCTGCTTGAGCACGATCCATTCCTAATTCACTAGCAGTTTTTCCACGCCAAATATTACCACCACCAACAACTATTCCAACTTCTACTCCTAAGTCGTGAATCTCTTTAACTTGTTGAGCAATTTTCTTTACCGTTTGCGGTTCAATTCCAAATGAAGATTCTCCTTTTAAAGCCTCTCCACTCATCTTTAGTAATACACGTTTATACATTCTATCCCTCTTTTCCATAGCTTTTTTAAAAAAAGGGAGTAATACTCCCTTCAAAATTAACGAACTTGTGACATTACTTCAGCAGCAAAATCTACAACTTCTTTTTCAATTCCTTCTCCAACTTCTAAACGTTTGTAAGAAACAACTTTAGAACCTTTTGATTTAACATAAGCTTCTACAGTTAATTCTGGATTTTTAACGAATGGTTGATTTAATAAACAAATTTCTTGTAAATATTTATTTAAACGTCCTTGAACCATTTTTTCGATAATATTTTCTGGTTTTGGTTTAGCAGCAGAAGCATTTTCATTTAAAGCTTCAGCTAATAAAATTGATCTTTCATGTTCTACTACTTCACTAGAAATATCATCTTGTGATAAATATTTAGGATTAATAGCTGCAACATGCATAGCAATATCTTTAGCAACTTCATCATTTTGTCCTTCAACTACAGTTAAAGAAACAATTCTTCCACCCATATGTTTGTATGAACCAAATGATTGAGAAGCATTTTTAGTAACTCTTGTTACACGACGCATAGAAATTTTTTCTCCAATTGTTGCAGTTGCTTCTTTTAAGATAATTTCGATAGTTTGTCCGTCAACTTCTAAAGCTAAAGCTTCTTCAGTATTTTGAACAGAGCTATTTAATAAAGCATCTCCAATTTTAGCAACTAAATCTAAGAAAATAGCATTTTTAGCAACGAAGTCTGTTTCAGAGTTAATTTCAAATAAAACAGCATCTGTATCATTTGAAACAACATTACATAAACCTTCAGCTGCAACTCTTGAAGCTTTCTTTTCAGCTTTAGCGATTCCTTTTTCGCGTAAATAAGTAATCGCAGCTTCAATATCTCCTTGAGTTTCTTCTAAAGCTTTTTTACAGTCAAGCATCCCTGCTCCTGTTTTTTCACGTAATTCTTTAACCATAGCTGGTGTAACTTTTACCATATGATTAATCCTCCTATTTTATTTTTATTTCTTATACATTATTTATTAAAAAACGGGATAAAACTGATTTTATTCAATTTATCCCGTATATATTATTCTGCTTTTCCTGTTGTTTCTTTTTTAACTGGTTTTTTAGAACCATTATATGGTTTTTTATCATTGTTGTAAGGACGTTTGTTAAATGGTTTTCTTTCCTTTTTTTCTTCTTTAACGATATCTTGATTGATTACTTCGTCTTCGAATTTTTCAACAACTCCACCTTGAGCTTCAATAACAGCATTAGTCATTACCCAAGTAACTAATTTAACAGCTCTAATAGCGTCATCGTTAGCTGGGATTACATAATCAACATCATCTGGATCGCAGTTTGTATCAACAATACCAAATACTGGGATGTTTAATTTACGAGCTTCTAAGATGGCATTTCTTTCTTTACGAGGGTCAACGATGAATAAAGCATCTGGTACTTTTTTCATATCTTTGATTCCTGATAAGAATTTTTCTAATTTTTCAATTTCATGTTTGAATTTGCTTACTTCTTTTTTAGTATATTTTTCAAACATTCCTGTTTCTTCCATTTTATATAAATCTTGTAATCTTTTAATGCTGTGACGAATTGTTTTAAAGTTAGTTAAAGTTCCCCCTAACCATCTTTGATCAACATAATAATGTCCACAACGTAAAGCTTCTTCTTTCACAGCTTCTTGTGCTTGTTTTTTTGTTCCTACGAATAATACTTTACCACCGTTTGCAACGATATCAAATAATGCTTTATATGCATTTTCGATTTCATTTGCTGTTTTTTGTAAATCGATGATATAAATACCATTTCTTGATGTGTAGATATACTTCGCCATTTTTGGGTTCCATCTACGAGTAGCGTGTCCAAAATGAACACCTGATTCTAATAATTGTTTCATTGAAACTACTGACATGTGTTTTTTCCTCCATTTTATTTTTGTTTTTTCCTCTGCTAACGTCAACGCATGCCTCCATCAATATTACTTGCACACGACGGCCTGCTCAGTTAACATGTGTATTAATGTATTTTTACTACATCATTTTGTGCCTTTTCTATTTTATCACAAAGACTTTTTTTTATCAAGATGTTTTTTTAAAAAATAGATGTTTTGAATTAAATAATTCCATTTAAAGTAGTATTGAAATATCAACTGATGTTTAATAAAAGTAAATTTTTATTATATTTAAATAAAATTAAACTTTAATTAATATATTAATATTACTTATTAGTTGACCCAAACCCACCATTTCTTTCAGCCGTTTGGAAATCATTATCAGCTTTTAAATATTTTGTAAAAATTCCTTGAGCAACACGTTCTCCTTTACAAAGTTTTACAACCTCTTGAGTCGTATTTAACAAAGCACACATAATGTGTCCATCATTATCAGGATTTTCATAATAATCACTATCAATAACTCCGACGCTATTAGCTAACATAATTCCTTTCTTGCAACCTAAACTAGAACGGATATATAGCATTAAAACCTCATCTTCTTGCATATATGCTTTAAGTCCTGTTTTAGCAAAGACAATTTTCCCAGGTTCAATTTCAATATCTTCAATAATTGATAAATCATATCCTGCTGATTCTTTGGTTTTACGAACAGGAATTTCAATGTCGTAATTTTCAAATCCTCTAGCAACCTTAAATCCTCGTCTATAACCACTTAAAACTTTTTTCATGATAAAAATTTCACGTTCTAACGGACTTTTTCTAGTATCTACTTCACCTAAACGTTTTAGGTTATGTTCTAAAGCTTCTTCCAAACTAATAACTCGTGTTTCATACCCTAGGTCTACTTCATAATCTTCTAATTGGTTTTTAGTTAGCTTTTCTAAATTACATGTATAAAAATATGAAATTAACTTATAAGCTTTATTTTCATTATTTTGCATTGGACGATATTCAACAATACGTCCAAATTCTGAAACATCGCTAACAATTGCGCCTGCTTCTTCTAAAACTTCACGCAATAATGCTACTTTTCGGCTTTCACCATCATCAATACCTCCGCCAGGAAAACTATAATCATCAAAATGTTTTGAGTATATTAAAACATATTTATTATCTTTAGTACGAATAATTCCTCGTGATGCTTTTCTAATTAAGCCAAATTCTTTAGCATCTGTTTTATAGAACGTTTTTAATAAGCGCATAAATTATCTCCTTTAAATTAAATTACAATAAACATTGTAATATTATACCACAACTATAAATTTTATGCTATATCCTCATACTTCAAAGATTGCTATAAATAAAAGTTTTTATTAGTTTTGTAAATTAAAAAATAATATATTTATTTTATTTTTGGATTTAAATAATAAAAAAGTCCGAAAATATTTTCGGGCTTATTTTATTCGTAATAACTTATATCCTTCATCGGTAATTATATCGACATAATCTTGTAACATCTCATTATCATCGACTTTAACAATAATCGAACTTTTTTTAAGATTAATTTTAAATTGTTCTAAATCATTATTTAAAAAACACTTTTCTAAGCGCATGACACAATACTTAGACATCATTCGTGATACTTTTATTTTATATTTTCGTTTTATGATTTTCTTTTCTTTCAATAAGACAAGTGCAGTTGACAACTTAACAAAAGTCAATAAGAAACAAATTATAATAAAAATAAAGTAAAAATGATAGTATAAAATATGTTCTAATAAAAACAAAACATAAATAATAAAGCAACTTACATATGCTCCTAAAGTAATCGCTAAATCAACAATTGATATTTTAGATAAACAACGTGCTTTAGAAATGATTTTAGGAATGCTTTTTAAATCATAATTTAAAATATAAACATCACTCTTTAAATTTAAATCAACTTCATTTGTATAATTAAATAAGCATTTACAAGGGCCGATAACTTTATCATCTTTAGCTTGATCTTTAATTAAGTAGCAATAACGATCTTTAACATAAAGTGATCGAACAATGTCTTTTTTATCTTTGTTTGTAGCCTCAAAATAATAATCATCTAAGCACAGACGATCTTTTAAGTTGTTCGTCGATAAAGCTAAACTATTAGTCATTAAACATACCTTAGCTTTTTTTCGTAAAAAAGAAACTACTGATAATGCATCATCATTTAGTGCATCATCAAAAACAATAAACCCTAAAACTTTTTTTTCATTAGCTAAAAGATTGATTAGATACCCTTTATTTGCATAAAATTCGTAGTCATTTTTATATTCTGCCAAATCAATTCCTAACTTACGCATAAAAGGTTCTTGTCCCGAGTAGTAAGTTTCTCCTGCAATTTTAGCTTCTACACCTAATCCTGGACGATAATGAAATTTAAAGTCTTTATAATTATTATTCTTACGTCCCTCTAAAAATTTTGTAATCTGTTTAAAAGTACTATTTTCAACTTTTTCTTCCATAAGAGACATAATCTTAATTAATTCAATTTTAGGCATATCATTAGAAAATACTTTATAAAATTGAGCTTGTCCTTGTGTTAAAGTTCCTGTTTTATCTAAAATGATCGTTTTATTTTTTTCAACACTATCAACTAAATTTTTATTTTCTATTAAACAACCATTTTTTAAAGCCTCATAATTAAATAATAAGAATTTAATTAAAACATTATTATAATTAAATGATGGATAAGAAATTAATAAAATTCCAATAATCATTGTTAATGAATTTTCTGATAAAAAGTTATCAATTAAGATAAAACTTACCCCAAATACAATTAAAAGAAAATAGTAACTAATTTTATTTATTAATATAATATTTTTTAAATTCTTTGGTAAATTTAGCGATTGATGATATAGTTTTTCATATGCTAACTCAACAATGTTTTGTCCTTTTTTTAAAAATGTTTCATCTAAATTTTTTATTTTTTCATCGATTCGATCTAATAACTGATAGGCATACCTGTTTAAAACTTTTATAAATAATCGCACAATTAAAAGAATTATTGTAACAAATCCTACTTTTATAAAGTAGTCATTATAATTAATTTCAGTATAAATTGATGCTTCAAGCCAAAATCTTGTTACAACTCCAATAAAATATAATGCAACCAAAATTTTTAAAAAGAATTCATAGTTCCAAATTTTTCGATTATTGTTTTTCAGATGAAGTAAATCACTAAAACTATTTAATATAATAATAAACCAATTTAATCCTAAAACGAAGAAACAAGTTTTCAATATTTGATAATTATAAGGCCAAAAAAGCGGCAAAATAAGCAAAAAACAATTTAACATTAATAATACAACTTCAATCATTTTTTTTCTCGAATGATTCAAACAGCGAAGTTTTTTATTAATAAAAAAATCTCGATACGAACAACTACTAGCATCATATCCATATTCTTTAATTAATTTTATGATACCTTCATCATCAATCATATTAAGATGTTTAATCGAAATTGATTCTGTTATTAAACTGACACTTACCTTACCGCCAATAACCTCATTAATCTTATTCGCTATCTTATATAAAACACTGATATTATCTAAGTCTTTAATATAAAAATTACTTACTTTCATCTATATCATCTTCTTTTTCAACTTTAACAATTTGCCATTTAGTAAAGGAATTTTTATGTTTTTTAAGGTTGAAATATCCAATTACACAAATCACACTTGCTCCTAGAAAATCTAACATTAAATCTTTCATAGTATCATTTAAAGCATCATGTCCGATAAAAGGATTATATGGCGGTAATGATTCTTGATAACGTTGCATATTAGATAATGTAAATTCATCCATTAAATACTCAAATATTTCCCAAATTCCTCCTAAAGCTACAGCAAAGCATAACGAGAAGAAACAGATAAATCCGGGACTTAAAATAACGTTTAAACTTTTACTATTATTATTTAAAATATTAACAAAAGAAAATCCTAAAACGGCAATAATTCCTCCACTAATTGTATGTAGCATCGAATCCCACCACGGAACTGTTGCATAGAAATTACCGATTTCACCTAAAAGCATATGAGCCATTGCAAACGCTAAGAATACAACTTCCATCACATCTGGAACTTCTAATTTCCAACTTTTTTCAACAATTGGAACGATTGTAGTACAAACAAATAAAAGAACAGCTTGAAAAATAATGAAAGCACAACGGCTTCTAGTTGAATCATCATTAGTAAAAATTAAATCAATAATTGACCAAACTACTAAAATAATAGTAATGGCACGAATAGTAAAATATGAAATTTTTTTAAAACGTTCTGTTTTAACCATAAATACTCCTTTTTTATAAATTTATAACAAAATCATATAACTCATTTAAAGTTGATTTATATTTTGTTTGATATTCAATATTATCTTTATTAATTAAATAATCCGTTATTAAATATGTTTCTACACCTAATTTTTGGATTACTAAATCTTCTTTAACATCATTTCCTACCATTAAAGTATCAATTGGATTGAAAGAGGCTTTTTTTAAAACCTGTTGATAGTAATGAAGATTTGGTTTAGCCCCACTAAAATGTTCATATGTAGTCACAAATTCAAACATGTCAGGGTTTAATCCTGCCCAACGCAGACGTTCAAATGTCGCAATTTCAGGAAAAATTGGTGTAGTAGCACATACTATTTTATGTCCTTTTTTAATCAATGTTTCAATTATTTTTCTAGATAGCGGATTAAATGAAACTATTTGTCCTATTTTATGGAATTCATTTTGATAAAATTCCAAAAATAAATCTTTAATATAAACTTCATCTTCCCCTGTTTCCTTGACAAAACTATCAAAGAAAACTACTTCATTTGATTTATCTGAGGAATTAATAATCATTTTTTCAACACCTTTAAATAGTGCCGTCATGTATTTTTTTACGTCTTTACCTTTTTTAGCAAAAAATTCTTGCAATGCTTGAGTATACTTTTGAATAAATAAATCTTGATCCATTTGTAATAATGTTGAATCTAAATCAAATAAAAAATTCATCTTTTTAACTCCTAATCTAATTCATGTAAGATATCTTTATATTTACTTTCTAATGAGTTTTTAAGTGGTGATTCAGTCTGACATTTTTTAATATTGTTAATTGATTTACGTGGTTGTTCAATTGTTCCAGCTCCCGAAACACATCCAAAAGGACATCCCATTCCTTCAAGTAAATAACCATCGTATTTACCAGTCTTAGCCAATTGTAACATTTTACGACATTCACTTAATCCTTGAGCTTTTTCAATTTTAACATCAATTGTAGGATCAAGTTCATTAATAGCTTTTTTTACAGCTTCTGCTACACCGCCACTTACCGCAAATCCACGTCCAGATGCAGTGGCATCATTATCAACTTCTTTTTCTTTTAACGTATTAAAATCAACTTCTTTAGCTTCAAACATTCCCATTAATTCTTCAAATGTTAATACAAAATCAACATCACTACGGACTGATTTACGGCTAGCCTCTAATTTTTTTGCAGAACATGGTCCTACAAATACAATCTTACAATTTGGATGTTGTTTTTTATGTAGTCGTGCAGTTAGAACCATTGGTGTCAAAGCCATAGAGATATTTTCTTTAAATTCAGGGAATAATTTTTTAGCTAAAACCGACCATGAAGGACAACATGATGTCGCCATAAATTTAAGTTTATTTGGTACTTTTTCAATAAAATCATGGGCTTCTTCAATCGTACATAAATCCGCACCTAAAGCCACCTCAACAACACCTTTAAATCCTAGACGTTGCATTGCATCTTCAATTGTTTTTAAATTAACTTTATCACCAAATTGACCTACAAATGATGGGGCAATAATTGCGTAAACATCCTCTTTTTTTATCGCATGAATGACTTGGAAAATTTGTGATTTATCAGCAATCGCTCCAAAAGGACAATTAACAATACACATTCCGCAAGAAACGCACTTATCATAATTGATATCGGCTTTTCCATGTTCATCACTGGAAATAGCATTCATACCACAACTTTTCTCGCAAGGACGTTCGCGCTTAATAATAGCTTGATATGGACAAACATTAGCACATTTACCACATTTAATGCATTTACTTTGATCAATTACAGATTTTCCATTAATGATTTCAATTGCATTTTTTGGACATACATTTTTACATGGATTTGCTAAACATCCTTCACAAGCATTAGTAACAAAATATGACGTTGTCGGGCAAGCGTGACAAGCAAATTTGATAATATTAACAAGTGGAGCCTCATAATACTTATCCGCAATAGCGGCTTCATTAATTCCTTTAGAAACAGGTGTTTGTTCATCTGGATCGCGCGGATTTAATCCTATCGCTAAACGTAATCTTTCAGCGACAATAGCCCGTTCTAAAAAAATAGAATCTCGATATTTAGCTTCTCCTTTTAAAATTTTATAAGGAATTTCTTCAACACGTAAATAATCCCCACCTTCATAAGCTAGCTTAGCTACCTCTGTAAAGACTTGTCTTCTAATTTTAATAATCGATTTGTAAGTATCTAACATAATAATCCCACCTTTTATAATTTTTAGTTTATTATATCATTTTTAACGTATTTAAAAAATAGCTTTAAAATATTTTTTTGTTTAATACTATTGTTTTGTAACCTATTTTATTGTATATTTTATTTGAATAGATTTAAGGAGATGGTAATATGCGTAAATTTTTTAAAGAGTTTAAAACTTTCATTAAACGTGGAAATGTTTTAGATCTAGCTGTTGGGGTAATTATTGGGACTGCTTTTACAGCGATTGTTAATAGCTTGGTTAAAGATATTATTACGCCACTTGTAGTGTGGGTAACTCCAGTTGACAGTTTATCAGAATTATCAATTATTTTAAAACCGGCACTTTACAATGAAGAAGGAGAAATCATTAAAGCAGCATTAACATGGAATTATGGAAACTTTATTCAAGCCATTGTTAACTTCTTCATCATTGGAATTGTTGTATTTTGCATCGTTAAAATGGTTAATAATTCTAAAGCTTTAGCTGAACAAGCCAAAGAAAAAATGAATAAAGAGAAAAAACAAGCTGAAGAAGCTGAAAAAGCTAAACCAAAAACTCCAACGCAAGAAGATTACTTACGTCAAATTGTTGAAATATTACAAAGTCAAAACAATAAAAAAGAAGAATAAAAGGCACTTTTTAAAAGTGCCTTTTATTTTTGATAAAAACTATTTTTCAAATTATCTTTTTTCCTAATTTTTTATCATTAAAATTTATCCTTGTTCAAAAAATATCAATCAATAATTATTTAACATTTTATTTTTATAAATTTATTTATTTGTTGGTTTTGCAACATACTTCTATGAAAAAAATGTTTATACTTCTAATATACGAAAATAAAAACTTTATTCTTTTATTTTCGCATTTAATATCTTAATGACATTTTTACAATGTTATTACTACTTATACTAATTGGAGGAATGAAATATGGAAAATAAAATGTTTTGTTTTCAATGCGAACAAACAGCAGGTTGCACTGGATGTACATCAAAAATGGGAGTTTGTGGTAAAACAGCCGAAGTAGCCGAATTACAAGATCAATTAACTGGAGCAATAATTGGCTTAGCTAAAACAATTAATAATACTCCATTTCAAACTGATGAAATGTCAAAATTAATTATTGAAGCACTTTTTACCACAATTACTAACGTTAATTTTAATGAAGAAACTTTAAAAATATTAATTAATAAAGTTCACAACACAAAAAATAGATTAATCAATATCAAAGGAAATGATATTCAAAATGATTACGATATGCGTCAATTATGGAATGATAATGAAGATATTCGTAGCTTAAAATCATTAGTTTTATTTGGAATTCGTGGAATGGCTGCTTACGCATATCATGCTATGGTTTTAGGATATAAAGACAATGAGTTAAATGCTTTTTTTACTAAAGCCCTATCAGCAATTAGCGAATATTTAGAAATAAACGAGTTATTAGCGTTAGCAATGGAAGTAGGAAAATTCAACTTATTATGTATGGAAATGCTAGACAAAGCAAATACCGAAACTTTTGGAAATCCTACTCCTACTACAGTCCCATTAACTGTGGAAAAAGGACCATTTATCGTTATTACAGGCCATGATTTATACGATTTAAAATTATTACTAGAACAAACAAAAGATAAAGGAATTAATATCTATACACATGGAGAAATGCTTCCTGCTCATGGATATCCAGAACTAAAAAAATATCCACATCTAAAAGGAAATTTTGGGACAGCTTGGCAAAATCAACAAAAAGAATTTGCTAATATCAAAGCTCCTATTTTATATACTACAAACTGCTTAATGCCACCTAAAGCAAGTTATGCTGATCGCATTTTTACAACTGAAGTTGTTTCTTATCCACAAATGATTCATATCGGTGAAGATAAAGACTTTACTCCAGTAATAAACAAAGCTCTTGAGCTTGGTGGATATGATGAAGATTTAGAATTAACTGGAATAAATGGTGGTAAAACTGTAACTACTGGATTTGGACACAATACCGTTTTAAGTGTCGCTTCTGATGTTATCGAAGCCGTAAAATCACAGGCTATTAAGCATTTCTTCTTAGTTGGAGGTTGTGATGGGGCTCGAGTTGGACGTAATTATTATACTGAATTTGTTAAACAAGCTCCTCAAGACAGCGTTATTTTAACGCTAGCATGTGGAAAATACCGTTTCAATGACCTAGATTTAGGAAATATTAATGGAATACCTCGATTAATGGACATCGGACAATGCAATGATGCTTATGGTGCTATTAAGATTGCTTTAGCTTTAGCCAATGCCTTTGATTGTGAAGTTAATGACTTACCACTTTCAATGATTTTATCATGGTATGAACAAAAAGCTGTATGTATATTACTAACACTTCTTCACTTAGGTATTAAAAATATCTATTTAGGACCAACACTACCAGCTTTTATTTCTAAAAACGTTTTAAATTACCTTGTTGAAAATTTCAATATTAAACCGATAACAACTCCGGAAAATGATTTAAAAAATATTCTTTAATATGAATTTCCCCATAAGTTCTAACTTATGGGGATTTTATTATATTTACTTTTTTAAATAATTTTACTCTAAGGGATCTTCCAATAACGTTACTGTCTTATTTGTAGCATCTAAAATAATTTCACATCCAATTGGTATTGTAAGCATCGGATGCGTATGACAACAATCGAAATCAGCTAAAATTGGAATTTGTGGTTTTCCCATTACTTCAAGTAAAATCTCATATGGTTTTCTATTTGTTTTATTATCATTAAACTTTTCATGTTTACCTAAAATAATGCCACCTACTCTATCTAAAATACCAGATAATTTTAATAGTGAAAAAGAACGTTCAATTATTGATGCATCTTTGAAAGAGTCTTCGATAAATAAAATATCTCCTTTTTTTATAATTGGCATGTATTCCGTTTGAAAAATACCTTCCATAGTGTTTAAATTACCACCAATTAACTTCCCTTGACACATACCTTTATTAACACAAATCCATTCATTAGGATACACCTTTTTAGCGGTTTTTTGTTCCACCCAATTAATAAACTCATCTGTCCAAAAATCAGGTTTATCATATTGATAAGGAATTAATATCCTACCTTTAATAAATCTTTCAAAATAATCGTATGTCAAGTCAACTAATGGCGGAAATTCTCCAAATGACGAAGCAACCGCTGGACCATAAAAAGTAACGAGTCCCGTTTTAGCATAAATGGCTAATAATAATGCTGTAACATCTGAATAGCCGATGATTATTTTCGGATGTTTTTTTAAATATTCATAGTCAATATATGGTAGAATTGAATTAGTATTATATCCCCCAATAGAAGCCATTAGAATATGAATATCTTCATTATATAAAAGTTGATTAAATTCATCAGCTCGTTGTTTGATTGTTCCCGAACGATAATAATCTTTTTTTCTATACAAATTACCGTGAATAATTTTAATTCCTTTTGTTTGTAAATAGGCAATTCCACGATCATATCTAGTAGGAATTGTTGCAGAAATAGGTGATGATGAAGAAAAAACACCTATTACAATTTCATCTTGCAATTTTTTTGCTTTCATATATTTCCACCCCATATTTAAACGAAATTATTTAATATCAATTTATTATCCAATAATAATTTTAACTGTTGAAGTTTATCCTGTGTATACCATCTGTTTTACATATCCGTTATTATCCCAACAAATCCCCAGTTCTTTTCGATATTGATCTAACATATAATATTTATTTTGGAATATCCACCAACCATTATCTTTTATTCTAAAAGATTCTACTCTAGAATATTCGTAGGTTAAATTAACATCATTATTATTTAAAATTCTTATTGCTGGAATTAATTTACGACTAGCATCGTAATCTTCATTGATTACATTAGACTTCCAATATTTTTTTGATCCTGAAGGCAAATTATTTGTAATTTCTTGCGAATCTGGTGTATACGTATATGATACCCCAGCATTAACATTTCCACTTACAACATCACCTTGAAAGCCAATTGATCCTCCTAGTGAAACACTCGTTGTAGTATTAGAATTTAAGTATGAAGCATCCAAAATAGCATTATAATTTTCCATTTTTACCTCATAATCTTTAATCGCAAATTTTGGTTCAGCATCTAATGTAAATGCTGTAGTAACATCATACATTCCTCTAGTTACTCCTGAAGCATCTTTAATCTTTGCCACATCCACCACATTGGTATATATAGTGTATGAGCAAGCTTTTTCATTGCTAGAATCAAGATATAAAATATTTTCTAAAAATGCTGTTGCAATAATTTTTCCTGATGTATAAGAGGAACTAACATCGCCTCCAATATTATCATAAATTGCATTAAACGATAAATCTTTTTTATTAATTGCCGATTCCACTAAATTGTGTGCTATAATCCCTTTATTAATCTTTTTTGTTAATTCATTATTAATACTATTAAATTGTTCTGATTTAGTTAGATAACCTAAAAATACATTTACTGCAATATTTTCATAACCATTATTAAATACGTAAAACCCATAAGCATTATCTTGATTACTATAATCAAAATCTGCTGTATTTGTTTTAATTTTAACATTTAAGGCTGTTTTAGTTACATTCTTATCATTAACAATGATAACTCCACCTTGCAATAAATATTCTTCTGTATTTTCATATTGTAAACAATAAAATGATTCTTCATTTAAAACATATGCATCTTTTTGAAAATCTAATATTAACGTTTCTTGTTGCTTTGTTTTAGAAATTATTTTTACATCTTGTTTTTTTATCACGTGATCATCATAAAAGGTAATATCATATTTTTGATGTTCTTTTTTCAACGATAACCTTACTTCCCCTAATACTAGTGTAAAAGCCAATAATACAAATATTTGAATAATTTTTTTAATCAAGTCAGTCCCCCCCTTTTTTTATCTATTCGACTTGAAAGAAATACTCCTGATGATAAAATTCATGCATGATAATGATTCGTCCAAAAATCCCCTCTAAATCAGACGAAACATTTAAAATACTGTTTTCAAAAAATAAATGTTGCGTTATCTCGTCATATTTTCTAATACCATTTATCAACTCCCTATTGAAAATAAATTTTACTGCTTGATTAGTGGGTGCAAAATTCCAAATCGAAATTGCATTTAAAATAGTATCTAAAGCAATTTTACTATTTAAATTATGCCGAATTTTGTGATAAATAATCGTATAATCACTTCCATATTTTCCTTGGATTTGTGCAGAATAAGTAACATCATCAATTTGGATATATGTATCTACATCAATATATATTATATTGCCGGTTTCATCAGTTTGAATTACACCATTATTTTTTAAGAAAACTTGATCAAAATTGATATTAAAATCTAATTCTATTTGTTCTTTAAAATCAGCAAACTGCTTAACATTTGTATAAACATTATAACTAATAGTGTGATATTTTGTATTTTTATGATTTGTTATGAAAACAATCGTCCCAATTAAGAATAAAATAATTGTTAGTAGTATTGATAAAGGATAAATTAATTTTCGTTTCATCATTATTCTAAGTCCTTTATTTTCAATTTATCGATTGCACTATTTTGTTTTCTTTTTGCTATTTGATTAGTAATTCTTTCAGCAATTATGGTAATGAAAAAAACAATGATTTGGTAAAAAGCAAGTAAATAAAAGTTTTCTTCTTTTGTTATTAGAAAGATAATACTAAAAATCATAATAGGAATAATCGCTAGTATTTTAAATCTACTTAAAGATAATGCGACCTCAAGCATTAATCCCAAAACATAAATAATAATTATTGTTTCTATTCCCATTATTTTTTTATCCCCCTATATTCTTCAATTAATATTTTAGCAGTGTCTAAATCTATTTTGTCATTAATTGCTAAAAGTTTGATTTTTTCTATGTAAGGATCTATCTTTTGCTTGTCATAGATTTTAATCTTTTCTATCAATTTATCCATTCTAACACGTATAGTTGGATATGTTACATCATATTCTTTTGCTAAATCTTTTAATGATCCCGAAGCAATCACTAACTTTTTTATAAAAGCAATATCTTCTAATTCTAGGTTTATTAACCAATTCGGTAAATCTTCATTTTTTAACAATTTTAAAATCTCCTTTAATAATATTAAACTACTTATAGTATATTGTTTAACTTTATAATAAGCAACAAAATAAATAAACTTTTATTATTTATGCTTAATTTAATAAATATTAAAGTATAAAGATTTGGTTATTATGTCAAATTATGTTACTTTTTGTCTTTTTGTAGATTTTTTTATACTTTATTTTATCAATACAAACTAATTAACATAACTTTATTAACATTATATTAGTAGTTACAAATTAGAATTAATGCTTTAATGGTAATTAAAATAGGAGTAATAAATAAATGTTTAAATAATATTTATAAAAAAGTAAGGTTCTAGCAAAAAGCAATTAAGAATATGATTTTATTTTATCTTTGATATTTCCTATTAAATTAACTTCTACTTCATACTTGGTATAAAAAAAGCCAAAATCACTGTATAAAAGCAATTTTAGCCTAAATTAATATCTTTTCTATTTTAAACGATTCTTAAAATATATTCTTATAATTATCTCACATCTACCTTAAAATCATCAGAAAAAAAAACAAACCATACTCATTACTTTTAAAATTTGATTAAAATTATTTGCAGTATCTAATAAAGTATTAGCAAAACGTTTTAAATCTTCCGATGAACTGTTTTGATATTCTTTCAATTTATCTAATGCAATTAATATAAGTTCTATTTCTTTTAAATCACTACGTTCTTTAAAATATTCAATCGCTTCTTTTTCTTTTATTTGGCCATTTTTATCAAAACATTTTTCACGTATAACTTTTATTGTCTCAACATTTATTTCTTCAGGTAATTCAATTCCTTTAGATAGACACTTCTTAATAAAATATAAAACAAAATATTCGAAATTATTTTGAATGTATTTTATAATTTTTCTTAATTGTTTTTTGATGTCATATTTTAAAGTATAATCAATTTTATCATCGCAATATTTTGGTTGAGAAAACCATAAATAATCATTTTCAAGTGCATCAAAATCGTATTTTATTTCTCCTCTATACCTATAAAGCTTATTAGGAACAAATTTAAGTCTCTTTTCTATATCTATTAATGTTATTTCTTTATTCACATATTTCTTATCTTCATTTAAAAGGTATTCTAATAAACGCTTTTTTGTCATTTTTTCTAAACCTCTTAATTCAATTAGATTTTAAAATTCCATTCTAATTTATTTTTATCAAACAATTGCTAAAGATACCACATCGGTATCCCGAAGACTTAGATAGAACCTATTCTTCTTTTAGAAATATTAAAATATTCTCTTACTTTCTCAATTCCTATATATTTACGATTTAATTTCTTTGCAACATAACATGTAGTACCTGAACCACTAAATGGATCCAATACTGTATCGTCAACATTTGAACAAGCTTTTATTATTCTTTCTAATAATGCTTCAGGCTTTTGTGTAGGATGATATCCAAACTTCTTTTCATTCATTTGAACAGCTGAAATAGTCCATACATCTTGCATTTCTTTACCATCGATATTAAACATATCTTGATAGTTAAAAGTGTGTTTACCGTCCTTTTTAGCCCATATAATTAGTTCGTATGAGAACTTTAGCTTGTTCTTATAAATTAGTGGTGGTGGGTCACTTTTGTGCCACACAACGATATTGATAATTTTAAAGCCTATTTCATCTAAATAGTTTTTAACATCAAATATGTTATGGATAGTTCCACTAATCCATATACTTCCACCATATTTAAGCACTCTAAATGATTGTTGTAACCATTCTTTAGTAAACTTGAGATGATTATCATATTTTGATTTATCATCCCAATCTCCTTTATTTACAGATACAACTTTACCACTATGAATACTTTTACCTCCATTAGATAAAAAATATGGTGGGTCTGCAAAGATTAAATCAATAGAATTAGGTTTAAGAGTTTTTAATACTTCTATACAATCTGCATTGTATAGCAATTATTTGCACCTTCTTTCTATTAATATGTATATATTTTACCATTTTTATTCATAAAAATAAACCTCTACATCAGCATAGGTTTATATTATAAAAAAATTAAGTTTCAATAAAATAATATAATTAATCCTTATTATCTTCAATCATTTTTTTAACTTCTTCTGGAGTATAAGCTGGCTTTTTACTATGAATAATCATATGACAATTCGGACAAACAGGTATTAAATCCTTTACAGGATTAACTTCATATTCTTTACCGATTGTAGATATCTCAACTATATGATGAACATGAATTTTATCTTCAAATTGAATCCCATATTTGCTAGAAAAATCAAAACCACAAATTTCACATTTTAATTTTCCTTTATTAATGTATTTATAATATTTAATGCAATCACTTTTAGCAACAGGATTACGCTCATAAGCATTAACAACAATTTGTTTTTTTGCACCTTCTTTTACTGTTAAGATCTCATTTAATGTCAATTCATCATTTATTTTATTATCAGAAATAACATTTATAGCTTTTGAATTCTCAATTAATTGAAAAATCGAAGGTAACAATCCTAGATGTATTTTTTGATGGGTTTGATTAAATCCTTTAAATTCACTATCTATACTTTGAAATTCTTCTTTAGTAATTGGACTTTTAAAAAATCTAATACTATTGACATCAAATTGATAATAACCACGATACTCAACGCCTTCAAATTTAAATGCTTCAACATCATAATTACCCGTGCAAATAGCAGAACCAATTATCATATTTGAATATTGAAATAGTACAAACGAAGTCTTTTCAACAACCATCTTTGATTTGATATAATAATATTTTCCTCCTCGTAAAGGCATCACATGAGTAATAAATTTCATCATATCTTCGTATGAAGGAAATACACTAGTAGACATTGGCAAAATTCTAATTTCTGAGATTATATGTCCACCTTGTTGAATAGCTTCTAAGCATGTTAAAACACCATCATGTAGTCCTTTTTTATTACTTTTACATTTTGCACATAAATTTTGAATTCCAATAGGACTATTTTTAGAAATTCTTTTTTCAGTAATTCCGAAATTTTTAGGGCAAAAATAATGTTCATGCATTTTTTTATCTTGCGAACATCTAGGATATAAATTATATAATGTATGATTTAAAATTAAATATTGTGCTTCAATTAAATTATTTGCCCATACAGGACATAAACTATTATCCACTAGATACCTCCTAAAATTCTTCTAATATTCCTTCTTCTAATTCCTTAATATTATAAATTGTATCTAATACATCAAATGTTTCTCTTAGGTTATTTCTAGCCGAAAGCCAACCAATACCATCTGTAAACCATACGAATTTAAAACCATCAATATCTTTTGATTCTAATGCTAAAGTCTTATAACTTCTAGCAGTTTCATTTAATTTAGAACCACCAGATGCATAGAAATTACATTCACATGCATATACACATTTAGATGTAATGATAACATAATCAAATCTCTTAGCAGTCTTACCATCATTTGATAATGCTGATAAATCTAAACCTGTTTTAGATTCTAAATCATCTAAATAAATTTCTTTAAAGTATGTTACATCTTTAACAAATCCAGTTTTTTTAATGAAAGATTCCACTAAATCTTCCATTAAATGTCCCCCACGATTCTTTCTACCGTTAGAATTTAAACCCACTTCTACACCTAAAACATAATCAACTAAGTTGCTGACTAACCTATTAGAAATCAATTCAAATAAACCTGTTTCTCTCATAAAGTAAATATATTGTGATATTGGATAATTTGCTTTTTTAAAGTTGTAATTGAATGAACCATTTTCATCCATACAATAAATATCCATTTGTCTTTTTGCTATTAAAATAGGAATAACTTTTAATACTTCAGGATATCTTTGAATCAATACTTCAAAATCATTTTCAATGTTTTTACTTCCTATTAATGAATTTAAAATATTAAGTTCAATCTTTATATCTTCATAATTTTTATATACAGTTTCAAAATCAACATAATAAGTATAATTAGCAATACTTTCTCTAAACGTTGATAACCATTGATTAAAATCTTTTCTCATTACTTTTCCACTTCCTGATTATTTCTTCATAACTTCTATAATGCTTTTTAATTACCCATTCTACTTCAATTATTTGTTCTAAAGCTAACTCTTTAGTAAAACCACATTCTTTATAAAATCTTGATACACCTGATAAAAATCTTCCATCAGGATTATATTTATATTGAATAGGAAATAATCCACCTAATTTTAATTCAATAAGATTAGTTTCACGATTAACTAACTCTTATACTTCTTTAAGAAGTCTTAATATAAAACCTCTAACATCATTGGCTGAAATTTTCTTAATCATTCTTTTTTCAGCGACATCCATAAATTGTTCTTCAGTTCCATTAATATTTTCTAATAATTTAGTTAACTTTCTATAACGGTGATAAAGAGTTTCATCTTTATCAGCTTTTCCACCTAAATCAGTAATGGCACTCCTATAATAGCTTTCTTTTAAGGATTAGAGTTATTTGGAACATCTAAATTAGTTTGTATGTCTATTAAACTTAAAACACCAGCATTACTTGTTGTGCCTTTATATTTCTTCCCTGTCAAACTCAAAGTAAAAACAAAACCTTTAAAGTGGTGTCTATTTACAATCACACCAGTAATTTCTGCAGCTTCTTCTTCAAAATTAACCTCTTCAATTGTAGGATTAAATAAATGTAAATTTTCTTGCATTACATTTAATTCTGCAATAGTTTCTAAAACACTATAAGCTTCTTTTGCCTCCATATCCTAGAATTCTTTCATTCTTCTTTTACCATTAAAATCCTCAATTGCTCTTAAATTTGGATTAAGTCTATCAATCATAGTGTTTAACTTTATATCATTTAATCTAGAGGCAACTTCATAATAAGCATATAATCTAAATGCATAAGGAACACACTAATTTCTATTAAGTTGATTCAATCTTTGATATACATCATCAGCATAACCTTTTTTACAAATTTAGGAAATGCCGGATTTGTTAATATGTAAATACAACCTTTTTTATTTTCTATATTTAAATGCCTCCAGTCGCCTTTTACTTAATTCAAGGTATTCTTGTTCTTGCTCTAAACCAATATATTTTCTATTTAACATCACTGCAGCAATACCTGTTGTTCCACTTCCATTAAAAGGGTCTAAAATTAAATCTCCTTCATTAGTTGAAGCTTCAATTATTCTTTTTAATAGTCCTAATGGTTTTTGTGTAGGATGTTTACCTTCTTTTTTCTCACTTTGAGGCGTAACAGCAGATACATAAAATTCTGGTTCAACTTCATTAAAATCCCAAACATCTTTCATTTGCTTACCGCCGTTTTTAACCTTCATAGTTTCATAATTGAAAGTATGATTACCTTTTTTCTTAGGTGTTAATTGCTTTCTAGCCCATATTACAGTTTCTGTAGAATGTGTGAAACATCTACAAGCTAGATTAGGACTAGGATTAGTTTTTTGCCAAATAATATTGTTGATAATGCTGAAGCCTTCCATTTCTAATGCAACCCCAATTGCATATACGCTATGAAGAGTTGCTGAAATCCATATAGTTCCGTTATCTTTTAATACTTCTCTGCATTCTCTAATCCATTTACGATGATATTTAAGTCTTTCAGTTATTTCTAAAGACTTATCCCATTCACCTTTATCAACAGATACTTGCTTTCCTCCACTACAGCTTATACCACCACTTGAAAGGAAGTATGGTGGGTCTGCAAAAATCATATCAATTGATTTTTTATCTATCTTATTTAAAAGACTAAAAGAGTCACCTTTGATTAAAGTGAACTCTTCATTTCTAAAATATATTGATTTTTTAGGTATTAGTGATAACATTAGAATCTCTCCAATTCTAGTAGTTAGTTATAATAACTTCTTCAACTGCACCTCTACCATCAGCTTTAGAATTGATGTTTCTTCTTGCAGTAATAACTTGAATATTAAATCCTTCGTATAATTCATTAATGAATGGTGTATTGTGATTACTTAACATACACTTAACACCTTTTTCAGATAGTTTTTTAAAACAATTTGCTAATCTAATTTGATCTTCTTTATTAAAGTCAAACTTAGAATAAGCTGTAAATGAACCTTTATCTTCAGGTACATCATAAGGGGGGTCAAAGTAAACAAAATCACCTGCTCTTGCAGTCCTACATGCTTCAATGAAATCTCCACTTAAAATTTGAACATTCTCATTACTGAAGTATTTAAAAATTTCTTCAAGGTTTTCTAGGTCATATGTTTTAACTTTTTCTTTCTTTGCTGAAGGAACATTAAAATATCCTTTAGCATTTACACGATATAAACCATTAAAACAAGCTTTATTTAAATAGATAGCTCTAGCTGCTCTTTTCCAAATAGGTTCAAGTTCAAATCTAGGACATCTATCCCATTCTCTTACTTCATAATAGTATTCTTCAGAATGGTTAGTTTCATGTTTGTTTAATTCTTCAACCATTAAATCAAATAATTCTCTATCTTGTAAACATTTGTAGATTGATAGTAACTCTTGATTAACATCATTAATTACCGCATTCTTTGGTGCTAATTCAAATAAAACTGCTCCACCACCTACAAATGGTTCATAATAATTATTAAATTGTTCTGGCATTGCGGCTTTAATCTTATCAATTATTTGTCTTTTTCCGCCTGCCCATTTAACAACTGGACTCATACACATTTCATTCTTCACCTTTAAATATTATATCATAAAAACCCCTATTTTTCACTATCATTTACTAAATTTATAAGAAATGTTAACATTAACTTTTTTATATCTTCTTTGTGGTCTTTCGACTATAACTCTATTTATTAATTTTTCGAATAATTCTAGATTATTTTCAGCATATTAAAATTTAATATTTGAAAGATTTATAAAATCTAGTTAATTATTTCTCTAATATTGATTTTGATATAAGTTTACTATAATTAGATTCATTTCACTTTCTAATCTTTTAGCTATCTTCTCAAAAGATAAGCCTTCTTCAATATATAATTTAAAAATATATCTAATGGTTTTAGCATGGTTTTAGCATCTTCTTCAACTATTTTATATTTACTATTTTCTTGTGCATAACCAAATCTAAAACCTTCACTCATATATTCACTTTTAGCTCTTCTTTAGTTATTAAAACAAATCTTATTACTAATATCTTGAGTATACATATTTATTCAACCATAATCTTAATACAAAGCTTTTTCATCATAATATATATATGAATCATAGTTATCCGTTATTGCTATAAATCTAATTTTTCTTTAGCGAATACTTCATCTAAATAATGACAAGCTTCTAAATAATTTATAGAAAATATCGATAAATCTTTTACTATAATCGTATAAACTTTCTTAATTTCATATCACCCATAATTTCTTCTATACCAGGTCTTCGCATTGAAGAACCGCTAAATCCGTCATCTTGATATACTTTAACACTTGTTAATCCATTATCTAAATAAAACTTTGTAATAAATTCTACTTGATTTTCAATTGATTCCTTTTTCTAAAAACTTCTTCAAAAATTTTTTTATCTTCTTTATTTTCAAAAAATTTATAATATAGATAACGATGATAATATATTAATTTGCTTTCATGAAAACAACAAATTAAAATAGCGTATTCACTTCTTCTAAAATTATTTTTGAATACTTTAATCATTGGTGATTCTTTTTAAGATTATAATTAGCTTTATTTAAGGTTTTAATAAATATTAATGTTATTAGTAAAGATATCCATAGTGGTATATATTTTAAATATAACAATATATGTTTCTACGTTTATTGTTCTTATAATATATACGATCATAAATATAATTACTTTTACTATGATTTTATATAAAATACCTGTTTCTAAAAAAATAGATAATAGAATTAATGCTATCTTTATCAAACATACCATCATCTTTTTGATTTTAAAATTAATTTCTAAGATTTTTAAAAACAATATTTCTTGACCTATATTAGTATTAGATGCACCTTTTTTAATGTTTTTCATATTTTTTGTGCTTTATAGATACAATGCAATTTATATGTATTTTTTCATAAAATCATATAATATAAGTAGATCTTTAAAAATAGTGGATACTATAAATTGGATTAAGTAAAATTAACTTAATATTACTTGATTATTGGATTGATGCCTATACATTATAGGTGTCAATCCTTTTAATTTTGTTAAAAATTCTTTTGTTGCTTTCTTTGTTGAACCAAGACTTTCAATTTTTTTAATAGATCATTTTCCATTTCTAACTTTAGCATTTCTTTCTTCAAGTTCTTTAATACGTCTATCTTTATCATCTAACTTTTCAGTA
>CALVBA010000023.1 GCA_944325695.1 uncultured Anaeroplasmataceae bacterium
TGATAGATACAACTTCTCTCATATATGGTAAGATGATAATAGCTCATAGGGATTACCTCCTGTTATATGTTTGTTTGCTCACTTACATTTTAACATGATAGTAATCTCATGAGTTTTTTTTGTTGCACTTGTTATGATAAATCATCCATAAAAAAAGACAATCACTACTAACAATAATAGATAAGATGTGTGAATGATGAGCAAAAAACAGGGCTATTAATAAATGGTAAATTTGACAAAAAAAGATTCCATAAGATATAATATATACGAAGCCATTTGGTTTAATTTAATAATAATTTAATTAAAATGATTTATATTTATATAAAAATGCTAGAAATAAAATGCTTTATTATACTTTATTTTTGTTTTCTTGGTGATTATTCATAGAATAAGAGTTTAGAATATGCTTTCAAACTAATGGACTTCATTTTGTAATAAAAGACCTATAAATCATTTAAATTCTTTTACCGGAAAAAACTAAACTAATATTTTTTCATAAGTTAATAATTAAAAAAGAATTAGGAGGTATAACCTTGTTGCAGAAAAAAATAGAACGTAACGCTCTTATTATCAGTTCTATCGTAAACTGCGCAATTACTTTAGCCGGAATATGAGTATATAATATAACTGGTATTCAAGCATTACTTTTAGATTGTTTATATTCCTTAATTGCACTTTTTTCTACCATTTTAGCTACAATAATTTCTAAAATGAGTAAGAAAAAAACAAAACATTATCCTAACGGTTTACATTTTTTAGAACCTTTATATGCAATTATCAAGTCTTTATTGATTTTGATTTTATTGATTATGTCTGTTATAGTAACTTTAAATACAGCCCTTGATTATTTCATACATGGCAATGGAGAGATATTAAATGTTGGTCCTGTCTTGCCATATACAATATTAATGGGAATACTTTGTTTTGGTCTAGGATTGTTTAATGATCGCCAAAATAAAATAATCAATAATTCTAGCACCATTTTATCAGCTGAAAGCAAAGCTAATTACATCGATGGGTTACAATCTTTAGGAATAGGAGTTGCTGTTTTCTTCCTTTATTTTATTGATATTGATTCTTTTTTTGGATTCTTCTGGTATACAGGAGATTTCTTTATCACATTTTTACTAGTGATAATATCGATTAAAGATCCTATATCGGTTTTATGGAATTCTTTTAAAGAATTGACAAATGGAACGACAAACAACAAAGATGTCATTCAATACACGAATAAGATTGTATGTCGTTTCCTTAATCCTATTACAAAAGATTTCAACTGTAAAATTATTAAAACAGGGATGTATATTGAAATTAAATTAGCTATAAAAGAAGCAATTACACATGATAAATATCTTTCATTAATGAAAGCAAAAGAAAAAATTCACGCAGAAATAAAGCTTAAATATGAAAACATAAATATTGTTTTCGTCTTTTAGAATAGTCTTTAATTTTACTAGCATCTTTATACCATAGTCATATTACAAAAAGAAACCCGCTTAAATGTAATTAAGGCGGGTTTTATTTTATTCTAAATAGGGTAAAACTAATCCTTGATAAGTATCTTTAATATAGTTTGTTACATTATCTTGTTTTAAAGCTTCAACTAATAACTTAATTGCTTTACTATTCTCATTTCCACTTTGACAAGCAATAATATTAGCGTATAGTGTAGCACCTTCTGATTTAGAAGTTTCAAAACTCCCTTCAATTGCTTTATCTAAGACATTTCCAGATAACGCATAATTACCATTAATTACAGCGTAATCTAAATCTGATAATTGAGTAGGTAGTTGTTCTGCTGTAAATTCAATAATCTCTACTTCATAAGGATTTTGGATGATATCTTTAGCAGTAACATTTAATCCTTTTGATGCATCTAATTTAATAATTCCTAAGTTTTCTAATAAAATTAATGCTCTTGCACCATTTGTACTATCATTTGGAATTCCAATTTGTGCTTTACGATCAATTGTATTAACAATATCATTAACATCAAAACTGTTTTTTCCAGCATAAACCCCAAGTGGTTCAAAATGGATCTTAGCAACTTCTACAATATTGGTATTTTTTTCTTGATTAAAACCATCTAAATATGGTTTATGTTGAAAGAAATTAGCGTCTAAACTTCCTTCTGCTACTCCTTCGTTTGGTAATACATAATCATTGAATTCTACGATTTCTAATGTATATCCTTGTGATTCAATATATGGTCTAGCTTGACGTAAAATTTCTGCATGTGGTGTAATAGATGCCCCTACGACAATATTTGTATCATCAATAGTATTTTTGTTTTGGCATCCTGTTAAAAATGGAATAATAGCTGTAGCTAAAATTAATTTTTTTAAAATTGTTGTTTTCATTTTCATATCTCCCTTTTCTTATGCTTTATTAATTTTTTTAGCAATAAAATCAAATATTACTTGGATTAATTGAACCATGATAATAATTACTACTATTGCGATATTCATCGTGAATGTATCACGCATATTATACCCATAATTTATCGCAATCTTTCCTATTCCTCCAGCTCCAATTGAACCTGCAATGGCAGTATACCCAATTAATGTAATCATTGTTACTGAGGCATTTCTAATTAAAGATGGAATTGCTTCTTTTAAATAAACATGGAACGCAATATCAAATGGTGTAGCACCCATACATATAGCTGACTCGATAACCCCTTTATCAACTTCTTTAAAACTTGTTTCAGCTAATCTAGCTACAAAAGGAATGGCTCCAATTGTTAAAGGAATAATCGCCGCTGTAGACCCCCATGATTTTCCAACAATCATTCTTGTAAATGGAATTAAGAAAACCATTAAAATAATAAATGGAATTGATCTTCCAACATTAACAATTACACCTGTAATTCTATTAATTGTTTTATTTTTTAAAATGCCATTTTCATCTGTCATAATTAGTAATAATCCAATTAATAATCCAATTGCAAATGCAATAACAGTCGAAATAATTGTCATGTATAATGTATCAATTATTCCTTGATTCAAGTCTACATAATTCCATTTGTCGATTATTTTTTGAATAAAATCACTCATTTAATCACTCTCTTCCCATAATCATTTTTGCAATATCGCTTTGTGGATTATCTAAAACTTTGGATGCGTCATTTGTTTCAACGATTTCTCCATAATTGATGACAGAAACTTTTGAACAAACTCGTCTTATAACATTCATTTCATGTGTAATTAAAACCATTGTTGTATGATATTTTTGATTTATATCATTTAATAAATCTAAAATAGATTCTGTCGTTAGTGGATCTAAAGCACTTGTTAATTCATCTAATAATAAAATTTTGGGATTTAAAGCAATTCCTCTAGCAATGGCGACGCGTTGTTTTTGACCTCCACTTAATTTAGCGGGATAACTATTTTCTTTTCCTTCTAAACCGACAATTTTAATTAATTCTTTTACACGCTTATCGATATCTTCTTTATTCCATTTCGCTATTTTTAAAGGAAAAGCAATATTGTTATATACTGTTTTTTGCATCAACAAATTATAACCTTGAAATACAACACCAATCTTTTTTTTAAATTCTCGTTTTGTTTTTCCTTTTAAAGAACTAATGTCTACTCCATCAATAATGATTTTTCCTGAATCTAATTCTTCTAAACCAGCCAAACAACGCAGTAATGTTGATTTACCAGCTCCACTTAACCCAATAACGCCATATATACAACCTGGTTCAACTGTTAAATTGACTTTTTTTAAAGCATGAAAATATTCGCTTGCAACTTTAAAATTTTTCGATGCATCAATTACTTTTAACATGAAATCACTCCTTTTTGAAATAAAAAAAACGTCCTTATATAATATAAGGACGAATATAAACTCGTGGTACCACCTTACTTTGTTAACAATTTGCATTATTAACCTCATCATGCTACTATCATAGCACTTAGCTGTAACGGGCTATCCCGATATACTCTAATCATAAAATGACTCAAATATACAACTCCAAGACCATCTTCAATTATTACATCTATGCTTGCTTTCACCTATCCAAGCTCTCTAAAATAGATAATCATAATCTACTCTTCTTTTCACCGTTTTTAAAAGTGTATTAAATTTGATGTATTTATTATAACACTTATAAAAAGAAAATGTCAACAAGTTTCTAAAAATAAACTAACGCCTTGCCAAATTTAGATATTTATGAATATTATAACAATGAGGTGATTTATATCTATAATGAATTTTTACCACGAGGTTTTGATCATCAAACTGATGAGAGAGGATTTTTACTACCATTTTTAGCTGGTGTTTTAGTTACAACACCATTTGTCTTTTTAAATAAAAATCAAAATCAACCAAATTATCCTCCATATCCACCCCAATATCCAATATATTATCCGATGTACCAACAACCACCAATGCCGATGCCCTACCCATATCCATACTAATATATAATACCCATAAATTAAACCTATAAAATGGGAATGATTTATGGGCTTTTATTATATAATCATATGCATTTTAATCAAATATTTTAAAACCAATTATCTTTTAAAAAATATTTGATATAAGTAATTATAAAAATACATCAATAAATTAATATAATAAAAGGATTAATGTCTGCCATAAATAGCCATCAATCCTTTTTTATTGTAATATTAAATTCTAATAAAGGTTAACTTTTGATTTAAGATTGGTACTTCTATACAATATCTTGATTATTATCTGGAATAATTATTTCTTCTTTTGTTGATTGTACAATGTATAATGTTTGTTGGTTTTCTTTATCATAGATAACTTCTAATTTTTCATCAACAATAACTTGATTATTTTCATATACTTTAACACTCATAAAATCTTTACCATTTTTATTTTCATATTTGTATTTATATGATTTTTTAGAAGTTGTAGTTTTTTCTTTGACTTCGATTTCGCGTTCATCATTTTCATTTTCTAAAGATACTGAAAGTTCATTAACACTTATTCCATCCTCATATACTTGATATTTATATTCGTTTTCCACTTCATCTGTTTCAACTTCTGTTTCTTCAACTACATTAACATAATTTTTCTTCTCATCATCAAAATAAATTCTAAAACTTGTTTTTGTTTCAGTTTCATCTTTATCATTTTCGATTTCTTTTAAACCGCTAATTACAAATTCTTCATCACCAACTAAAGCGATTCCGTCTAAACGAATTTTTTGCTCAAATTCATCATCTTCTTCATCGTCGTAATCAATATTTGTTGTTGTTTCATTATAATACATAATATAGCTTTTTTCTTCACCACTTAAATCTTTTAAGCTAATATTATAACGTTTTTGATAATCTATGCGATCAGATTCAACTATTTCTGTTTTAAAATTGCCATCATTTACAAAATCATCTACTAAATTAATGTATTTTACTAAATCTTCTTTGTTATAATTTCCTGATCGTAAAGTTAGTTGGCTTGTTGATTGTTCCATAGAATAAACATTTAAAGCTGAAACCATTTGAAAACCTAATTCATTTTGACTATTAATAGTAGATTTACTTCCACTAATTTCGCACCCAGCTAGTGCAAATACTGACATACATGCCGCTGTAACTAATATTTTTTTCATCTTTCATTCCTCCAATTCACTTAATAAACAATTGAAAATAGCTTTTTATTGGTAATTTCTAAAATTATTTTAAAATTTTCGTTAATAAAATAATATTTGACTTGATTATCACTTATTTCCACTTTAATATTACCTTCATATATATCACTATCACTTTCAAATAAATAACTTCCATCGTTATATGATACCGTGTATTTACCCTCGACATTACCACTTAATAATTCAATTTCAACAATATCATCTTCATATTCAAAACTTAATTCTGATGTTAAATTATGATTTTGATATTCTTTATAAACATATTGTTCTTCATCATGATCTTTTTCTTGCTCAATTACCACATAATCTCCATCATTCATGTAAACCGTTAAATCAAGTTCCATCTCTTCACTTTCTTGTTCTATTTCTCCTTTAATTTGATATTCTAAATCCAAAATTTGAATAACTCCTTGAATATCAAACTCATCATCTTCTTCATTTAGGCGATTGTATTTTATAAAATATGTATAGTTGTTTTTAAAATTAACTTCAATTTGATATTGATATTTTTCATTTTCAAGTATATATTCTTTCATTTCAACATCATTTTGATTAAAGAATTGGTCTATTGTTAAGATATAACGATTAATATTAGTAGCTATTAAATCAAAATCATTTTCATTTTTTAATTTATGTCTAATCCCATAATCTTGTGATCCTAAAATCATATTTGTCGCACTTAGTGCTTCAAAAGCGTAAGTTTTAGCTACATTAGAAATTTCTGGTGATAAATCAGGTTTATCTAAAAAAGACATTCTTGAAAAAATAAAAATTAAAATTAAAGCAAAAATCATAATAGGCATAAAAAGCTTTAATAACGGTCGTTTTCTGTTTTTCTTTTTTTGAAGTGCAATAATTTGACTACATAAATCAGTAATTTGAATATTATCTGATTCTTCTTTGATCTTTTTAATAAAATTATCAAATTTCATTTTCATCACCTACTTTCAAACGTAATTTCTTAACGGCATTGTTGTAAGCCCATGTAATAGTTCCAATTGGTTTATCTAAAATATCTGCTATTTCTCGATGTTTAAATTCATCAATTACATGTAATATAAAAACTTCTAATTCTAATCCCGATAAAGTTTTATAAACTAAATCAAGCATCGGTTGAAAAGATGAATCAATAATATATGTTTGATCAGGATAAGTTATATCACACAGAATTTCTTTTTTTCTTTTATTATATAAATTAATTGCTAGGTTTCGCGCTATTGTTACCAAATAAGCATATACATTCGTTCCATCTTTATATTTTTTTATTTTATCTAAAAAAAGCATATATGTATCTTGCATAATATTTTCGGTTAAATAAATATTTTTTAAGATATTAAAAATTGCAAAATAAACTTGCTTTTTAGTTTTATTATAAAATTCATCAAAACGATTATAATTGCCTTTTTTCAATTCCGCGATAATTATATTAATATCATCGTTCACAAGGGATTACTCCTTTCACTTATTAAACAAATTAATTAAGCTTTTTATTGGTAAAATTTTTTAAAATAAATATCTATTTAATCCATTATAAACTATCCGTATTTTTATATCAAGGAATAGCTATTGATTCATTTTAAATAAAAAAAACTCTAAAGAAACAAAATTAATTAAAAAGATAATCTTTTTATGATTATTCTTTTAAATTTTGCTACTTTAGAGATACTTATTAGATTTTTATTCTTCGTATACACGAACCTCTTTCATCACTGTTCGTTCTTTCATATTTAAAACATGTTCAATTCCCTCAGTGACAATTCCAAAAACTGTATGAAGTCCATCTAAATGTGGGAAAGCATCGTGGCAGATAAAAAATTGTGATCCACCCGTATTTCTTCCAGCATGTGCCATTGACACTGCTCCTAAAACATGTTTATAAGGATTTCCAGTGGTTTCACATTTAATCGTATATCCAGGTCCACCAGTACCAGTTCCGTATGGACATCCTCCTTGTGAAACAAATCCAGGAATAACACGGTGAAAATTTAGATTATCATAAAAACCACTATTAGCTAATTTTTCAAAATTTGCTACTGTATTAGGGGCTTTATCATCGTAAAATTTGATTTTAATGATATTACCATTTGCTAAAACAATTTTACCAACTTTCATTACTTTGTTCCTTCTTTCTTTATTGAAATACTAATTCCATCACCAATTTGAAAAATCGAAGTTTCGTAATTTTCATTCTCTAACAAAAAAGCATTATATTCTTTTATTTTACGCACTAATTGTCGTAAGTTACGATCTTTAATTTCTTCAAAAATTAATCCATGAAATGTTAAGTTATCTGTTACAATAATCCCACCTTCATTTAAAAGTGGTTCATACATTTCAAAGAAACGACGATATTGACCCTTAGCAGCATCAATAAAAAGCATATCAAAACGCATATCTTTAACTAAATCAAAAGCTTCTAATGCATCTTTAAAGTGAATATTAATTCGATTTTGAAGATTTTGCTTTTCAATGTTTTTTAAAGCTTCTTGATACATCAATTCATCTCTTTCAATAGTGATAATTTGGGCATTACTACATTTTGCCATTTGACTTGCTGAAAAACCGATAGCCGAACCGATTTCTAAAATAGTTTGCGGTTTATGAAGTCTTACAATTTGTTTTAAAAAAGCAAGTCCTTCCAATTGGATTATCGGAACTTTATGCTCATTAGCATAAGCTATCATTTCTTCATCATATTGATCCAATTTAAGATTAGGAAAAGCCTTTAAAGTTTCAAGTTTAAAGGCTTCGTAATCGATTTTTGGTTGATTATTCATGATTGTGGCAGCAACCGCAACTATGTTCTTCATGGTCATGATCACATTCACAATCATCAGATTCACATCCGCAGCTATCTCCACATCCGCATCCACAAGAATCTTCATCTTCTTGTTCTTCGATGTATTTTTCTAATAATTTTTCAATCATATCCCATTCTTCATCTGTTTCAATTGAAGATAAAGCACCTTCTGCTGTATCACTTGGTTCGTAAATAGCAGCTGAAACTTCCCCTTCTCCATCTAATACTTCAAATACAACATAATTTTTTTTGAAATTTTCATCATATGTAGTAAATAAAATTTCGCATAATACTTCTGAACCATCTTCTTTAACGATTGTTAATGTACGATTTTCTTTGTTTGACATAATTTTTCTCCTTTTATTTTGAATCTAAGTAGCTTTGTAGAATTACTACTGCTGCTAATTCATCTTTTTTTTCTTTACGTTTACTTCGCGATGTATTATTTTCTAACATAGCTTTGTTAACCGTAACACTTGTTAGACGTTCATCCCATAAAATGACTGTACCATTCCATGATTCTTGTAAACGCATTTTAAACTTCTCACTAATTTTACAACGCTCACCAATATCACCGTTCATATGTTTTGGATATCCTAAAACAACACATCCAATATTTTCTTCTTTAATAATTTTTAAAGTATGTTCTAAACATAATTTATAATTATCTTTTGGAAAACGAAATGTTGAATGAACCCTTGCAATCATTCCAAAAGCATCGCTAATGGCATAACCACATGTAACACTACCTAAATCTAGACCTAGATATTTCATTAAAGAACCTCTTTAATTCTTTCTAATGCTAAATCAACTTTTGAAATATCTTTTCCTCCGGCTTGTGCAAGATTTTTCTTACCTCCACCGTTTCCACCAGTGATAATAGCGGCTTCTTTAACTAATTTACCAGCGTCGTATTGTTCTAGGTTTGTCTTACAAATAAATACAACCTTTGAATCAATAACATCTGCTAAGAAAACTAATCCTGTTTGTAATTTATTTAATAAAGCATCAACAATTTGTTTTAAAATATCTACTTCAATATTTGATACAGCGCCAATTAGTTTGTCGCCTACAATCATATTATCATATTTACTTAAATCTTGCAAAGCATTTTGCGCCTTTTTAGCATTAAATTCACGATCTAACTCTTTAATTTGTTCTTTTAGTAATGCTAAATCATTACGAACTGCTAAAACATAACGATATCCAACTTCATTTAAATTACGTGTAAAATCAAATGATAAATTAATATTTAACTCTTTGGCACTTTCTAATATACGATCTTTTTTATTTAATAATTGTTCAATTTCTAATTCAAGCGGTTTTGTAAATTCTTTTAATTTATCCATATAATCAAGCCCTGTTGTAGCCGTGATTCTAAAAATTCCTGATCCAATTGATTCAAACGATGCAATTGCAAAATGATTAATATCTTGGGTATTAGAAACATGAGTTCCACCACATAATTCTTTAGCACATTCCATATCTACAACGCGTACAACATCACCATATTTTTCATCAAATAAAGCTAATGCTCCACTTTGTTTTGCCTCTTCAATATTCATTAATAATGTTTTAACAGGATGAGCTTCTAAAATATTTTTATTAACAATCTCTTCAACTTTTAATAATTCTTCATTTGTTAGTGTCTGATAGTTGTTAAAGTCAAAACGACATGTTTCATAACTCATCTCTGAACCTTGTTGATTAACGTGACTACCTAAAACTTCTTTTAAAGCTTTATGTAAAATGTGCGCACTTGAATGATTTTTAGTAATCGAATTGCGATATTCAACATCAATTAAAGCGTGAACTTCATCACCTTCTTTAAATCCTTCAACATCCATTACGTGTAATGTTTGTCCATTAGGTAATTTAATCACATCATAAACTTCCAAATCGTTAATTGTTCCGCGATCTGATAATTGTCCTCCACTAAACGCATAAAATGGTGTTTCTTCTAAAACTAATCCATTTGCAAAAACTTTAATAACTTTTGTAGTAACTTCAAACTCATCATATCCAATAAATTTAGATGGAGTAGTAAATTTTAAATATTCTTCATTTTGACTTCCAAATGAACTAATATCTTTTCTTGCATTACGTGCACGTGTTTTTTGTTCTTCCATAGCCTGTTTAAATTCTTCTTCACAAACACTATAACCGTATTCAGAAGCTTCTTCAACTGTTAATTCAAATGGGAATCCATATGTGTCATAAAGTAGGAAAGCATCTTTTCCACTAATAATTTTTCCATCCGTATTTTTCATAATTTCTTGGAATTTTAATTGTCCATTATTAATTGTTTCTAAAAATTTTTGTTCTTCTTTTAAAACAATTTTCTTAACTATATCACGTTTTTCATGTAAATAAGGATAATATGAGTCCATAATTTGAATAACAGTATCAACTAAGTTATACATAAATGGTTTTTCAATTCCTAATTTTTTACCATATTTAGTTGCACGACGTAAAACACGACGTAAAACATATCCGCGTCCTTCATTAGACAAAATTGCTCCATCAGAAATAGCAAATGTTACAGTACGAATATGATCAGCAATAACTTTAAAAGCCATTTGACCTTCATATTTTACATTTGAAACTTTTTCTATTTCTTGAATAATTGGCATAAATAAATCTGTATCATAGTTTGTACTAACTTCTTGCATAACACAGCTTAAACGTTCTAATCCGCAACCTGTATCAATGTTTTTAGAAGGTAATTCTTTATAATTTTCCCGTTTTACACCTTCTTTAGCATTATATTGAGAAAATACAATATTCCAAATTTCAATAAAACGATCGTTTTCAATATCTTGTTCAATTAATTCTTTTCCACGTTTATCAAATTTTTCGCCACGATCATAAAAGATTTCAGTACAAGGTCCACAAGGTCCTTCTCCAATTTCCCAGAAGTTTCCTTCTAAAGGAATAATATGTGATTCCTCAATACCTAAATCCATCCATAATTTTTTAGCATAATCATCTGATGAATAAACTGTCATATATAATTTATCTTTATCAAAAGCAAACCATTTTGGATCAGTAAGTAGTTCAAAAGCCCATTTCACAGCATCATCTTTAAAATAATCCCCAATTGAGAAGTTTCCTAACATTTCAAAAAATGTGTGGTGACGTGCTGTTTTACCAACATTTTCAATATCATTTGTGCGAATACATTTTTGGGCATTCGTAATACGTGGATTAAGTGGTTTTTCTGTCCCATCAAAATATTTTTTTAATGAAGCAACACCAGCATTAATCCATAATAATGTCTTATCTTTAACAGGAATTAATGACGCACTTGGCTCAACACTATGTCCTTTTGATTTGAAAAAATCTAGCCACATTTGGCGAATTTCGCTACTTTTTAAATTTTTCATCACTTTATCTCCTTTTTCATAAAATAAAAAAGTCCTTAAGAAATCAATCTTAAGGACGAATATAATCCGTGGTACCACCTTAATTCTAGCTTAATGCTAGCACTTACCTGCTTAAACGAAAGCAACCCGTTTTGCTTAATAAGGAGCTTCAATAATTATTTTTCTAGATTTACACCAACCACCTAGTCTCTTTATTTAAAAATTAATTATTTACTTATCTTATCTCATCACAAATATTAAATTTCCTATTTATTATATCACAAATTTTAATAAAGTAAAGTCGAATTTTTTACCATTTTTCTTGTATTTTAAAAACACTTACAAAATGAATTAATATCTTATACTAATCATCTTACATTGCAAGTAATTTATAGATATTTTTTGATAAATAGAATAATTATATAACTTGTAACTAATTGCTATTTGAGTATTACTCTTTAATAATTCCAGCCATTTTCATCAAATAAATAGCATTAGTTGTTTGACAACGGCCTTTTTTTAACTGGTAATCAAAATAAATCTTATTATCAATATAATGCTCTTCAAAGTGATAGTTTTTGGTGTTTAAACTTTCATCACACAACTCAAAATCATGAGTTGTAAAAATTGATAAAACATCAGCTCTTTTTAAGCGTAACAATAATTTTTTAGCTCCTTCAATGCGATCTAATGAGTTTGTTCCTTTGAATATTTCATCAACTAAGACAAGCTTTAAACCTGGTTTATCGACGTTTTCTAAAATCTCTTTAATACGGATTACTTCAGCATAAAAACTAGAAATACCATTCGATAAATCATCAGATAAAGAAAGGGATGTTAAAATAGTAATAAGAGGTGAACTAAATTCTTTAGCACAAACCATTGAACCAGAAAAAGCTAAAACTAAATTAATTCCGATACTGCGTAAAAAAGTTGTCTTTCCACTCATATTAGATCCAGTAATAATATAATTATCAAACGGAAAATAGAAATTATTTGTTACCGCATCTTTAATTAGCGGATGATAAATAGATTCCGCCTTAATTACTTTTTCATCAGTAATTTCAGGCATGCATTTAACTTCATTAACAAGATTAATTGTATTAAGACTAATTATTTCTTCTATCATCGCAATTAAATCATAGTATTTTTTAAAATCATAATTTTGCTTGCGAATCTTTAGCAAAATAATACTATCTAAACCAATAAATAAATTGAAGATAAAAGCAAAGATACAGTTACTTCTAAAAGATATCAAGCTATTAGTATTTTCATAATGATGTAGCTCTTTAGCATATTGAAAAGCTTGTTTTTGTAAATTTTGCATTAGTTGCGAAGTTACAGTTAAATTAGCCATTTTTTCAAAAATATTTTTAAACTTTGCAGCTTTTCTAAACTCTAAATATAATGCAAAAACTTCATTGTTCATTTTAATTAATTTAAATGTCAAAAGCGCTAAAAAAGAATAAAGTACAACCGCAAAAGTAATAAAAAGGGGATTAATAAAACCTAATATTAAGCTAATTAAAGCGATATAAGGAATAACTAAAGATACTATCGTTAATACTTTATTTTCATGTGGTTTATAAGAAAATAATTCATCATAATATTGTACTGTTTTGGGATCATTATTGAAATTTTGCATAGATGTTGTGACAAAATCAAATACAAAATCACGATTTTTTTCAATATCATTAGCTGTTTCTTGCATTAAATTAATTCTATTTTTTGAAACATCTTTTAAAAGAAGTGCATCAAGTACACGTTTTTTTCCATATGCTGAATAAGCTTGATTGATATATTGATATAAACTCGATTTTCCAATAATATGTAAATCGCTTGAAAAAATCGTCTTTTCATTACCTTTACTTCCATCATAAAAGTTACGATACCCATAATCATAACGATATAAATAGTTTTTTAAGACTTGATTTTTAGCATGTAAAAATTTAACTTTTTCATAAAAACAATTTGTATTAATAATTATCATCATGAAAATAACTAAACTGATTAAAGAAAAAAGTGTATATAATGTGTCATTTGTTGTAAAACCAATAAATAATAAAATAAGAAAAACAAGAAAAACAATTAATCGTAGAAAAGAAATACGACTCGTTATTGTTTTAGCGGTTTTTAATTCTACATTAATTTTTTCAATTGTTTGATTAAAGATTTCCTTCATAATTTTAATCCTTTCTACTTGATATAGTGGATAATATCATATGTATCGTTTAAAACCTGTTTTGTACTTTCTAAAAGATGTTCTTTCGATTGATGACCACAAGCAACTAAAAAAGTATCTGCTTTTAAAATTGTTCCGATTTCATAATCGTGATCAGTGTCCCCAACATATAAATAATGTCCTGGATTGTTATTTTTAAACTCCACTGCTAGACTTTCTTTACTGTAAGCATGATTATTATCTAATCCCATTATATCATCAAAATAATCATAGATTTTGTAAAATCTTAATTGATTTATTAAAGTTTCTTTTTTGGAAGCTGACAAAACGTATAAAGGAATCTGGCGTTTTTTTAATGATTCTAATAATTCTATAATTTTAGGGTATAATAAACAGTTTATCGAACGCTTGTTATATTCATTATGAAAAATAACCGCTAACTCTTCAAAAGAATGCATCGAAAAATCAATTCCAGCTTTTAGATAATAATCTTTAATTGGAAAACCGAATGTTTTTAAATATAATTCTTTACTCACCGGTTTTTTTCCTTGTAGGGCCAATAATTCATTTAATAATTGAAAACATAAATCAACATCATTTAATAATGTTCCATTAAAATCAAATATTACACCATCATAATGCAAATAAATCACTCCTTAATAATCTTTTATCTTTTTTATTATTTTAAAAGCCTCTAAATGTCCTTTTTCACTTACTAAAATAAGCCAATTTAATAATAAAGAATATGTTTCAGGATGAATTTTTAAACCATTATCCTTATCTAAAAAGTATTTTAATGGAATATCATCGTGATATTTATCTTTATAATAAATTAATGATGCTGCCACTCTATCTGCAATCATTTCTTTAACATAATTAATTGGCACTTTTACTGCTTCATATTTATTAGTTGCTAAGTCTATATCCACCCAATATTCTAAATGATGTTTATTACGCCCTTTATGGTGCATCCATGCCTTGGAGTAACCCTTTAATTGTCGTTCTTTCGAATTAGGTGAACAATTTCCGCTATAATATTTACAACCAACTAAAAACTCTTCTAAACTATACTTAGATAAATCATGAAAAAGTCCTTGCATTCCTATTCCCATTTTAAAACAAAAACGTATTACTTTATGACGATGTTTCGTGATCGTAATAAAATGTTTAATTGGATGACCCATAATATCCTCCTAAAGCATTAAAATAAAGATAATATACGCTAATCCATAATATAATAAAATAGCTACCATGTCATTGATTGTTGTAATGAATGGTCCTGAAGCAACAGCTGGATCAATTCGTAATTTTTTTAATAAAATTGGTACTGATGACCCAATAAAACTTGATAATGTCATCGCACCTAACATTGAACAAGCAACACAAAATGCTACTTTTAAAGAATCTATAAAACGATAGCTTTCTCCTAAAATAATCTCTGTTTGATCAATATATAAAAATAACATTACTACTAATGCTGAAATCGTTCCTAGTAATAAACCATTCATAAAACCGACTCTAATTTCTTTTAAAATTGCTTTTATCAATAGTTTTTTATCAATTTTTTCATCCGTTAAAATTCTAATAGTGACCGCTAAGCTTTGCGTTCCAACATTTCCGGCCATCCCTAAAATTAAACTTTGGAAAAAAACAATCATCGGTAGTACTTTAACGACATTTTCGAATGTAGAAATTAAAACAGAAACTGTTAATCCTAAAAATAGTAATATTAATAGCCATGGCATCCGTTTTTTAACTGAATCAAAGACTCCTTCTTCCAAATCCTCGCTTTCAGATAATCCTCCTAATTTAGCATAATCTTCATTATGTTGTTCATCAACGGTTTCTATAACATCATCGTTTGTAATAACCCCTATAATTTCTTTTTTATGATTTAATACTGGGATAGAATCCAAAGAATATTCTTTAATCGAATTAATAACATCGCTAATTAAATCAGTATCATATAAATAAGGATATGATTTTTTTATTACATCCTCTAATAGGCTGTTTTCTCTAGCAATAATTAAGTCACGTAAAGAAATTGTTCCATAAAATTTGTTATTTTCATCGACAACATATAATGTTGAAACATTATCACATGTCGCAGCTTCATTGATTAAATGACGCATTGCTTGTTTAATTGTAAAGTTTTTTGGAATAACAATAAAATTGGTAGTAATTAATGATCCAACTTCTTCATCTGTATATGAATTTATTAATTTAATGTCGGCTTGTGATTCCGCGTCCATTAATTCCATGATTTGTTCAGTTTTATCTTCATCTAATTCTTCTAAAACATCAATTGCATCATCAACATCCATTAATTCAATAATATCAGCTGCTTTATCAATTGGTAATTCTTCAATATATTCTTCTACATCATCGATGTAACTAAAAATTTCTGATACCAACTCATCATCTAACAAACTATATAAATGTTCTCTTTCTTCTTTCGATAACGCTTGAATAGCATCGGCAATATCACTTTTATGATAATGTTCTAACGCTTCACGCATTTGATCAGCTGGAATATCAGAGCTCATTATTGCTTTTAACTCTTGAGCGAAATTACGTTCCATTTTTTTAGCTCCTTTCTTAAATCATTATCTCTAGTTTAACATTTATAAATGGTTTTGTAAATAAAAAAAGGACGAAAAAAGAACCTTTCATCCTTTAAAAACTACATCATACTACGAATAAATTTATATGTTTTGACCTTCTTTTTTTCGAGGTCTTTCAGCATTTCCTGAGCTTGTTTTGTTTGAATCATTTTCATTGCTAACGCGTATGTACATGCTCCACAAACAGCATACATTAATGCACATTTCATATTATCACCTCAATATGTAGTTTAAGCTTTTTCCATAAATGTATAAGGTGAAATATTTTCCATGTTTTCTTCGCCTAAATAATCAAAACATATATTTGGATCATCTATTTTAATCATATTTTTGGGATATTCTTTTTCATTAACCAATAACTGTTTTAAAGTTGTCTGTCTATTTTCATCTAGCGTTAAAACTGCTTTTTTAAAAGCTTTTTCTTCACCAAGCATAAATAAAATTTTTTTCGCTCTGGTGATTGCTGTATATAATATTTTTCGTTTTAACATTATAAAATATTCATAAAAAAGTGGTAAAATAACAACTTTATACTCTGATCCTTGAGAACGATGAATACTAATCGCATAAGCTAAAGATAATTCGTCAATTTCATTTTCTTTATAATAGATACGTTCTTTATCAAAAACGACACATATTTGTTTTTTTTCTTTACCATTTTCATAATAAGATGAAATCGAAACAATTACTCCAACATCACCATTCATGACATTTTTTATAGCATTATTAACATTTTGAATTACACGATCATTAACTTTAAAAGTTTTATTTTTAACGATAATTGAGTGTGGATTCTGATTAAAATTATTCGAAATCATTTCATTAATCGCATCTATTCCCGCAATTCCTTTATACATAGGGACTAGAATTTGCATATCATCTAATTTATATCCACTATTTAGCATTCTTTTTAACAAATAACTAATATGGTCCAACAAGTTATCAACTTGTAAGCTCTGAAAAAAAACATCGCATTTATTAAAAAGACTGTAATCGATTTTTCCCTCGTTTACTAAACTGGAAAGTAAAACAATATTAGAATCTTGCGCTTGACGCATGATTTGAGTTAAATAAATCGTTTTAGGAATTTGGGAAGCAATAATATCCCTTAAAAACGCTCCTGGACCAACTGACGGTAATTGATTAATATCTCCGACAAAAATGATTTGCACATCACTTGTTAAAGCTTTACATAAAGATGAAGCTAGGAAAATATCAATCATCGATGATTCATCAACAATAATTAATTTTTTAAACAATGGATTATCTTCATTAAAAAGAAAATTACCTTCTAAATCATATCCTAAAGTTCGATGAATTGTTTTAGCTTCGATATTAGTTGTTTCACTCATTCTTTTACTAGCTCTTCCTGTTGGAGCCATTAAACATACTTCTTTTAAAAACTCTTTACTCGTTGTTTGATAATTATTTAAGAAGGCATAAAGATGTAGGATTCCTTTAATGATAGTGGTTTTTCCAACACCTGGTCCTCCTGTTATCACGACAAAAGGGTTGCTTAAAGCTTGAATAATTGCTTCTTTTTGTTTTTCTGTATACGTTATTCCTAATTTTAATTCAGCATGTTTAACACAACTTGCAATTAAATTTGAACTAAAGCGTATTGTTTTATTTTGTGATATTTCACGTAATTTATCCGCAACATTTACTTCTGCATTATAACTAGCCTTTAAATAAAATTTATTATCAATGTATTTAATATTTTCAGCAACACGAGCTTTAAGAAGTGCCTTTTCATAAGTATTGATTGGTAATTCTACCGTTTTATTTAGTTTTTTAGAAACTAAATCTAATAATTCATTTTCATATAAATATGTATTTCCACGTTCAT
Source organism: uncultured Anaeroplasmataceae bacterium (assembly GCA_944325695.1). Lineage (GTDB taxonomy): Bacteria > Bacillota_I > Bacilli_A > Acholeplasmatales > Anaeroplasmataceae > UBA3384. The sequence goes on from CALVBA010000023.1 coordinate 18,447, forward strand.
AAATATTTTCTTTTAAAACATAAATAATCCCTGATAAAAGACGATTTTCATCTTCTGGGCTAATTCCTTTTTTTAATGCTAACTCATCACATTTTTTAAAAGAAAAACCATCAATTTCATCAATTAAACGGTATGGATTTCGATTAATGACATTAATCGTTTCAGAACCATATTTCTCATATAAACGCATCATCATCTTCAACGATAATCCATAGCTTGTCAGTTCTAAAATAACACTTTCCAATGCCTTATTGCGCCGTAAATCACTATATAAACGTTCTTTTTTGACTGCCGATAAGTTGGTTTTATCTAAGACTGTTTTATCTTTAATAATTAAGTTTAAAGCGTCATCACCTAAAACATCGACGATATGTTGAGCAGTTTTTTCACCAATTCCATAAAATAAATCACTTGATAGATAACTTACAATATTTTTATTATCTTCGATTATTTTATATGATATAACATCAAACTGTTTGCCATATTTGGGATGAAAAACATAATTTCCTATAAATTCATAATTTGTGTTAATATTTAATTTAGGAAAATAACCCTTAACAAATAATTCTTGTTTTTCTTCTGTGATAATTTTAGAAATATTAAAAAAGTCATCTTCGTTGTAAAAAATATTTTTTATAATTTGTCCACAAATCTTTTCTTCAATCATGATTAATACATCCGTTTATCTTGATCCATATATACCTCTTTAATTGTTCCACCACCAAGACAAACCTCACCATCATATAATACACATGCTTGTCCTGGGGTAACAGCACGAACTGTTTGAGGATATGTTATTTCGTATAAGTTATTTTCTAATTTTTTTACATGAACGTTATTATCTTCTTGGCGATATCTAAATTTAGCTGTACAGTCAAATTCATCTTTAACAGGATTAAAAAAATTCATATCTTCTACGATACAGCGATTACTCATTAAATATGGATTGTAGAATCCTTGTCCAACATATAACTCGTTTTTAGCTAAGTTTTTTCCAATCACAAACCATGGTTCATTATCATAACCATCAAGTCCACCAATTTTTAACCCTTTACGTTGACCGATTGTATAATACATTAAGCCATAATGCTCTCCAATCACTTTTCCATCTAAAGTAACCATTTTTCCTTTTTGAGCTGGTAGGTAATTTGATAAGAATTGATTAAAATTACGTTCTCCGATAAAACAAATTCCTGTAGAATCTTTTTTTGTTGCCGTAGCTAAATCATAATCTAAGGCGATTTGTCGAACTTCACTTTTTTGTAATTCTCCAATAGGAAATAACGCATTACGCAATTGTTCTTGCGAAATACCACTTAAAAAATATGTTTGGTCTTTATTTTTGTCAACCCCGCGTAACAAAACAGAATGATCTTGATAATGTTTAACTCGAGCATAATGTCCCATTGCAATATAATCACAGCCTATTTTTTTAGCTTCTTTTAAAAATGCCTTAAATTTAATTTCTTTATTGCACATAATATCAGGATTAGGAGTGCGACCTTTTTTATATTCATCTAAAAAATATGTAAACACAGTATCCCAATATTCTTTAATAAAATCTACCCGGTGTAATTTAACACCTAATTTTTCGGCTACTTTTAATGCATCTTGGTAGTCTAATTCTTGTGGACAAACACTACTATTTAAATCAGGATTTCCAAGCATATCATTATTGGCTGCCGAATCCCAATTACGCATAAACATGCATTCCACTTCATATCCTTGTTTTAAAAGTTCAACGATTGCTACGGAAGAATCAACTCCTCCAGATAATCCTAATATTACTTTTTTCTTCATTTTACCACCTTTTAATATCACTTGGCATTTTAAAATCACTTCGTGGTGCCAAGGAAATGTCTAATACTTTTGGTCCGTCAGGTAAGGCCTGACGTTTAAATTGTTGTGTAAAAAATCTAAAGAAGAATTTTTTTGTATAATTTTTTGCATCTTCTAAAGATAAATTAAATGTTTCTTGAAGTAAATATATAATACGCTTTTCATTATCACCAGAATGTAAAAAACGATATAAGATAAAATCATTTATTTCATATTTTCCAACACTGTCTTCTGTTTTTTGTGTTTCATTCGTCAATTCTGGAGAAATTGGCGTATCAATAATATCTAATAAAACTTCTTCTAACTCTGGATATTTATATTGTGCATATTTATAAACCATAAAACGTACTAATGTTTTAGGAATTCCGGCATTAATACCATACATACTCATTTGATCACCATTATATGTACACCAACCTAGTGCTAATTCTGATAAATCACCTGTTCCTAAAACAATACCATTATGTTTATTAGCCAGATTCATTAAAATTAATGTTCGATATCGAGCTTGTGTGTTTTCATAGGTTACATCGACATTGTTTTCATCATGTCCAATCATTTTAAAATGTTCTAAACAAGCATCTTTAATTGAAATATTTAATACTGTTACACCTAATTTTTCCATTAAAGTTAAAGCATTTGAATATGTTCTTGAAGATGTCCCTAATCCTGGCATTGTTACAGCAATAATGTTTTTGGTATCATATTGTAATTTTTTAAATGCAGACACTGCAACAAGTAATGCCAATGTTGAATCTAGTCCTCCTGAAACACCAATCACAAGAGTTGATGCTTTAGAATGTTTTATACGTTTAAATAATGCATATTCTTGAATCGAAGAAATAGTATTGAAAGATTCAAATGGGTTTTCTTTAGGAATAAATGGCGTTTGATCTAGTTGCTTTTCAAATTTATATTCCTTTGTTTCCATTAAATTCCACTCTACTACTTGATGTTGCATTAAAATCGGATATTTAGCATGAAGATTTGTATTATTACGACGAATAAAATTAATTTCACTTATATCGATGTCAGCATAAATGATTTCTGAATTTGGATTAAAGTTTTCTGTTTCTTTAATTAATAAACCATTAACGGCAATAATATTATGTCCTGAAAAAACACTATCGCTTGTCGATTCATTTACACCACTTGATGTATAAATATAACATCCAGAATTACGTCTAGAATTATCTAAGATACAACTGCGACGAATATTACTTTTTCCCAAATATTCATTTGATGCACTTAAATTTAATGTCATATTACATCCTAAAGTGGCATAGATATTGGATGGGGCTAAAGGCGACCACATATCCTCACATAGTTCAATTGCAAAATTTATTTTAGCTTGTTCATTTTTAAAGATTAAATTACCAAAAGGAACAGTTTTATTTAATAATGTAATACTAGAAATGTTAATGTCCATCCCTGATTTAAACCATCTTTTTTCATAAAATTCATGTGAATTAGGTAAAATATTTTTAGGAACAACCCCTAAAATGTTTTTTCCTTGAAAACAAACAGCGACATTGAAAACTGAACCATTAATATCTAATGGCATTCCAACTACGTTAATACTTTCCGTATTGTTGTTATCAATTAATGTTTTTAAACCTTCTAACGTATCATCTAGTAATAAGCTTTGATAAAATAAATCACCACAGCTATATCCTGTTAGACATAACTCAGGAAAAACATTAATGCTAGCTTTAGATTCTTTAATTAAATTGCTTATTATACTGGCATTATATTTAGGATTTCCTACTTCTAAAACTGGCGTTATACAAGCTACTTTTATAAAATTATTTTGATACATTTTTTCACTTCCTATACAAATTGTGTTGCTTAATATATTGATATGTTGTTTCATCTAGGTAATTTCTAAAACCGTCAATATCACTTCGAACTTTTGATGATGATATATCAAAATCAAAATCAATAGTAATAAATTTATTTTGATAGTCTTTAAATTTCGTTTTGATAATTAAATCAATGTCTTGTTGATTACGATTTAATACGATAAAATGATAGTCTTTCATTA
>CALVBA010000024.1 GCA_944325695.1 uncultured Anaeroplasmataceae bacterium
AATTTAAAACACCTAATGAAGTCATGCTTGGTTTATAACTTACATTAGGTGTTGCACTTAATTTGACAAATCATCTAATAAAAAAATGCACCTAATAATTTTATGGTGCATCTTTTAATATTGAGTTTATTTAAAGTTCCAATAATTTCTACCGATATATTCTGCAAGTTTGAAATCATCTTCAGTATTAATATCAACAGCTTCAAACTTATTAACAAAGTAAATAAGAGGGTTAGCTCCAATACGGCATTTATATTTATTTAATGCAGAATTTGACATACCATATAATCCAGTTGTTTCTTCAATAACACCTTCCATATCTTGACTTCTCGGTAAAATACAAGGTCTATAATTTATAGGTGTTTTAGAGAACCAAAAAAATCCATTATGCTTAATTGCTGTAAATGTTGAATCATGATTAATACTACATGTTAATGCATTGACAGCATTTCTAATTGATTCTGGCTGTAAAAATGGTGCTGTAGCAAATAATTGAAAGTAATAATCATAATTCGGATAAAGGTCATAATGATGATTTAATAAATCATTGCCATTAACAGTATTTTTAGTATATTTTTCTTCTCTTTCAATAATTTTTACACCCTTAGTGTTACAATATTCGATTACTTCTGTACTATTAGTGTCAACATATATATCATCAAAACACTCTGCTGCAATGGCATGATCGATAATATATGTATATAATGGTCTGCCACACAATTTTTTAAAATTTTTTCCAACTATTCTTTCTGAATTTGATTTAATTGGTATAAAACAAGCAATTCTCATAATAAATTCCCCTTTTTAAGACTAAATGATAGTATTTAGATGTATTTAATATAATATCATTTAATTAATTTTAATCTAAAACAAAAAAATTTCTTGCAAATACATATATTTTTTTCTTAATATAATTAATAATACAACAATTCCAAGTAAAATTCCATACCTAATAATTGAAAAACTGTAAATTGATAAAATTATAAAAACTGCTAAAAATGCTAAAAAAGAAATAACAGACATTTTTTTTATATTGTAAATTCGATTTTTAAAAATTTTCCTCATAAAGATATAATGAATAATAACCAAAAATAGATAGCTTATAAGTGTTGTATATCCTGCTGCAAAATAACCAAATACTGGAATAAATATTAAATTTAAAACAATATTAATAATCGCTGCACTTACTGTACCTAACATAACAAATAATGTTTTTTCTAAATAAAATTCTATAGTTGAGAAGAAACTATATATCAAATATACAAAAGTACCTAGCACCACAGGGGGAATAATATAAATTGCATCAAGGTAATCTTTCCCTCCCATTATAAGAACAATTTCTGGAGCAACTAATACGATTCCTATCAAAGGGATTAAAATAAATAATAAAATTGAAATAGACACTTTTTCAATGTTTTTATATCGTTTATCGTTTAATTCCTTATATATGTACGGTGTGAATACAGATGTTATTGCATTTATAAAAATATTTAAAATCATTCCAACATTATACGCTAACGAATAAATTCCTGCTTCAGCATCTCCAACCATTTGTTTAATTATGATTCGATCAGACGTAGACAGAATAATATAAGATAGATAGTGGGGAAGAAGAGGTAAATTAAATTTTAATGCAAAAATCCAATATTCTTTATCAAAAAACTTTCGCCCTTTTATAAAATTATTGATATAAATAATACCACAAAAGAATGACTGAACAATAATATAAGATATAATTTTTGCAGATACTTTATCATCAAATAAAACCACTGCTCCTATACCTGAAAAAAGAATTGAAATGGATAAAAATATTGTAATTAAAACAACACTCTTAAAGCGATATTCAAATCTTTCTCTAGCCATATAAAATGACATCGCAGGCATAAAAATCAACTCAAAAGTTAGTAGTATTAATACATATATTGGTACTTCCATTAGATTAGAAAAGAAATTACCAAAAGATAATATAACTCCCATTACAACTAAAGTTAGAACAGTAGTCAATCCCTGCATACTAGATGTATATTCATTTTCTTTTCCCTTATATTTTATTAAAGCATTATTAAAAACACCTGCTCCAAGATTTAAACTAGCGAAAATAATTATAATATTTTCCCAAGATAAATATGTATTATATATTCCATACTCTTCTTTTGTCATTAAACGAGTGAAAATCGGTGTAGAAATAAACGAAATCCCTTTTTGTACTAAATTACAAAATAAAAACCAGAAAGATGCTTTTAATGGAGTTGATAAATTGTTATAAAAACTAAAAATTTTTTTCAAAAAAACACTTCCTTAAGAATAATAAAGTAATTCAAAACTAATTATTTTTTTCTATAATTTCCTTAATTGCTTTATTATATAATTTTTTAGAATAATCACCGTTACACATTATAAAGTCATCTATTATTTTTTTATAACTATAACTAATTTTTAAAACTTTTTCTAATTCTTCCAAGTTAGAAAACTCAATTTCTTTATCTAACTTAAAAAAAGGTATAGATGTTTTATATTTATAAACTTTTTTACCATTAAACATATAGATGAATGTCATTGTACTCGTGTGTGTTAAAATAAATTTACTATTATCTATATCAAAATTAAATTCGACATACTCTTCATTTATATTATAATTCAAAATATTATCTAAAGGATGGATACGAACTTTAACTTTTGTTAAGTTTTTCATAGCATATTTTGTCGCAATATTTATTAATTCTTGATTAAATTTTTTATTTCTTGGAATATCCAATGCTATACCAATATAATTTTCCTCCATACAATACTTCTTTTTAATAATTGGGTTACCACATGTAATTGCTTTTGTTCCATAATTCGAGAAAATTCTTTTAGACGAATCACCCCATGTCAAAACATAATCAGCTGCACAATCAAAATAATTTAGCATGTCAATATTTTCTATATTTTCACTTGGAATAAAAAGTCCATGTTGCAATGATATAATTTTAACATTTTTATCTTTAATCCTAATAGCTTTTATCAGGTTTGATTCAACTCTACCTAAATCATATAATACAACAAATATTTTTAATTTAAAATCATAATTAGAATTATAAAAATTAATAATATACTGGTCATAAGATAACATAATGATTATATAGATTAAACAAAAAAAACTATATTTTTTACCTAATTTATCTTTTAATATCTTACTTATTTTTTTTAAATTCAATAAGTATTTTATAAAAATAAATATACTGGAAGGATTAAAATTCAACTTTTTTCTATAGTTTATTAAGCTTTTTTTACCATTATAAGAATCAAAAACTGAATCAAATAATAAAGTATGATCTTTTCTTTTGTTAGAATTAAAAAAAGTAGCATCAGAAAAATCACCATCAATTATTTCTTTTTTAAAAAACAACTTTAGAAAACTTGTAAAAATTTTTTTAAACTTGTTTTTTGTATAATTATAATCAAAATAATAATATAATATGCTTCTTCGATCTAAATCCATTTTAATTCAACCCCTAATTTTTAAATAATTGTTATTTGTTTTTATAATTATCATTCATAAATCTTATATATTCTCCAGATAATATATTATTTATCCATTTTTGATTTTCTAAGTTCCACTGAATTGTAGGACCAATGCCAGTTTCAAATGTGTATTTAGGTTTCCATCCTAATTCATTCATTAACTTAGATGGATCAATAGCATAACGAAGATCATGACCTGCTCTATCCTTAACATAAGTAATCAAAGATTCTGGTTTTCCTAACTCTTTTAAAATGGTTTTAACTACTTCTAAATTAGTTTTTTCATTATGTCCACCAATATTATATACTTCACCATTTTTACCTTTTCTAACAATTAAGTCTATTGCAGTACAGTGATCATAAACATGTAGCCAATCTCTTACATTTTGTCCGTTACCATATATTGGTAATTGTTCATTTGCTAATGCTTTTTTAATAATTAGTGGAATTAATTTTTCAGGAAAATGATATGGACCATAATTATTAGAACATCTAGAAATAGTGATAGGTAATCCAAATGTCCTATGATATGCTTGCACTAATAAATCTGCACTTGCTTTAGATGCAGAATATGGACTTGATGTATTAATTGGAGTATCTTCTGTAAAAAATAAGTCAGGTCTATCTAATGGAAGATCACCATATACCTCATCCGTTGAAACTTGATGGTATCTTTTTATACCATATTTTCTACATGCATCCATCAATGTTTGAGTTCCTAAGATATTAGTATTTAAAAAAATACCAGGATTCTCAATACTTCTGTCTACGTGAGATTCAGCTGCAAAATTAATAACATAATCAAAATGCTCTTCTTCAAATATTTTAAATATTGCTTCTCTATTGCATATATTCTCATGAATAAACTTAAAATTATTTTTATTCATAATTGGTTCTAATGTTTCAATATTTCCAGCATATGTTAAAGCATCAATACAGACATATTGATCTTCTGGATAATTATTTACCATAATGTGAAGAAAGTTTCCTCCTATGAATCCTGCTCCACCTGTAATTAAAAATTTACTCATCTAAATTCTCTCCTTTTATACTGACCCATCGTCTATTATTAAAATCATACCTCTTTATTACACGTGCAGGTGTTCCAACGCATACAGAATAAGATGGTAAATCATTCAAAACAATTGAATTAGCACCTATTATAACGTTATTCCCAATTCTAACTCCAGGAAAAATTTTAACGTCCATTCCAATAAAACAATTATCCCCTATTATAACATCATTGTTAATTAAATTTTGTTGCATAACATTTACATTAACTTCATCATATGAATGTGAACATGTTGTAATAAAAACTCTTGAAGAGAATACACATGATTTACCAATTATTAAATTTCCTGTAGCAATGATATGAGAATTTTGTTCAAAACTTGTATTATCACCAATGAAAATACGAGGATTAAATTTTTGACTATTCCATTTGCTTATTGCTTCTATCCTTGCACCACAATCTATTGATACATAATTTCCTACTTCGATATTTTTTTTACCCAAAATGCATAATGGCTTAAAAATAAGACTATTTTTTCCAAATGCTCTGTATTTATTTTTTAGAAAGTATAATCTTCTTAATATACTTTTTTTAATTAGATAAATTTCTCTCATTAAAAACCCTATTTTTTTGATTCTTCTAGAATCAGTAGAATCTTACTATTATCTCCATATATGCATGGTGAATCATATGGTCTATCTGGAAACTTACCATAATCTAATTTTATGGGCAAATTATTATTATCTATATAACTTTGAACTTGTTCTGATAAAGAAATAGGTTCCCCAGAACAACAATTTATGATTCCATTAACCTTTTTTTGGGAAATTGCTAATGAAATTTGGTTAGCTAATTCATCAATGTGAATGAAATCATATTTATTTTTTCCTGATGTAAAAGGAAATAGTTTCTGATTATTTTTTACAGCTTGACGTATTTTACAAAAAATTGAATTGCCATATTCATCATTACCAAAAATATAAAAAGCTCTTAACCACTGAAAAACTACATCTTTATCTTTTAAATAATTTTGAATTGAACTTCTTAATGCATTTTTAGATATACCGTATTGTGTTGTAGGATTGCATTGAGTATCTTCATCAATAGCACCTTCAAAGTATCCAATTTCATGCATAGTACCCATTATTGCTATATGTTTTAATCCATTATCAATTAAATTTCTTATAAATTTAAAATGATATGAAAGATCTTCCATATGTAATACAGAGTTGTGCTTAAACCCATCTCGCCATGCTAAATGTAGACAAATATCTGGTTCATCGAAAAATTTAAACATATTATCATTATCTAAAAATATATTTTTACTAATAAATTTAGCTCTTTTGTCTATATTTTCATCTGAAATATCTACAGCAATTACTTCATTATTTAATTCACAAAGTCTTTTTACGACTTTTGCTCCAATATAACCATTCGCTCCAGTTACAAGAATTTTCATTTTCTCACCTCTTTATTAAATTACTTTATATTGAATATTTTTCTCAAAAAAAGGCCAATATAAAAAGAAACTTTAAAACAAAACATTTGCAATACATTTTTTCTTAAATATGTCTTAAAAACATATTTTAAAGATTTATATGAATCCTTATATGCAGTAATTTTATACCCTTTTTTGTATACATGATTATGATCATATGAGTAATCTAATAAAATTGCACATTTTTTATTTCTTTTACGTAATTTTAAACCGACACATGTTTCGACATGATATAATTTAGTACTCTCATCAAAAAAATCTATATCAATAAAGTCATTATATTTTACACACCAAAATGATGATCTTATATAATCAACTTCTAAACAATGATCGTTAATTTTTTTAGAATGTACTTTACTTTTAAAAAATTTTTTCAATCCTAAATTTTCTTTAATTGAATTTAATATTGTTGGAAAATTATAATAATTCTCAACAATATTTCCATACTCATTCATTAAAGGTGATACAATACTAAAATCTTTATTTTCTTCTAAAAAGAAGATAGATTTTTCTAATACATCATAACTCACATCTATGTCTGAGTTAAACAAAAAAACATAATCAATATCTTTATTTTTTAAGTAATTTAATGCAACATTGTTTCCACCAGAATACCATAAATTTTTATTATTTTTTAATAATATTATTTTTTGATTTTGAAAAGATTCCAATAAATCCATATCTTCACATGAATTATTGTCAGATACTATAATATATTGAAAAAAATCAGAATTCGAAAATTTTTTTATTAAATCAAATATACGTTTAGTATCATTATAATTTAATAAGATTAATGCATTTTTCATATTACACATCCTAAAATATATCAAAATTTAATTTTTAAATCTCTTAATTTGAAATGTTTTTCATCTTTTTCAGATAAAATTGGTGTTCCTTTATAATGCCAATCAATATTAATATCAGGATCATTCCATATAATTCCGCATTCATCTTCTGGATGATAAATTTCATCACATTTATAGCAAAAAGTAGCAGTTTCAGATAAAACTAAAAATCCATGAGCAAAACCTCTTGGTATCATTAGTTGATTTCCTTTTTCTGAAGACAAAATAACGCCAAACCATTTACCATACGTAGAACTATCTTCTCTTAAATCAACACAAACATCATATACTTCACCATCAATGCATCTTACAAGTTTGGCTTGTGGAAATTTTCTTTGAAAGTGTAGTCCTCTCAAAACGCCTTTTTTAGATTTTGATTGATTATCTTGAACAAAGTTATAATTAAGTCCAGCTTCCTTAAAAGAAGATTCTTTATATGTCTCCATAAAATATCCTCTATCATCACCATATTTTTTAGGTTCAATTATATAAACATCTTTAATATTAGTATTAACAAAAGTGAAATTTCCGATAGTTTTTTTCATTAGTATTTCACCTTACCTTTTGCGACATTTATAAGATGTTGCCCATATTGATTTTTAATCATTAAGTTTCCTTGTTCAATCAATTGCTCTTTTGTAATCCACCCATTTGTGTATGCAATCTCTTCTAAACAAGAAATTTTTAATCCTTGATGTTCTTCAATCATTTTTACAAATGATGTTGCTTCAGCTAAAGATTCGTGAGTACCTGTATCTAACCACGTAACACCACGACCAAAAGTTATTACATCTAAAGAATTTAATTCTAAATATAACTGATTTAATGACGTAATTTCTAATTCACCACGTGATGAAGGTTTAACTTTTTTGGCTAAATTTACCACTCTGTTATCGTAAAAATAAAGTCCAGTTATAGCATAGTTTGATTTTGGATTTTTTGGTTTTTCTTCAATAGAAACAACCTTTCCGTTTTTATCAAATTCAACTACACCAAATCTTTCAGGATCAGGTACATAATAACCGAAAACTGTTGCAATTCCTTTTTTACTATTTTCAACTGCTATTTTTAAAGCATTTTTCATACCATTACCATAAAAGATATTATCTCCTAAAATCATACAAGCACAATCATCTCCAATAAATTCTTCTCCAAGTATGAATGCTTGGGCTAATCCATCTGGAGATGGTTGAATTTTATATGATATATTTAAACCAAGTCTTTCTCCAGATCCAAATAGCGATTCAAATTTTGGTGTATCATCCGGAGTAGATATAATTAATATGTCCTTAATTCCAGCAAGCATTAAAATACTTAACGGATAATAAATCATAGGTTTGTCATAAACAGGTAAAAGTTGCTTACTAGTTACAATCGTTAACGGATATAAACGAGTCCCGCTACCACCTGCTAAAATAATTCCCTTCATAAAATCAAGTCACCTCTATTTTTAATATTTTTTTCATTGGTATTTCTGATCTGAATTATTTCAATTTAATTACTGATGAAATCAAAATTGTAGTATAAAGATATGTAAATTGCTAAAAACATAGGAGAAGTAAATTGCTGAATCATAAAAGCCGCAATTGATATAATAAGAACAAATATAACTTTTATAAAAGAAATTCTTCTTTTACCTAAAGTAATATTGTGTATTATTAAAGTCAAAAAAAGCCCTAATATACCTATATTTCCTAATATTTGTAGTAATGAGCTATGACAATAAACAGTTCCAATGCCTTGCCCAATAAAAGGGGAATTTAACCAACTTATAATAGCATAATTTATTGATTGTCTTCTATAAAATGCTGAACCATAATTAATAGTTGGATTTATAAATTCGTTTATTTTTAAAAAAAGAATATCATATTTATATATAATAACAATAGTTAAACCAACTAATGATAAAAGTAGTACTCCTTTAAGTAAAATAGAGTTCTTTTTATATATAGTAGTTAGTCCTAAGTATCCACCATAAAACAATGCTGCCATCAATGCACTCGATGATCCAGTGCAAAAAACTGCAATAAATGATAAAAAATCCCATATTAAAAAATGTCTTATGTTTTTAAATGAAGAAATTCTCAATAAATAATATACTAAAACAATAACCATTTCTGAACGCTCTGTAAACCATAATGCAACTGAATAAAAACCAAAAGTATGCCAATTATCTTTTTGATTTGCATTTACAGAAAAAATTAATTGCATCAACCATCTGTCATTATACCCCTTTAAAATATTTACTACTAAAAACTCAACGATTAATAATATGAATAATATTTTAAAAACTTTAAAAACTTTTTCAATTAGTTCTTTAATAACTGCCTTAGACCTAATTAAATCAACATTAAATATTAAAAATGATAAATACGCTAAAAAAAATAAATAATGTTTAAATACATTAAAATTAAGAGTTGGATAAAAAAGTTGATTTTCTATATCAATAACATCTGTAATACTTGAATTAATTAATAAAGACTTAGATATGTTTAAACCTAAGTAAATATTCGAAATTTGCAAAGTCATAAATAGTATTAATAATGTAATTGCACTTATTAAAAGAACATTAATTTTAATGTTTTCTTTTAATAATCCTAAAATAATTGATACTATCATTGGATAAATATAAAGAGGAATTCCAACAATAGGATCAATTGACGAGAAAAAAAATAATGACACTATTAAAGTCAATATAAACATATTTTTACGCGAATTTTTTTTCCTGCATAAAATATACATAATAATTAAAAATGTAACAATTGATAACATTAAGACACCCCTTCAATTAACAATATTTAGTAATTTTAATGAAAAATTTTCAAAATAATTTTTTTAATTTTTCTTAAAAACTTTCTTCTTTTTGAATACCACGATGCATCCAAATGGTGAATAGATACTGTATTACTTGTTTTTGTTAATTTATGGGTATGGATATTCTTTGCAGAAAAAAAATCAGATGAATAGATTGTTATATTATCTAGTTTATAAATAATATTATCTTTTATTTTTATTTTCTTTTCATTTGAAATTAATTCATATAAAAATTCAGAATTTGGCCTTAAATTCATTTTACCGTCTATAATAAATTCTAAATTTTTATATTCATTAAGAGCTTTTTTTAGTATTTCATTATTTTTTTCAGAACCAATGACTGCTGTACATAATGTATTTTGTGATTCGACACACATAAACATATTATTTTCTAAAAAATTATCAAAATTTTTTAAAAGCTCAACATCAGTATCTAAGTATATTCCACCATAATTATATAATACATATAGACGTACATAGTCCGAAACAAAAGCCCACTTTTTATTTTTATATGCATCCTTAACATATTGATTTGTTTCTTCAATAGAGAAATTATTTTCATTCCATTCTATAATTTCATACTCTGGACAATATAACTCCCATGTTTTAATCATTTCTTTTATATTTTCACTTTTCTCGTTTTTCCCAAACCAACAATAATGAATTCTTTTTGGTATCATTTTCTCCCCCCTTATAAAGCCTTTGATATGTCAAAATATTTCTTTTCTAAAATATTAGCTTGTATTTCAATGTTATAAGAATCTAATTCTATTTTAGTAATATTTCTATTATTATCACATTCATCTAATTTTTCTATCCATTCTTTTATATTCTTTATTGGTAAAAAGAAAGTATTATCTGAGATTTTTGCTTCTTTTGTTATATTATCAGAAAAAAGACATTTTAATCCATTTATCTGAGCTTCAACACCAACAACAGGAAGTCCCTCATATAAACTAGGTAATAAAAAAACATCCATTGCGTTGTAATAATCGTATGGATTTGAAACTGTCCCTATGAAAAGTACATTATCTTGAATATTCAATTTTTTTACCTTTTCTTCAACATTTTTTTGAAGTGGGCCATCGCCAATTAGAATTAATTTTGCATCTTTTCTCTCTTTTAATAAAGAATAGAATATCTCTATTAATTTCATATGATTTTTTTGTTTAACAAATCTACCTATATGTCCTACAACAAAGTTTTTATTCAAACCATATTTAGTTCTAATTATATTTCTTTTTTCTTCATTAAACTTAAATTTATTAAAATCGATGGAGTTATTTATAACTGTAATATTTCCCTTATTAAAAGCTTTATTTCCAAACAAATATCTTCCAGCTAATTCAGAACAAGCAAAGTAATGAGTAGCATATTTTTTTGAAAATGGTCTTAAAGCATTTTTTAATATATTTTTTTTCCACTCTACTCTGTTTGCAGTATTATGTGAATGTGCAATTCTAACTTTAATCCCAGCTTTTTTAGCAGCGTATAAAGGAAAAACGCTCATTGTTGTCAATTGTGCATGAACAATATCATATTTTTCTTTTTTAAAAATATCGATTAATGTGGTAATGTATGATTTCATTTGTTGATATGGGGGAACAAAAATAACTTTACCACCTAAAAGTTCGATTTCTTCTTTTTGAGGACATTCTGAATCAGAATCAACGATAAAATCAAATTGAACTTTTGTTCGATCAATATTTCGGTAATAATTCATAACTGATGCCTCAACACCACCGAAATTCATTTTACCCATAACCTGAGCAACTCTAATCATTTTACTTTGCTCCTTTTCCGAAAATTACTACATAAGCAGTTCTAAAAATAATTTTAATATCCAATAAAAAGGATCTTTTTTCAATATAAATCATATCAAGTTTTTGTCTTTCACCTGATTCAAATGTTACATCAGATCTTCCATAAGCTTGCCAATATCCAGTTAGTCCTGGTTTAATATTACTTAGTAAAGATTTTTGTTCTTCTGTATACCAATTATCAAACTCCATTTTTGAAATCGGTCTATTCCCACAAATCGACATATTCCCTATTAAAATATTGAATAATTGTGGTAATTCATCTAAAGAAGTTTTTCTTAAAAAACTACCAAGTTTAGTAATTCTCGGATCATTATCAATTTTTCTTTCTTTTTTCCATTGTTCTAATTGTTCAGCTGTTAGGTATTCTTTTAATCTGCTTTCAGCATCGACATACATTGTTCTAAACTTGTAAACTTTGATCATTTTCGCATGTTTTCCAACCCTATTGTCTTTAAATATAATTGGTCCTTTTGATGTGACTTTAACCAATATAGCTAAAATAAGTAATAACCATGAGAATACTATAATCGCTATTAATGATGCAAAGAAATCAAACAATCGCTTAAAAAAAGCATATATTCTTTTCTCCTCGAAATGAATTGCCTCATCATTACATTCATTTTTTATGACGTATGGATTATTGCTTAAATTATCCAAAACTAACACCCCTTGAATTATTATAAAAATTATAAAATTTTATTATTACATGTGAAATATAAAATATAACACATACTTTAATAAGTCTTATTAAATATGACTACATCATTATAACATAAAATGACACTATATAACATATATTTTTACACAAAAAAACTACTTTTTCACTCTTTGTCCATATCGTTTTTTTGCTTTTTTCTACATTAAAAAGAAAAAGACCAACAAAAAACGTTGGTCGTATTAACTTAATCTTGTAATTGGTTAATGACATTTGGAATTAAAATTGTTAGTGGTAGATAAGCTAGTAAAGCTAGAGCTAATAATCCACCAATTGTCACTGCTAAATATAGTGAATAAATTAATGGAACAAATAAAAACATATTGATTAAAATCATAACAGCGTAAGCAACTTGCATTGCAACTTTGTTATTTACAAACATTCTAACAACTAAAACTAATACTGCAATTAACGCTGGGACAAAGAACATAAATGAAGCTCCAGATAAAGCAATATTTGTAATCAATGATAATACTAAGTTAATAGTTATTCCTGCATATATGAAATGATTATTATCTTCTTCTTTATTTTTTCTTTTTAAATAAATACTGATAAAAGTGATCATTAATGCCATAAATCCAATAAAGTAGGCAAATGCATATTTAGTATTTACATTTGTTAAATTCCATTTAATTCCATTTGTAATGCTTAAATATTGGCTTACTAAATATCCTGATAATACTGCAATAAGAAGCATAATACCTAAAATAGCAAATTGTTTCCCATAAGTTCTTAAATTAAATGTATTCTTCCGGTATGCATATACCATTAATCCAATAAATCCTAAGATTAGAATAATAGTTAAAATTAATCCTGTTGTTTCACTATATTTGATTAATAAATTTGAAAATAAGTTAAAGAAAATCATATCGTGTGTACCGATAAAATAATTCATATCTGCATATTTAGCATTTGAAGTATATTCTAATACCATTGGTAAGATTTGTTCCCCATAGTGTTGCACAGATGAAGGGCTAACATTTTCATAATTATCTTTTGGATTATGGTAATAATCTAAACTATCTAATACTGCAAAATTAACCCCTGGCTTACCGATTTCTAAAAATGATGTAAAGTCAGTGTAGTTAGGCATTACTGTATAAACCGCTGTGGCAACGCTATATGTTGTTGGATAATTTGCTTCTTCATATAATTCTAAAACTTTATTGTTATTTTTAGATGTTTCAAACATATAACTTGCACCCTTAACACCACGCGCTTCTACATTTAAAACAAAATTTACTTTATTCATTAAATCAGTGTTTTGAGCTTCTAATTTAGAACCCATCATTTTAGTTTCTTCTGCATCAGCAAACAAGAAATAAACCGAATTTTCTAACTCTTTAGTTGATAATAAACGAATTAGTTCTAAAAGTGTTGCTACACCATAACCATCATCAGCTGCTCCATATGATCCACCTAATTGCCCATCATTTCCAACATGTCCACGTGAATCATAGTGTGCAACTAAAAGCATACCTATTTTATTTTTACCTTCAATTTCAACCACAACATTTCTAACGTCATAATCTACTTCAAAATCATGTTCTCTGATAAATGTTATTCCATCTGCTGGTTGAACATTAGCCTTTGAACGATAATTTCTTTCAGTGACATTATCACTTCCAACAAAACTACCTGCTGTTTCAATAATGTATTTACGAACATTCTCATGAGCCTCATAATCAAAAACTGAATGTGGTTCTTTTGAAATTTCTTGAATATGTTCTAACGCATTTTTTCCCGAAAATTCTGATTCATCATTTTTCATAGATGGTGTTTTTAAAACCATTTGACTTAAAACAAATGATACGAGAAACATTAAAAACACTGTTAAACTCTTCTTATTCATATTAACTCCTTAAATATTTTCTATTATCTATCAAGTCCATTTGGATTTGATTTATGGAAATTCCATGCATCTGTAATAATTTCTTCTAATGAATTATGTTTTGGTTGCCATTTTAAAATTTCAAATGCTTTTTGGCTTGATGCAATTAATATCGCTGGATCCCCTGCTCTTCTTTCAGAAACAACAGCTTTTATTTCATCCCCAGTAACTTTTCTAGCTACTTCAATCACTTCTTTAACTGTATAACCAACACCATTTCCTAGATTAAAAACATTACTTTCATTTCCATTTAATAAGTATTCTAAGGATAGAATATGCGCCTGAGCTAAGTCAAGAACATGAATATAATCTCGAACACATGTACCATCCTTTGTTTTATAATCATCTCCATAAATAGAAATAAATTCACGTTTTTTATTAGGAACTTGTAAAACAAGAGGGATTAAATGACTCTCTGGATTATGTGATTCTCCAATTAAACCATTTTTATTCGCCCCACAGGCATTAAAATAACGCAATGCAACATATTTTATTCCATGAGCTAAATCAGTCCATTTCATCATTTTTTCCATAGCTAATTTTGTTTCACCGTACGTATTTGTAGGAACAGTATCATCTGTTTCTAAAATCGGCACATTTTTAGGTTCCCCATATACAGCAGCTGTAGAAGAGAAAACAATCTTATTAACTTTATATTTAACCATTTTATCTAATAATACTTTCATTCCACAAACATTATTATCAAAATATTTTAATGGGTTTGTCATTGATTCACCAACTAAAGAATTTGCTGCAAAATGAATAACTGCATCAATCTTTTCTTTTTCAAAAACTAAATCTAAAAACTTTTCGTCACGAATATCTCCTAGATAAAATTTAGCCTTCGGATGTATTAAATTATGATAACCTGTTTCTAAATTATCAATAATAATTGTCTTGTAGCCTTTATTAATAAGTTCATAAACCGTATGAGAACCAATATATCCGGCTCCACCCAAAACTAAAATAGACATTCTATTTACCTCCATATCAACTTTATATTCTTATTTATTATATCACTTAAAACTAACTCATGCAATATTAATAAAATATATCACTAATCAAGTTTCTTAACAAAAAGTTTAAGAATATTATCATTTACAACTTCATATTTTGAAATATATCCTATCTTTTCTAAACGCTCAGATAATTGCCTATCATAATATGAATTCTCTATTTCAACAACATGATTCAAAAATCTATTATCTAATTTATCATACCATTCTTTTAAATCTGAAAAACAAGATTGAAACATATTTGGAGTAATTATATTTAAATGTGAAAGCATAAAGTTTCTTTTAGAATCTAATGATTTAATAAATTGCCATATCATTTTAAATTTTTCAACAGTCAGTTTTATATTCGTATTATTTAATGCATCTATAATTGAATTATTTATATATAAATTTATTTCGACTGAATCATTCAAATACTTCTTTTAAAAAATAAAAATATTTTTAACAAGTATATTTGTAATAGTTTTATTAAAATCAATGTCTAGGTTTAAAAAGATAGTTTTATTTTATCATACAATTTTTTACTAACATCACTATTTATAATAGCATCTATAAATCTTTTATTATCTTTTGGGAACTCAGTAGTAGAGAGTTCATCGATATGAACATTTATATACAATTCAATTGCGTTATCAAGCTTTATATTAGCATTTTCTAATTTACACCTTTCTTCATAAACATATTCTAAGATTTCCCAACTCACCACAACTTTATTATATGATAATAAATCGTAGTAAATTTGAATTAAATTTTTTCTCTTGTTACTTTTATAAGTATCGTTAATTTTGGCAAATGATCTAATTTAAATTCTTTTAGATAAATAATTTTTTTTACTAAATTTAGACTATCAAGTGATTTTAATAATAAGTCTGAAATCGCATCTGAACTTTCTTTTTTTTCATTTGGCAAGAAAATGTCGTAAATATATCTTTCAAGATTATTTTTTATATTTTGGATTAATGGTTGATACTTGATTGATAATATTTCAGTATAACTAGGAACTCCATTATTATTTGAGAAATTGTGATTTTGATAATTATATATTTTAGTAATCATTGTTGGATTTAAATCATACAAATTATTGTCAAAAATATAATTTAATACCTCATCATTACTTCCATCTATCCTAATATCATAAAAAATTATTTGTAGTTTAGCAATTAAATCATTTATTTCACAACTTATTTTCATAGGCAGATCAATTAGAATATTTGGATTTTCTTGAAAAAATTTAGTTATTTTTTTATCTTTATCCAATTTTTCTAATGAATTTATATTTGAATATTTAATAATTAACGATAAATAATTTATTTTTGTTTCATAACTTTCTTCTTTATTATCATAGATATAACTCCACATATTAATCCATGATTCTGAAAGAAGTTTTATAAATAATGATTCGCTTTTTTCAATATTTATGGTATTATTCTCTTTTTTATTATCATCTTTATTTTGATCATTATTACGTATATATTCTAGAAATCCTTTTATAAATTTCCAACTTTCAGCACTCTCATCACTTAATTGTTCAATAAATTTTTCTAATTTATCATTACTTTGAGATGGATAAATGGAAAGCATATAATTTAAAAGATCAAAATTATAAATTGCTTTTGTTTTAAAATGTTCTAATTCTAACATATTTACAATTATATTTGAGTCTTTTAACTCTAAATCATTGCTTGATGATTCCCTATTTAAAACAGAATTTATAAATTTACTGCTTGATGGAGTACTTGTAATTTCTCTGTAATAATTTATATATAAAGTGTAATCTTCATCAATATAGCCATTATAAAGTAAATATATCAATAGTTTATTTTTCTTAACATCTTCTGAAAAAACATTATCAATTGTATATTTGCTTAGTAATTCCTTTATAGATAAATTAGAAATTTCACGTATTTGTTTGTCTATATTTAAAATAAAATTTCCTATTTTTTGATAATTAAAATTACGAAATACATCTATTCTTTTTTTATATTCAGCATAGATTTTTTGAAAGTTATCAATCTTTTTCTCTAGTTTTTCTTGGGCTGAAGAAATATATTCAACAATGCATTTTTTTAACATATTAAAATCAGGGAAATCGAAATTGTCATTCATTATTTCTTCTTTTGTATACTCAGAATTAAGATTCAACGTATCAAGATTTATATCTTTCATTTTAATAAATAATCCTTGGTCTTCAGTCAAAGCATTTAACATTAATATCTTAATTTCTTTAATATTTTTTAAATTATCCTTTTTTTGCAATTCTATTTTCTCTTAATATGATTTTTTTTCATCTTTTAACACTTGACATAAATTATTTATATAATCATTTTTATCTTCCAAAGCCTTTCTAATTATCCCTCTTTTTATTTGAAGAGCCTCAAAATCTTTTGGATAAAGATTCTTGAAAACTATTAAAGCAAGCATTTTTTCAGCCTTCAAACCTGTTTCATTATTTAGAGGAATATTTTCCTTATAAATATTAAATTCGTTAATTATATTAAGTAAAATACGCATTTCATTAATAAAAGGTGCAATACCATATATAAAATTAATCGAGACATTATAGTCTTTATTTATATTTAATTCTTTCAATAAATAACTAGATGAATTAGCTGCTGAAACAACAGGAATAACGGGAATAATGAAATCAAAAAATTTTGTTCGATCCTCGCCTATAAATATATCATCTCTAAGGGCATAAACAAAAACAATCGACTTTTTAAATTCTTTATAATTGTTTAAAATCGTATTTAACTCTCTTAGATGTATAAAAATATCTGAATTATTTAGTCGGTCTAAATCTTCGAAAAATACAATTCGATATTTAGTGGCTTCAAAAAAATAAAATATTTCATCCATATTTTTATCAAATATTGATTTATCCAAGTCTACTTCATTTTTAAATGATGTTTGAAGCGGTAGTTTAACTTCAGTAATCTTCATTCGAGAATGCATATATGGATATTTTTTTGTCACGATTGCTACAAATATAACAACTAATAAGAAAATAATTCCATAAGATATATTTTCGTTTATTTGAAAATAATTGCTTAAGCGTGTAATTTTATTTTGAATAATTTGCAGTATATCATCCCAAATCAAAACAACAACTAAAGAAATACTAATAAGTACAAATAAAACAAAACCTAAAATATTTTTATAACTAATCTTATGTAATTTTCGATATCGACTTTGGGGAATTTTACTGTGTTTAACTTTATAGAAAAGCTGGGTTAAAATAGCTCTTTCAATATATTTTTTGTATTCATCGTTATTATTACATTTATCATTTTCATCAATTCTAAATGAAGCTAAAGATATTTGAATTGCTTCTTTAGCAATCTCCTTATGTTTTTTTAAATATGTCTTTATGATACTACTTTTTCCTGAACCATAAGTACCCGATATGGCTAAATTTTTTACATCTTTATTTTTTAAAGCCCAATCTAAAGATTTTAAATAAGGACTGTTTTCATCAATATCATCAATAGGTCCTAAAACATTATAATCTTGTTCAATTTGATCTTTTTCTTTATTATTATTTTTAATTAGTTTTAATTTATTAAATTTTTCAAACATATCTTACTCCCCTACAAATTAAATCTTTAATTTATAAAAAAATACCTCTAAAAGACTTGTGGAGTCATGCTAGAGGTATTTTTATCATAATACGTATTTATAATCAATACTACAGTAAACTGCAGTTTCATCAATTTGATTTAAAGTATCATTTTTTGAATAAAATTTTTTGATCCCCCCGTATTAAATTTTTAATAATTAACTAATTTTATAAAAAACTACTATACTACAATAAAAAAAACCAATCCCCTCATTTTAATATATCTATCACAATTATACAAATAAATTATCAATAAATCAATTTTTTATAACATTTAATTATTAGTTAATGTTTATTATAATTTTTTTATATTCATCATTTCTAAAAATTTAAAAGGCATGATACCAAACGTTTTAGATATCATGCCTATTATAATGTTATTTTTTTATTCGAACATAATATTTATGGTCATTTTCATATTTTATATATCCACCATTATGTAACATCACTTTAAGTGAAGCAGGATTATCTTTATTTACTCTTAAATATATTTCATTTTCTGGAATAATTGACCTTGCTATTTCAATGGTCATTCTAAGTCCTTCTTTGGCAAATCCTTTTCCTCGAAATTCCTTTTTGATAAAATATCCTATATGTCCTGCACCTGTTTTTAAAGATTCGCAAAGATAATGCCGTATACGAAACTGCCCTACAATTTCATCGTCATTCCACAAAAAGAAAAAAGTTTGTGGAACATAACCATCCGGTAAATTTTCTTCTTTTGAAAATGCAATCATTTCCTTTAATGCTTTATTTTTAAAATCTTCGTAAGTAACATTGTTCCATTTATTTGTTAAACCATTTTCATCAATAGGCATATCACGGACAAATATGTATTCCTTTTCAATATCTTTATCATTTATCTCTTTCAAATATAACATATTATTTCCTCACCAAATTCATATCATCATTATCCTTAATATAAAATTCTAATAAATTCAGAAAAATTTTGTACTTATCAAAATATTTAAAAAAAAGTACGAAAACACTTTTTGCTTTCGTACCCGCATATTATGCTTTTTTTATCTGTCCATATCGTGTTATATTTTCACATGATAGAAACTAAAACAATAAGATTTTTTTTGTCCTAATAGGCGAAAAATCTATGATTGACTGTTTTTATACTTCACAATATTTTTTATTAATCAATTAATGATTTTCCTGTCATTTCTTTTGGTTGTTCAATACCTAATAATTGAAGTAATGTTGGAGCGATATCGCATAAAGCTCCATCATGTAATTTAATACCTTCTTTAGTTACAACAACAGGAACAAGGTTAGTAGTATGTGCAGTAAATGGTGAACCATCTTCAGCAACTAATTTTTCAGCATTTCCATGGTCTGCCGTAATTAAACAAACTCCACCTAATGCATTAACTTTTTCATAAACGCGTCCTACGCATTCATCAACAGCTTCAACAGCTTTAATAGATGCCTCAACAACACCAGTATGTCCAACCATATCACAGTTAGCGTAATTTAAAACAACCGCATCATATAAATCTTTGTCTAAAGCTTCAATAACTTTATCTGTTACTTCATAAGCACTCATTTCTGGTTGTAAATCGTATGTTGCAACTTTAGGTGAGTTAACTAAAATACGATCAGCTCCAGGGATTGTTCTATCTTTACCACCGTCAAAGAAGAAAGTAACATGGGCATATTTTTCAGTTTCAGCAATACGTAATTGACGTAATCCATGTTGACTTAAAACATCTCCATATAA
>CALVBA010000025.1 GCA_944325695.1 uncultured Anaeroplasmataceae bacterium
TTGAACCATATTCTTTTATAAAGAATAAAAAAAATTAGTTTATAAAAAAGACCTATAAAGGGGTAACATATTAATATGTCCTCTATTTATAGGTCTTTTATGTTTTTAAAAATTCATTAAATCTAGGATATCATAATTGATATATAAATTGCTAATTTTTATTTAATAGCTTTTGTAGTTCTTTAATAACACCATCTTCATCGTTATCAAATTCTGTTTTGGGTAAAATACTATCATTAATAAAACTATTTTTCATTAAAAATCCTTTTTTTACAGCATATAGCATATCTAAATCAACATCACCATCACCAAAAGCAATAGTATTTTCTAAATCAATATTAAAATATTCAATAACTTTTTTTAACGCATTGCCTTTAGTTGATTGATTTAGACGCAATTCTAAAATAGCCATTGTTTTATCAGCACCAATAAAAATAGGATTAATATTTTGATGATTTTTAGCGATATAGACGCGAAAATCTTCTAATATTTCTGGTTTTATAAAAATATGAATACTAATTGGTTGCGGAAAATGAGCATTTTCAAAATCTAATTCATGAAATTGAGTTTCTTCTTTAATATGAAAAAAGAAGTTATAACGACTATCAAGTTTATACATATAAATATCGTTATTGACGTGAAAAATGGTATTAATAATATCTTTTTTAAAATGGGAAAAAATATCTTTAAAAGCATCATTATCGATACTATTACGCAAACGAATTAATGAATCGTTATTATAAGAATAAATAAATGCACCACTATTACAAATAATTGGAGTTGTTAATTCAAGTTCATTATATATATCTAAACAATCAAAATAACATCTCGATGTTGCGATGATAAAGATATTATTTTTAGCTATTTTTTTAATGTAATTTTTAGTATCTTCAGAAAGTTTTTTATGACTATTTAAAAGTGTTCCGTCTAAATCTGATGCGATTAAATACATAAATATTACCACTGCCAAAACATTATAAAGACATGTATTTTTATTATCGTATATTTTTTAGATAAATAATATTTGGATAACTTTATTTGAAATTTTTATAATGATCTTGGCATTATCCTTTCGTTATAATAATTTCACAATACTTACTTAAGTTCAATTTAATACTTAAATAATAGGAATATTGTCAAAGATTTTTTTATAGTGTATGCGTATATTATATATATCCGATTATCTCACATGTTGCAAAAAAATGCAAATATATCTATTTAAAAAACTACTTTTTTGGTATATAATGAATAAAACGGGGTGTTTAGATGAAAAATACAATTATAGGTTTTGTTAATTTCGATTTTCAAACATTAATTAGTTTTTTTCTAGGAGTTATATTTGGAATAATTGTGGTAGTTTTATTTTATACTTATTATAGTTTAAAAAATGTTCGTAATTACCAATCAAAATCGATTATTCAAGCTGAAAGAACTGTTTCAGAAGATGCTATTTTAATGATTATTAAAAATGCTAAAGATGCATTTTTAGATAAAAGTTTACAAAAAGATTTGTCATTAATTACCCATTTAAAAGATATTTGTTTTGAGTTAGTATATGATATTGCTAGTGTTTTTTTTCCTAATTCCAAATATCCACTTTTAGAATTATCGATTGATGAATTGTTAATGCTAACAGATTACATCAATAAACGTCTTGATGAGATTTTGACAGGAAAATTTTTAAAAAACTTACGTAAAATTAAAGTAAGTGATATTCTTCGAGCTAACGAAATTAAGCAAAATGTTGAAAAAAATAAGATTGTAGAAATAACAAGAAAACATAAGTTGATCAAAAAATTTAGTACGGTTAAAGATTTTGTCAATCTTATTAATCCAGTTAATTATGTTAAAAAGTTAGTTATTAATAACACAATTAATATTGTTGTAAAAAAAATTGGGGTTGTTGTGATTGATATTGTAGCTGAAGAAACATATAAAATTTACAGTAAACGTGTTTTTAATCGTGAAGTTGTATTAAAAACGGATGTTAATTTATTAATTGATGAAATTAATGAAGAAAGCGAGGAGTTATAATGTTTTTTAAAAGAAAGTCTAAAGAAGTAATGCTTGATTTTGATCGTAAAGATTTTGAAATTTTTCAAATGCCAAAAGCTTTAAGTGGATTAAAAAAAGTAGGAAAAACATTTACTAGACAACGATTTATTTCTCCTGTTTTCGGACAAGCTGTTGTCGATGAACCGATTAAAATTCGTACTAAAGGTTCAAGCGATATTTTAGCTTATGATGCCTTTAGAACTGATGAAACTAAAATGATTAAAGAAGATGAGGTTTTAAAAAAACATGGAACTCGTTATTATGAGTTTCAAGTTGTTTCTTCGCAACCGCGAAAAAATAATGTTGTCGATCCTGAAATATTGCGTAAAAATGCTTTTATTCCAAGTGAAGAACTACAAGTTGAAGAAGATGAAGAAGAGATTGTCGAAAATAAGGAATTAACATTTCCAGAAGAGTTACCGGATATTGATTATCAAGATGAAGAATTGGAGCCAATTTTTATCAACCCTATTGCTGTTGATACGATTGAAGAAGCTTATGATGAAGAATTAAGTTTTGATGAAGAAAGTTTTTTTGAAGCTCCAAAAAAAGCAGAAACAGAGGTTTATATAGAAGATGGTGTCCGTAAATTATCAATTACACCACCAGATTTTTTAGAAGAAGCTAAAATGGAACGTAATGCTCATAAAGTGGAAGTAGAAAAAATTAAGAAAATGCGTTCATATGAAGATTATAAACTACCAAGTATTGATTTACTTAAAGATCCGATTATTAAAAATGATGAAGATACAGCTTTTATTGAAAGTAAGATTGAAGCAATTAATCATACTTTAATTGATTTCGGTATTGAAGGTAGTGTTTGTGATTCAACTATTGGACCTGCAGTAACACGTTATGAAATTAAACTAGCTCCTGGAGTTAAGGTCCAAAAAATATTGCAAATTGAATCAAACTTAAAGATGAATTTGAGTGCTAAATCGATTATTATTGAAGCCCCTATTCCGGGTAAATCGACAGTAGGAATTGAGGTTCCAAATGATAAGTTAAAACCGGTTTATTTTAAATCAATCGTCAATAATGAGGATTTTTTATATGATGGAAAACCTTTGCGTGTTGCTTTAGGTTTAGACATTGATGGTAATGCGATTTATTCTAATATCGCTAAAATGCCTCACGGGTTAGTTGCTGGAGCTTCAGGATCAGGTAAAAGTGTTTGTATGAATACGATTTTAGTAAGTTTATTAATGAAAAATAAGCCTACTGATTTAAAGATGTTGTTAATTGATCCAAAACAAGTTGAATTGGCACCATATAATGAAATTCCACATTTAATTACACCTGTTATATCAGATCCTAAAACAGCTTCGATGGCTTTAAAATGGTGTGTTGATGAGATGGAAAGAAGATACACTTTATTCCGTGATTCTAGAACGCGAGAAATAAATTCGTATAATGAGAAAATGATAGAGTTAGGACAGCCCAAATTACCATATATTATCATCGTAATCGATGAATTTGCTGATATTTTAATGGTTGCTGGGGCTGATTTTGAGGACTCTATTCAACGTTTAACTCAAAAAGCTCGTGCCTGTGGAATGCATATGCTATTGGCAACACAACGTCCGGATGCCAATACTATAAAAGGGTCTATTAAATCAAATATACCGGCTCGTATTGCTTTTAAAGTTGCCACAGGAGTTGATTCTAATGTTATTTTAGACCGTTATGGAGCAGAAAATTTATTAGGATATGGAGATATGCTATTAAAAGATAATGGTGAAATAAAACGCGTGCAAGGAGCATATTTAAGCGATGATGAAATTTATGCCGTAACAGATTTTATAAGATCAGAATCACTTCCGGATTATTTTATCAGTCATGATATCTTAGAACAAAATGTAAAGAAAATTGACAATGCTAAGGAATTAGATGAATTATTACCAGAAGTAGCGCATTATGTTGTAACGGAAGGTGTTTGTTCATTAAATAATATTCAAATGGCATTTAATTTAGGATGGCCTCGTGCTAAATCTTTAGTTCAAACATTAGAATCTTTAGGAATTGTTTCGGAAAAAACAGGTTCAACTAAAGGCCGTGAAGTTTTAGTAGATGAAGAAACATTAGACAGTATTTTAGGGGAGGTTTTATAAAGTGAGTAAACCCCTAGATGGGTCTTATGATAATATTAAGAAAAAAATAATTAATAATCTTTATTTTAAATTTTCAGTTATAATCATTTTATTAATTATTAGTTTATGTTGTTTTTTTACGGTTAAAAATACGCATTTATCATTTTTTGATATAAAAGGTCTTGTTGTTTATTTAACATTTTTTATATTTATTTTAGTTATCTTTTATTGTATTGTTTTTTTTGATAAGTTAAAAAAAATAAAAAAAAGCGTGCAAATTTGGCAATTATATGATATAATTTCATTTGTTTTTTTGTCGTTTGCGATAATATCATTTATTTCAACTCTTTTTTTAACGCCAGTATCAATAAGTGGTAGTTCAATGGAAGATACGCTATATAATAATGATAAAGTTTTAGTATGGCATTTTAATTATGAACCTAAAAAAGATGATATCGTTATTATTGATGTTAGTAGGTCTCATTATCAAGTTTATGAAGAGTCGTTATATGTAAAACGTGTTATTGCAAGCAAAGGTGATAAAGTTGTTTATCAAGAAGGTAAGTTATATATTAATGATAATTATTATATGGAGATTTCTAAAGAGATTTTTAATGTTATGACAAGTATAAAAGAAAATAACGAATTAAAGACGATTTTAAAAGATGATTATATCAGTTTAGATTGTAGTATTTGTTTAGGTGATAATGTAAGTAACTCTTTAGATTCTAGATATTTAGGTGCTTTTTATAATGACGATATTCTTGGTTCTGTTAAAATGCGTTTATTACCGTTAAATAGAATTACTATTTTTTAATATAAAGGAAGTGACTTGATGAAACAAATTCAATGGTACCCAGGACATATGGCAAAAGCCAAACGCGAAATTAGTGAAAAACTAAATATGGTGGATGTTATTTTTGAACTTTTAGATGCAAGAATTCCTTTTTCATCAAGAAACCCGATGATTGATGAAATAACTAAAAGTAAACCACGCGTTATTTTATTAAATAAAGCCAAACTAGCGGATAATAAAGAAAGTCTTAAATGGGTTAAATATTATGAAAGTTTAGGTTATCAAGCTTTATGTATTGATAGTATTGAAAATTATAATATTAATCAAATTATAGGAAAAGCAAAAATAGCTTTAAAAGAAAAAATAGAGCGTGATCAAAAACGTGGACTGCGCCCACAACCGATTAAAGCGATGGTTTTAGGAATTCCTAATGTAGGAAAATCGACTTTTATTAACACGATAAGTCGTCGTAAAGCAACTAAAACAGGTGATAAACCTGGTGTAACAAAAAATCAAACATGGATTAAAGTAAGTCCAGAACTACAACTTTTAGATACCCCAGGAATTTTGTGGCCTAAATTTGATGATAAAAAGGTGGCTTTACATTTAGCTTTATGTCAAGCTATTAAAGATGACATCTTACCAAAAGATGAAGTTGTAATGTATGCTTTTAATTTCTTAAAAGAAAATTACCAAAAACAATTTTATGAAAAATATCAGTTAACCGATGATGATTTTAACGATATTTTAGATGTATATAAGAAAATTGCGGATGTTAGAAAGTGTTACTTGCAAAATCAAGAAGTTGATTATGATAGAGTAAATAATTTAATTTTAAATGATATTCGCGGATTTAAGTTAGGAGCGATTTCGTTTGATAGAACAGGTGAATTTATATAAGTTTGAAGAAGAATTATACGATAGTGGAAAGCTATATATTGCTGGATGCGATGAAGCTGGTAGAGGGCCTTTAGCTGGTCCAGTGGTTGTAGCAGCGGTTATTTTAAAGCCCAATACCCACATTAAAGGAATTAATGATTCTAAAAAATTAACTGAGAAAAAAAGAGAAGAACTATATAAAATAATAATCAAAGAGGCATTATGCTATAATATCGTTTTTGTAAGTGAAAAAGAAATTGATCGCTTAAATATTCTTCAAGCTACTAAAAAAGGAATGATGGAGTGTCTTTTAGGTTTAGAAATTAAGCCAGAACATGCTTTAATTGACGCGGTAAGTTTAAATGAGTTACCAATTGAGCATACATCGATTATTAAAGGTGATGCTAAATCAGCTAGTATTGCGGCAGCATCAATTTTAGCAAAGGTTTCTCGTGATCATTATATGGAAAAAATGGATATTAAATATCCTAATTACGGGTTTAAAAAACATAAAGGATACTGTACTAAAGCTCATATTAAAGCATTAGAAATGTATGGGCCTTGTAAAATTCATCGAAAAACTTTTAATCCTGTTTATAAATACTCAGTTAAGCAATTGCAATTAGATTTACAATTTGATGATGATAACAATTAGGCTAAATGAAAATTTAGCTTTTTTATTAGGTGATAAAAATGCGTTTATATCGATATTATTTAAAAGATTATAAGTTTCATTTAATCTTCGGACCTTTATTTAAATTAGTTGAAGTAGTTTTTGAATTAATTGTTCCACTAGTAATGCGAGATTTAATTAATAATGGAATTTTATTAAAAGATGTTAACTATGTTATAAAGCGAGGGTTATTATTATTTTTGTTTGCGATAATTGGTTTATCTTCAACCATTATTTGTCAATATTTAGCTAGTTCTTGTTGTCAAAAAGTAGCTACGAAGATGCGTTATGATGGTATTAGAAAAATTACTAGTTTATCCAAAAAAGAATTAGATGATTTTAGTAGTTCACAACTTTTAACTAGAATGACAAGTGATATTTATCAAGTGCAAACAAGTATTGCATTATTTATTAGATTAGCGGTTAGAGCTCCTTTTTTAGTTATAGGATCAATTATTATGACATATATTTTAAATCCTTATATGGCAATAATTTTTGTAGTAAGTGCATGTTTATTAGCATTTATTATTTATTTAGTTATGAAAATATCAATTCCTAAATCGAAAGCCATTTTAGAGAATATGGAAGAACTTTCAAGTAAAACAATGGAAAACTTGCAAGGAGTACGCTTAGTTCGTAGTTTTAATCAAGAACAAAAAGAACAAGCTAAATTTAAAAAAATCTTGGATAATAATCTATCATTAAATCTAAAATTAGGAAAAATATCGTCTTTATTGAATCCTTTATCATATGTGATTACCAGCACCTCAATTGTTTTAATTTTATATTTTGGTGGTTATTTTGTTAGTCAAAACGCATTAAAAAGTGGAGATGTTTATGCTTTAACATATTATATGACACAAATTTTTCTAGCGATTGTCGTTTTAGCTAATTTAGTTTTGATTTTCAATAAATCTTTAGCTAGTGAAAAAAGATTATTACAACTATTTGATAAAAAATCAAGTCTTCAATATGGAGATATAAATGATCATGAAAGTGATGAATTAATCAAATTTAGTGATGTTTCTTTTGCTTATAATCAAAATGACACATTAAAAAAAATCTCATTTACAATTAAAAAAGGAGAACAAATTGGAATTATTGGCTCAACTGCTAGTGGTAAATCGACATTAATTTACTTGATGATGCGCTTATATGACCCACAAGAAGGTGTTATTTATTTTAAAGGGCGTAATATTAAAGATTATACCAAAAAAAGTCTTATAGATGCTTTTAGTTTAGTATTCCAAAATCAAAAATTAGAAACAGGAACGATTTATTCTAATTTAACGCTATCGAAAAAATATAGCGAAGAAGAAATTAAATTAGCTTTAGATGTGGCGTGTTGTGATTTTGTTAAATGTCTTGATGATGAAGTTTTACGGGATGGTAAAAACTTTTCAGGAGGGCAAAAAAAACGTTTAAATTTAGCTTGCGGTCTATTAAAGAAAAGCGAAGTTTTAATTTTAGATGATGCTTTTAGTGCTCTTGATTATAAAACAGATTTAGAGGTTAGGAAAAAAATAAAAGAAAATTATCAAAAAACGATTATATATATAACAGAACGAGTTTCAAGTATTAAAGATTGTGATCGCATTATCGTTTTAGACAATGGAAGAATTGATGGTTTTGACACGCATGAAAATCTACTTCAATATTCTAAGGTATATCAAGAACTTGCCTTATCACAATCAAGGGAGGGATTAAATGATTAAGCGTCTTTTTAAGCTACTTAAAAAATATATAATTTTAATTGTTACAGCTTTATTAATGTCAGGAGTAAGTGTTGGATTACAGTTATATGTTCCCTTCTTAACAGGAAAAGCAATTGATTTAATGGATGATTCTAATATCAATTTTAAAGAGTTATATATAATTATCGGAATGATGTTTTTATGTGTCCTTTTAGCTTTTATTTTTATGCTTTTTGTAAGTAATTTATTAAATTATGTGGCATATAAGTTAATAGCTGGTTTGCGTGAAGATGCTTTTAATAAAATTCATTTATTGCCAGTAAGTTATATTGATAGTCATAGTCATGGAAATATCGTAGCGATTATTACTAATGATATTGATGTGGTATCAGATGGTTTACTACAAACATTTCAGAGTTTATTAAACGGAATAATCACGATTATTATTACAATTATTTTTATGTTGGTTTATGAATATAAAATTGCTTTAATGGTTATTTTCTTAACACCTTTATCAATGATAAGTGCTACTGTTATTTCTAAATTGACATTTAAAACATTCAAAAAACAAGCAAAAATTAAAGGTGATTTATCTTCTTTTTTAGAAGAAAGTTTTTCTAATTTAACAAAAAATGATGTTTATGACTATCAAGATGCAATAATTGAAAAGTTTGATGTGATTAATAACGAACTTGATAAAGTTGGCTTTAAAGCGCAATTTTCGGCAAGTTTTACTAATCCTATTACTAGATTTATTAATTCGATAATATATGCGAGTGTAGGAATATATGGTGCATATTTATGTATTACCCAAAATTATTTAACAGCAGGAATTATTACTTCTTTTTTAACATATGCTAATCAATATACTAAACCATTTAACGAGATTAGTAATGTTATTCAAGAGTTACAAAATGCTTTTTCAAGTGCTAGAAGAATTTTTGCATTTTTAGATGAAAGAGAAATTGATATCGATAATATGGCAAATTTAGAAGAAATATCGGATATTTCTTTTAAAAATATTTCCTTTAGTTATGTTAAAGATAAAGTTATTTTAGATGATTTCAATTTAACAATCAAAAAAAATACTAAAGTAGCTTTAGTTGGAAAAACTGGATGCGGTAAATCAACGGTAATTAATTTATTAATGCGTTTTTATGATTATGATAATGGAGAAATTATTATTAATTCGGATATCAAACATTATTCTAAAAAATCACTACGCGATAAGATTGGTATGGTTTTGCAAGATAATTTCATTTTTAAAGCTAGTGTTTATGAAAATTTATGCTATGGAAAAAAATCTAGCTTAGATGATGTTCAAAAAGCATGTAAAAAAGCTTTCGCACACGATTTTATTATGCGTTTACCACAAGGATATGATACAATAATAGATAATAACAGTTTAAGTAGTGGTGAAAAACAATTATTATGTATTGCTAGGATGATTTTAATGGATAAAGAAGTCCTTATTTTAGATGAAGCAACATCAAATATTGATACCCGCTTAGAAGTGTTAATTAATAATGCATTGATGAATTTGATGAAAGATAAAACATGTATTATTATTGCGCATAGATTAAAGACAATTCAAGATGCAGATTTAATTGCGGTTGTTGCAAATAAAAAAGTCGTAGAACTAGGAACACATGAATTTTTGATTTCGCAAAATGGCGAATATAAACAAATTTTCGAAGCACAATTTAGTAATTAATGTATTTTAAAAATTATGTTAATAATTAGAACAATTAAAGGAAGTGTTTTATATGAAAAAGATTATTATTGTTGAGTCTCCTTCAAAGTCGCATACTATTGAATCATACATGGGAGATGAATACAAAGTTTTATCTTCTAAAGGCCATATTAGAGATTTATCTACTAAAGGTCCACAAGGATTAGGAATTGATATTGAACACGGTTTTATCCCACATTATGTGACGATTAAAGGTAAAGAAGACTTAATTAAAACATTAAAAAAAGAATGTCAAGGAAAAGAAGTTTATCTTGCTACTGACCCTGACCGTGAAGGAGAAGCTATTAGTTATCATTTAGCAGAAGTATTAGGGATTGATATTAATGAATCAAAGAGAATTGTTTTTAATGAAATTACTAAGAAAGCTGTTTTAGAAGCCTTTAATCATGTTCGTAAAATTGACATGAATTTAGTTAAGTCACAAGAAACAAGAAGAATGCTTGATCGTATTTTAGGATTTAAATTATCTAAATTACTTCAAAGTAAGATAAAATCGAAAAGTGCAGGACGTGTTCAAAGTGTTTCATTAAAATTGATTTGTGACTTAGAAAAAGAAATTCAAGCTTTTGTTTCAACTGCTTATTATGAAATTGAAGCTTTATTTGATGATTTTAAACTAGATTTTATCGGATTAAATAATAAAAAACAAACAATTACATCAAAAGAAGAAGCTGAGACAATTAAAAATGCTTTAAATGTTAATTTTAATTTATATGACATTGAAAAAAAGGAAACAAATCGTGAATCCAAACCAGCTTATACTACTTCAACAATGCAACAAGATGCATCTAATAAGTTAAATTTTAATTCGATTAAAACAATGAAATTGGCGCAAGGATTATATGAAGGAAAACAAATTGGCTCAGATGCAATTGGGTTGATTACATATATGCGTACCGATTCAACACGTTTATCGAATGATTTTATTGAAGATGCCCAAAAATATATTAAAGACAATTTAGGAAATGAATATTTGGGTAATGTTAAAATTAAAAAGCAACAAAATGCTCAAGATGCCCATGAAGCTATTCGACCTACATCGATTTATCGTACACCTGAGGTATTAAAGCCGTATTTAACAAATGACGAATATAAATTATATAAATTAATTTATAATCGTGCTTTAGCTTCAATAATGGCGAGTGCTAAATTTGAAAACACTAAAGTTTTGTTTGAAAATAATCACTATTTTTTCAAATGTAATGGTCAAAGAATGCTTTTTGATGGTTATTTAAAAGTATACGGCATCTCTGATGATGAGAAAAATAATTTATTACCAGAATTTAAGGATAAAAATTATTATGCAAATGAAATTGTAATTAATGAAAAACATACTAAACCGAAATCTCGTTATACAGAAGCTAGTTTAATTAAGGATATGGAAGAATTAGGTATTGGTCGTCCTTCGACATATGCCCAAACGCTACAAACTTTAAAATTACGTGAATATATTGATGTTGTCGATAAAAAAATTGTTCCAACAGAGCAAGGAATTTTAACTTCATCAAAACTTGATGAATATTTTTCACCAATTATCAATGTTAAATATACTGCTTCGATGGAAAATGTATTGGATTTAATTTCTAAGGGCGAAGCTGATAGTACAACAAGTTTAGCAAATTTTTATAATGAATTAGAACCGTTAATTGTAAATGCTAGTCAAAATATGGAAAAAATTGCTCCTAAAATGACTGATGAATTGTGTCCTGAATGTGGTAGACCACTAGTAATTCGTAAAGGAAGTTATGGAGAGTTTACAGCTTGTAGTGGCTATCCTGAATGTCGCTATATAAAGCAAAGTGAAGAAGACCAAATTCCAGAGATTCCTTGTCCAAAATGTGGTAAAGGACATATTGTTTGTAAACATGTTTTAAAAGGAAAAAATAAAGGTCAAAAATTTTATGCTTGTTCTAATTATCCAGAGTGTAAAAATATTTATAATGATGAACCAATTAATAAAAAGTGTCCGATCTGTGGTGATTTAATGACAATTAAAGATGGTGTTGAGGTTTGTATGAATCATGAGTGTGGTAAAGAAACACATGAAGTTTTATGTCCAAAATGTAAAAAAGGTCATTTTGTATTAAGAGTTGCCAAACGTAGTAAGAATGCCGGAAATACTTTTTATGCTTGTTCTAACTATCCAAAATGTAAAAATATTATTACTTTAGAACCAATTAAAAATTGTCCAATTTGTGGCGATGTAATGGTCAATAAAGAAGGCATTTTAAAATGTTTAAATGAAAATTGTAATCACGAGGAATAAAAGATGAAAATAATTTTGATTTTGATCGCTATTTGTTTAGTTATCTTTGTTTTAACAATTGTTTATCGTTTTAAACGGGGAACATATATTAATCGTAAATGGTTTAATTTAAAAGAAGAAGTTTTTAACGAAGAAGGAAAAAAGAATTATTTATTTTTATATCAACCTTCTGTTCACAATGTCAGTTATCAAGTTTGCTTAGATGCCAAAAATATTGCAGTTAAAAATGGTTATTGCGTAGAAGTTGATTCAATTAATTTAACTAAAAAATATGAGTTTGCAAAGTACAATAAAATTGTTTTTTTCTCATGTGTTTATTCAGGTAATATTTCGCCAAACTTTGCTTATTTTGTAAGAGACCATAAACTTCGTGGAAAAAATATTTTATTAGTTATGATCGGCATGATGGATTTTCACAAATCTGATTACAGAACTTTAAGTGAACATTTAGATTCTTCAAATAAATTATCTGTAATAAAGCTTAATGTAACGAAACCTAATAATTTAGAAGAGTTTTTTAAAAATAAGATTTAGCATACAAAAGTATGCTTTTTCTTATAATTATGGTGAAGATAAAAAAAATATGGTATAATGCAACATATGATAAGGAGGATTTTTATGGGCTTATTTGATATTTTCAAACGTAAAAATAACAATAAATTAGAAAAAACAAAAAAATATAAACTAGGAATGCACAAAACAAGAGAGCATAGTTTAGGGCGGTTAAAAGATATTTTAGAACAATCAGATCGTATTAATGATGATTTATTCGATGAAATTGAAGAAATTTTTATTATGGCTGATATCGGTGTTGATACAGTTGTAGAATTTATCGATGAATTAAAAAATGATGTTAATGCTAAGAAAATAGAAGATCCAAAGTTACTACAATCGATGATTATTGACAAAATGTTTGAGTTATATTTAAAAGGTGAAGTTGTAAATGCTAACCTTAATTTAATAGAAGATGGTTTATCAGTTATTTTATTTGTTGGGGTAAATGGAGTTGGAAAAACAACTTCAATTGCTAAAATAGCCAATGAATTAAAAAATGAAGGCAAAAAAGTTTTATTAGCTGCTGGAGATACTTTTAGAGCTGGTGCTGTTGAACAACTTGATGTCTGGGCTAAACGCGTTGGGGTTGATATCGTTATTAAAGATGCTGCTACTGATCCATCAAGCGTTATTTATGATGCAGTAACAAAAGCTAAAAAAGAAGGTTATGATGTTTTATTGTGTGACACAGCTGGAAGATTACAAAATAAAACGAATTTAATGAACGAGTTAGCTAAAATTAAACGTGTTATTGAACGTGAATGTCCAAATGCTCCTCATGATACATTACTTGTTATTGATGCGACAACGGGACAAAATGGAATGAGTCAAGCAAGTGCGTTTTTAGAAGCGACTAATGTAACAGGAATTGTTTTAACAAAATTAGATGGAACAGCTAAAGGTGGAATTGTTTTAGCTATTCGAAATAAATTAGGAATTCCGATTAAATATGTTGGATTAGGAGAGAAATTAGACGATTTAGAACATTTTGATATTGAAGATTATCTATATGGATTATTTGCTGATTTCTTTGATGAAAATGATTGATTTAGAAAAACGTGAACAAATCATCATGTTATATGATGAATATAAAAAATTATTAACTGTTAAGCAACAAGAATATTTTGAGATGTATTATTTTGAAGATTATTCTTTAAGCGAAATTGCTAGTTTTTGTAATGTTAGTCGGAATGCGATTTTTGATCAGTTAAAAAAAACAATCAGTAATTTAGAACATTATGAATCATGTTTACATAATATTGCTAAAAAAAATAAAATTAGAAATTTAAAAGAATGCAATATTGATGTAATTATTAAAATATTAGAGGAGTGATTTTATGGCATTTGATGCATTAAGCGATCGTATGCAGATGGCTTTAAGAAGAGTAACAGGACGCGGGAAGTTAAACGAAAGTGACATTGATGAAATGATGCGTGAAATCCGTCTTTCTTTACTTGAAGCTGACGTAAATTATAAAGTAGTAAAAGAATTTTTAGCCAAAGTTAAAACAGAAGCGATGGGTGAAAAAATCTTAAAAGGGTTAAATCCAGGACAACAAGTTGTTAAGGTTGTGCATGATGCTTTAAAAGATATTTTAGGTGATGAAACAAGTGGAATTACTTTTAAACCAAATGGCATGACTGTTTTTATGACTTGTGGGCTACAAGGAGCAGGGAAAACGACAGCAATTGGAAAGATGGCTGCATATTACCGTAAAAATTTAAATAAAAAACCAATGCTTATTGCTGCCGATATTTATCGACCAGCGGCAATTAATCAATTAGTTACGATTGGGAAACAATTAAATATTGAAGTTTTTGAAATGGGAATTAATCAAAAAGCAGAGGTTATCGTTGAAAAAGGACTAGCTTATGCAAAAGAAAAAGGGTATGACCTTGTTATTATCGATACGGCTGGACGTTTGCACATTAATGAAGAGTTGATGGATGAGTTGGTTCGAGTTAAAAAAGTTTCTAATCCGGATGAAATTTTATTAACTGTCGATGCGATGACTGGACAAGATGCTGTAAATGTTGCAAAAAGCTTTAATGATACTCTTCAGGTAACAGGATGTATCTTAACAAAATTAGATGGAGATACTCGTGGTGGAGCTGCTTTGTCAATTAAACAAATTACAGGTGTACCGATTAAACTAATGTCTAGTGGAGAAAAAATGGATACCTTAGAAGTTTTCCATCCAGATAGAATGGCTTCAAGAATTTTAGGAATGGGTGATGTTTTAACTTTAATTGAAACAGCAACTCAAAATATTGATGAAGATGAAGCTATGGACATGATGGAAAAATTAATGAGTAATAAATTTAACTATAATGACCTTAAAAAGCAATTAAAAATGATTAAGAAAATGGGTTCAATTTCTAAACTTTTAGGATTTATTCCAGGAATGGGAAAATTAAAAGAAGCTGCATCACAAATCGATGATGATGCGTTTAAATTCATTGAAGTTATTATGGATTCTATGACTGAAGAAGAACGTAAAAATCCTGAATTAATCGATAAATCTGCTAAAAGACGTGAACGTATTGCCAAAGGATCAGGTCGTAGTGTTGCTGAAGTTAATAAATTACGTCAAATGCTAGAAAGCCAAAAACAATTAATGAAAAAAATGAATGGTATGTCTGAAATGGATATTCGTAAGATGCAAAACCAAGTAAAAACAGGACAAATGCCAAATAATTTTTCTAAAGGTAAAGGAAAAGGTCGCGGACAATTTAGAATTAAATAGGAATAGGGTGAGAAAGTGAAACTTTTATATACCGTAAAAAAAATAGAAGAAATTACACAATTTGCCGATGAATTAGATGGAGTTATTGTCTCTAATAACACCATTTCTAAGGCTGTAACCTCATCATTTAGTTTAGATGAGATGAAAAAAGCATATATTTTAGCTAAAAATAATGGATTAGAGTTTTTTATTTTAATGAATAAAGTATGTTTTGATGAAGATCTTGTTTATTGTGAACAATTTATTCAAGCATTTAAAGATGATGATGCCTTTTTTATTGTTGGTGATTTAGGTGTTTATGGACTTTTAAAGAAATATTCATTAGAACACGCATGTGTTTTTAATCCCGATACGTTAATTTGTAATTATCAAGATTTTAATTTCTTTGCGAGTTTAAAGATGTATGGAGCTTTTCCATCATTAGAAATTCCTACAAAAGATATTCAAAATATCAATGATCATAAACGTCTAAAATTATTTTATAAAGGTTTTGGATATCATCCAATGTTTTATTCTAAACGACAAATTCTTAAAACATATAAGGATTTTACGAACATAAAAGAAGATTTACACAATAAAGAAGATTTATTTTTACAAGAAGAAACAAGAAAACAAACCTATCGTATTTTAGAAGATGATGAAGGAAGTCATATCTTTAGACCACATATTTATTCATGTTTAGAAGATTTTAACACCTTAAAAGAAATTGATTATTTGATCATTGAAGGACAATTTATTGCGGATATGTCATTTGTAATTGACATATTTAGAAGAGCAATTAATGGTGAAGATAATAAACAATTAAATATGGCTTTACAAGAAAAATATGACACCGCATCAGAATTTATGTACGAAGATACAGTGTATAAGAAAGTTGGTGAATAAATGGTTGAATTATTAGCACCTGCAGGAGATTTAGAAAAATTAAAAATTGCTGTTTTATACGGAGCTGATGCTGTTTTTATAGGTGGTCATCAGTTTTCTTTACGTGCAAGAGCTTCTAATTTTACAATTGAAGATATCAAAGAAGGCTGTGATTTCGCTCATAGGCATGGATGTAAAATTCATGTAACAACAAATATTATTCCACATAATGCTGATTTAAAAGACTTGATTACTTATCTTAAGGATTTAGAAAAAGCTGGTGTTGATGCGATAATTTGTGCAAGTTATTATATTTTTCAAACAGCTAAAACATATACCAAATTAGAATGCCACATTTCAACACAACAATCAACATTAAATTTAAGTGCAGTTAAAGTATGGGAAGATTTAAAGGCTGATCGTGTTGTTTTAGGTCGTGAATTATCATTAGAACAAATCAAATATATCAAGGAAAATGCTAAAACTGAAATAGAGGTTTTTATTCATGGAGGGATGTGTGTAGCTGTTAGTGGACGTTGCATGCTTTCTAATATTATGACACGTCGTGATGCTAATCGTGGTGGATGTGCTCACTCATGTCGTTGGAATTATGATTTATATGATAGAGTGCATAAAGTTAATCAAGATGGTTATTTTGCAATGTCAAGTAAAGACTTACAAGCTATAAGAATGATTCCTGCATTAATGGATATTAAAGTTGATAGTTTTAAAATTGAAGGACGAATGAAAAGTATTCACTATATCGCAACAGTTATTAAGACTTATCGAATGTTAATTGATGAATATGCTAAGACGGGTAAAATTAATGATTTTAGTTATTATGAAAATGAAATTGCTAAAGCTGAAAATCGTCAAACAAGTATTGGTTTTTTAAAGGGCTTACCGACGAAAGATGAACAGCTATATAATTCAAGATCAGAACAACCTACACAAGAATTTATTGGAATTGTC
This sequence comes from uncultured Anaeroplasmataceae bacterium, assembly GCA_944325695.1. GTDB lineage: Bacteria > Bacillota_I > Bacilli_A > Acholeplasmatales > Anaeroplasmataceae > UBA3384. Next base: position 17,345 of record CALVBA010000025.1, read on the forward strand.
TTAGAATACAATAAGGATACAAAGATGGTTAAAATGGAACAACGTAATTTCTTTAAACCATTTTCGAAGTTAGAAGCTTTTGGACCACAATTAGTATCTACTAAATTTGATATTCAAGAAATTTATGATGAAAATGGTGTAGAAATTGAAGTTGCACGTCATCCTAAACAAATCGTTATGTTTAAAACTGATCTAGAATTAAAACCATATGATATGATTCGTTTGAGCAGATAAAATGAACAGCGTTATTTATAATGGGTATCAAATTAATTATGAATTTGTTTTAAAACCTAAAAATAAAAAAGGATATATGCAAATAGAAGATGGATATGTTAGAATTACAGCTCCGGTTTTTGATAAAGAAATTATTGAAGAATTTTTGATGGAAAATGCTGAAAAAATAATAAAAATATTTAAAACTAAAGCTAAAAAAAATGATTTAACAAAAATAACTTTTGAAGGAGTAGATTATGAATTAAAAGTTATTTTGTCATATAAAAATAAAATTAAAATAAAAGATAAGTTTTATATTTATACAAAAAAGAATGAATTAAATTATCTAAAAATAATGTTGGATCAATTTTATGTAATTGAAACATCAAGACGAATAGCTCAAATTTTTAATGATATTTATGATCTATTTCAAAATGAGATTCCATATCCAACTGTCGAATGTAAAAAATTAAAAAGTTGTTATGGGTATTGTATAAAAAAACAAAAGAAAATTGTCATTTCATCTAAAATGGCATACTACTCAATTGACTTTTTAAAATACGTTTTAATTCACGAATTATGTCATTTAAAATATCCAAATCATCAAGAAGAATTTTATAAACTATTTTCTAAAATTTTACCAAATCATAAGGAATATCGAAAATATATGAAAGATAGATTTATTTATGATGGATATTATTAAATTTACTTATAATATATTTTAATTTACTATGTATGCATATTGAATAAAGAAATTAAAATAGATTAACACCGTTTATTATTAATAATAATTCAAAGTTTTACAAATTTATCATCTATTTTTGTAGAGCGTTTATTTATAAAACATTATAAAATAAGATATTTAAAAAATACATTGTATTTGATTATTTTATAGTGAACCCTATAAACTGGACTAAGTAAAATTAACTTAATATTACTTGATTATTGGATTGATGTCTATACA
>CALVBA010000026.1 GCA_944325695.1 uncultured Anaeroplasmataceae bacterium
AGCATTTCTTTCTTCAAGTTCTTTAATACGTCTATCTTTATCATCTAAACTTAATTTCATAATAAAACCCCATAAGTCTTTCTAGTATTTTCTACTAGTCCAACTTATGGGGTTCAGTATATAAGTACTATACTTACGGGAGTTTTTTTATTCTAAAGTATTATCATAAATAACAAAACAATTACGACCTGCCTTTTTAGCAGCATATAAAGCTTTATCAACTTTGCTATATAAAATGTCAAATTCATTTCCTTCTTCAGGTATAATAACAATCCCAAAAGAAGCGGTAACATTGAAACTTTGATTTTGTGATTTAAATGGAATATTTATAGTGTTGACTAATTTTTGTCCTATTTTTATTGCATTTTCTCTTGTTTGAATGTTTTTAACTAATACTAAAAACTCATCTCCACCTAAACGACCATAAATATCGTTTTCTCGCAAACATTTACGAATTAATTTTCCAACTCTAATTAATAATTTATCACCTTCTTGGTGACCAAAAATGTCATTTACTAATTTGAAATTATCTAAATCAAACATGATTAAGGCAGAATAATTCGGATTTTCCATTAAGTAATCTTTAATTTCGCTTTCTAACATTTTACGATTTTTAAGTTTAGTTAAAGCATCAGTATTAGAAATAGTGATTGCTCTTTGTAATCTAAATTCTTGAACTTTATTCATTTTAAATTCTTTTGTAACATCTTTGTTAAGTAATAATACTAAGTTATTTTTCTTATCAAAGTACTCAAGAATAACTTCTTTACGATAATATTTATTTTTATCAGCTAATATACCAAAACTAAATCTACAAGTTTTATTTTTATTCAATTCTTCTTTAATTAAATTTTTATCAAAGAAACTTATGCAGCTATTAATTTCTTTCGATACGACATATTTTTTAATATAAGAATTAATATCAATAAAGAAATTATCCCCATTTTTATCAAGTAGAGGTACGGATTTTAAATTTCTAAAATAAGATACATAAGAATTATCATTAAAATTAACAATATATAAATTCTCGTAATTTTTATTCATGTAAACACGTAAAATATCACTGGCAGCAGTTTCTATTGAAATATTATCAATAAAAAAATATAGCCTATTGTGTTCGTTCAAGATAGGAGTAATCGATATTCTAATCCAAAGATGGTCATAAATCGATTTCTTTAGTTTAATGTTAATTTCTTCTTTTTTATCTCCTTTAGCGATTTGTTTTAAGTTATCAATGTTTAGCGATTTGTTAAATTCATCAATGCTACTGTTATCTATGAAATTTTTAAATTTATCTTTAAAATTATCGATAGTTAAGATGTTACCATCACTACTAATTTTAGGATCACATTTTAAAATTTCAATTGTTTCTTTTGGTAAATCAACCGATAAAATAGCTAATGATGATTCCAATAAGAAGTCAAGAATTTCACTGTTTTGTTTTTTAATAATTTCATATTTTTTATATGAATCAATGTTGTAAAAATAAAATAGAACACGTGATTCATTATTTAAATATCCGCGGAAGATTCTAAATCTAAACCACTGATAATCATCCTGATTAATTAAAACTCTTAGATCAAGCGTTTTAACTAAGTTTTTATTTGCGACATCAGTTAAAAATGTTTTATTAAAAAATTCTTTTGCCACATTTAAATCATCTGGATAAATAAATTGACCAATCGCTTCATTTAAGTTATGGTACTTAATTGCTGAAATTGGTAGATTTTTCCGGCGAAGAAGTAAAGAGACATTTAAATTATCAATATCAATTTCAAATAATCCATCGCAAAGTTCGATAAAGTAGTTAGAATAACGATCAGCTTTAAAGTAATCAATAACATCATGATTAATAAATTTTGGTAAAGATAATTGTACTTCACTTGAAATATCTTGATGGTAACCACCAAAGATGATTTCATCATTATTTTTACTGCATAAGCTTCCACAACATCTAAAGTAAACAGTTCCTAAAGTATCATGGTGCCAAGGATATTCGACAGTAGCTTTTTCACCATTTAAAATAATCTCGATGGCATTAGTGATATAGTGTTTATATGCGTCATCGATGCGAGAAAACCAATATTGATACAATTCTTCATCATTTAAATTAGTAGTTCCAGCTAAACTCATTTTCATGCTGTCTTTAGCTATCATATACGACTTATTTTTGCATATCTTTATTTGCCAAATTTCAATATCAATATTCTTAAGTATTTCTCCTAGCATCTTATTTCCTCCTATGTTATATTTTATATCTATTTTTAGATAGACTTTAAATTAGAACTATAAAATATAAAATTTTAAAAATTACTAATATGCATCGTATAAATAGTGATTATGAAAGTCAAATTCATAAAGAAAAGATATAATAAAGATTAATTTATCCATTTAAATTTATTAAAACATAAAAATTAATTTTCGTCAATAAATGTGTATCATCATCAAATAAAAAGTAATATTTTCATAGATATTTAACTTTTTTAATCAAAAGACTAGTTTTGTTATGATATAATAAATTGAGGTGATTATGTGGGAAAACTAATTATTGATTTAATTGATATTAAAGAAGATGTTAATTTAGAAAAAGCGCAAAGCGTTTTAGATATATTTATGAAAGAAATGGCTAAATTCTCAGCAGGGTTAAAAGTATTAAACGCCAAAATCGATATTTTAAATGATGAGTTTCAGCGAACATACCAATATAATCCCATTGAACATATTAAATCCCGAATCAAAACACCAAAAAGTGCGATTGCTAAGTTAATTCGACGTAATCTTTCGATTGAAAGTTTAGATTCTTATTATAGTTTAACAGATATTGCTGGAATGAGAATTGTTTGTTCTTTTATAGATGATATCTACTTATTAGCGGATATAATAAAAAAACAGTCTGATTTAGAAATTTTAGAAATTAAAGATTATATAAAAAATCCTAAAAAAAGTGGATATCGAAGCTTACATTTAATTTTAAATGTTCCTGTGTACTTCACTAATCAGATTTCTAAGGTTAAAATTGAATTACAAATTAGAACTGTCGCAATGGATTTTTGGGCTAGCTTAGAGCATAAATTACATTATAAAAATGAGAATGCTAATTATGAAGAACTATTAAATGAGTTACGAGTTTGTAGCGAACATGTTAATCAAATGGATATTGAAATGGCAATATTGAATCGCAAAATAAATAAATAGGAGTCTAATTATGATTGAATTATTTAAAGAAACGTTTAAAGATTTTCCACTAGAAGAATTTCCATATGATAAAGAACATACCGCATTAGGAGAATACCATCATTTAATGCCTAAAGGATATACTGGAAATTTTTATGATCCGATTAATAATCATCAATGGCGTAGTATGGGTGGAAGTTGGATAGTAACTAATATTGATGGTAAAAATTATATGGAACAAAATAGAGGATACAATGTTAGTGGTCATTTTAGCGATGTAGCTAGTATTTTAGTTCAAAAAAATCATCGAGTAACTAACTTTAAAGTATCTTTTAGTATCCTTTTATATGCGACTAAACATTTAAGTGGAATTGCTTTTTGTTATGTTCATTCTAGAAAATATTTAGCATTTGTCTTAGAAGATGGTTATGCAAGATTGTATTTTAAAAATCAAAAAGAAAAGATTATTTTAAAGGAAGTTCCTTTTTCATATGTTGATAATCAAGAATATCATATTGTAATATCCAAAGAAGAAGATGACATTAAGGTTTTTATCGAAGATAATCTCGTTTTAGAAGCTAAAACGACGTATTCATCGCGGGGATATATTGCATTAATTAGTCAAAATGCTTGTCGTTATGGATATTTAAAATTAGAAATATCCGAAGAAGCTTATGATCATTATTTAGCATTAGTAAAAGATGATGAGATTCGTTTAAAAAATAAACAATCTAAACATTCACCAATGGTATGCGTAAAAAAAATAAATTTAAAAGATTTTGGAAGTGGTCGTCAAATCCGTTTTGGTCGCAATAAAGATAAAAGATTTATTGTTATGGCTCAACATCAAAAAAGAATGTATCGTGATGCTTTTGCAGGAATTTCATGTCTTACAGCTTTTGATTTAGATGGTAATATTATGTGGCAAAAAGGAGTTGCGAATAATTCTTTCGATAACACTTTAATTAGTTGTGATCTTCCTTTCCAAGTAGCTGATATTAATAATGATGGGATAGATGAAGTTATTTATGCTAAAGATTTTAAGATTTACATTATAAATGCTATTACAGGTGAAGAATTAGTTTCTTTTCCGACACCACTTGTTAAAAATGATCCACTTTTAAAAGATTATCCATATGATCGTTTAAATGTCGATGCGATTAGATTAGCTGATTTTACTAATAAAGGATATCAAGGTGATTTTATTATTAAAGATCGTTATGCCAATGTTTTTGCTTATGATAGTAATTTTAAACTATTATTTAGATATAATCATAAGAACACTGGTCATTTCCCATATATTTATGATTTTGATGGTGATGGAAAAGATGAAATGTATGTAGGATATGATATGGTAAAAGATGGAAATGTCATATGGAGTTTGCCATTTAACTCAGATCATACTGATGAAATTATTTATGAAGCTTTGGATGAAAAACAAGAAAAAGTACTAATCTTAGCTTCTGGAAATGAAGGCTTAAATATTTGTGATAAAAATGGAAAAATTCTTCATTCAATTAGTGTTGGACATGCTCAAAGGATTAGTTTAGCTAAATACGATAAAAATATAGATGGATATCAATTATGTGTTACTTCGTTTTGGGGTGCTAACGGTATTATTTATACATTTGATAAAGATTTGAAATTGATTGCTGAAAAAGAATTTATAGGGAATGGGAATGTCATTACTCCGGTAAATTATGATAATTCTGAAGAAGCGTTAATTTTATCGAATGCTTCATGTGAATTTGGTGGATTATTAGATAGCGATTTAGATGTTGTTGTACCATTTTTAGATGACGGACACCCGACATTAGCAACAGAAGTAATAGATATCGATGATGATGGAATGGATGAAATTATTACTTGGGATCAAGAAAGCATGTGGATTTATAAAGCTTTTAAATATCATGGAGAAAAGAAACAATTTCGCAAATATCCAGAAAATGCTTGCAGCAATTATCGTGGAGAGTATCTTATTAAAGTAAAAGAAGGATAATTTTTATCCTTCTTGTTTTGTTCTTGGGATGATAAAGTAAAATTTTACACCGTTATTTGTATTTTCCATCCCGTATTCAAATTTATGATTTTCCATGACTTGTTTTACTAAATATAATCCTAAACCATTTCCTTTGTGATCGGTTTTAGTTCGGGATTTATCCACTTGATAAAAAGGATCAAATATTTTAGATAAGTCTTCTTGATTAATTGTAACATTAGAGTTGATAACTTCAACGATATAATTTAATTTAAAAACAGAAATATTAATTGTAATATCGGAGTTATCAGGAGAATAAACGATTGCATTTAAAATGACATTTGATAAACATCGTTTCATATCATTTTTATTACATTTGATGAAAATATCTGTTTTAGCAATATTCAAATGTAAATGATGATTATGTTTATTAATTAATGGTAGTAATTCTTTAGTATTTTCTTCGACAAAACGACATAGATTAATTACTTCTAAGTTTTGTTGTTTTTGATTTCTTTGTACCTTAAATACTTCTAATATTTCTTTCATTAAATCATTAGTTTTTTCAATTTCGATTAAGACATTTTCTAATTCTTCATTTACCTCATCACCAGTAAATATACCATCTAAAATGGCTTGAATAGTAGCTTGCATAACATGAAGTGGTGTTTTAACCTCATGTGATAAAGCAGAAATTAACTCTTTAGTTGCTTCAAACTCTTTTGATTGCATAATACTGTATTGAGTTATTTCATGATTTTTATCGTTAAGTTCTTTCATAATTTGTTTCATCTTATTTTTTAAATTATTTGTTGCAATAGCCACTTCGTTAATTTCGGGATTAAAAAAAGCTGGTACCGAGTAATTAAAACTCAAATATTGCATATCTTTTAAGACAATACTAATTTCATGTAATGGTGATATAAATAATTGATTAAAACTATAATAAATAACCAGCGATAATATTATTAATACCATCGTGTAAAAAAAAGTTAAATATTTAGCGATACTACCAGTAAGGTTGACAATTTCATTTAATGGAATAATTCCTAATGTTTTATCTGCTTCATTTAAAATATAAAGATAATTAGGATTGTCGTAATCAATAAAGTAGGATGTATTATCTCTTATTGTAAAAGTTTCATCTAAAACATCAAAATAATTAATTTCTAAATGGGCTTGATTATATAAATAATTTGCATTTTCAGGAACAATAATTTCAATAATTTTTTCTTCATATGGTGTTAGATTAGAAGAGAAAAAATAACTATTAGATTCCGTTTTTAAAGCGGTGATAATATTAGCCTTATGATTAAAGGATATATCAATACCAACTTCTAAATTAGGGACATAGTTTTGTAGAATGTAATCTCCTGAATTAAGTTTTAATGTAATATATGAATAACTTTCAACTAAATTTCCCTCATTATCTAATGATAAAATATATCCACTTAAACTTTGATTTATTTTGTTTGCAGCATTATATAAATCTGGTTCATTTCTTACGATATTTTGATATGTTTTAATATGTTTATAGGCTATAGTATCGATATAATATTGCGAGAAAATACTTGATGAAAGAAAAGAAAAGATAGCACCGAGGATAAAAACAGTTAAAACACAAATAATGATTATTTGTGTTTTAAGCGAATATTTAAATGGGTGCATAATTTGTTTAGAGTTTTTAATCTTCATCTTTAACACTGAAACGATAACCAATTCCAAATACAGTTTTGATATATTCGTATGGTTTTATTTGTTTTCTTAAGTTTTTAATGTATGTATCGACGATACGATCATCGACATATGATTTTAGGCCCCAAATTTCATCTAAGATAAATTCTCTTGAGCAGACATTTTCACGATTATTAATTAAAAGTAATAGTAAGTCAAATTCCGTTTTTGATAAATCTAATAGACGGTCATCGACATATACCATTCTTTTAGAATAAACAATTCTTATATTTTCAACAGTGAAATCTTGTTTTAATTGGTTTTGGTTATTAGCACGAACTAATAAATTTTTGGCTTTAGCAACCAATATTTTTGGATTAAAAGGTTTAGTTATATAATCGTCAACCTTCAAGTCATATCCTTTTAAGATACTTTCTTCATCTTGTAAAGCTGTCATCATGATTACAGGAATACTAGATGAACTACGGATGATTTTTAAGATTTCAAATCCGTTTATTCCTGGCAACATGATATCTAAACAAATTAAATCAAATTTCAATTCTGTGAAAATTTTGATAGCTTCATTTCCATCAGCGACAGTAAATACTTCATAACCTTCTTTTTCAAAATATGATTTAACAATTCGAGAAACCGTTGGTTCGTCTTCTACGATTAAAATTTTTTGGTTATTCATTATATCACTTCCTTTAATTGAATTATATCACAGGTCTTATTTTATTTACAAATAAAAAAAATATACGTTAGATAAATATTATCAATATATATTCTATTTTATTATATATAATGTTTCAATTTTTATAATAAATTAACTTCATATATTAAAAAAAACGTGATATAATAGGCTAAGGAGGTGTAACTATGAAAATAAATCATAAAATTTACCAAAAAGTTAAAACACAACCATATGAAATTCAAGAATTTGAAAATTTTCAAATTGAGTTACACAGTTTAAACTCGAATGAAGAATTATATCAAATGTTTGTTCCCAAAGGTAAAATGGCTGTTTGGAGTTCCTATGATGGAATTAACTACCGCCTTTTAATTGAAGATGGATATTATGGAGTCTTAAAAGACTTATATAGCAAGGAAGTTAATCGTTTATGGACTGATTATTATAACCAAATTGAAGTCATTAAGCGCAAGAATTTTTTTGTTTTCTTTATTCCAATGTTGGTATTAACAGTTGTTGGTGCACTTCTTATACCGAGAGTTTTTTCTGAAAATGCAGGATCTGCGCCATTTATCTTTTTCATGCTTATTTTAATAGCTTTAATTATGTTTAATAATGGGCGCTTATCAAGAATGATGAAATTAAAAAATCAAGAATATTATCGTATAATTCGTGAACATGTTGGCGAAGATTATTTCGACGAATTAATGAAAGTTCAACGAGCATATTTTGATAAATTCTATGGATATGAACCATTAGATGAAGAAGAAAAAACAAGTAATGAAGAAATTTTATCTGAATATGAAAAAAAAGCACATGTTGAATTAGAAGATTCGTCAGAAGAAAATACTAAAAATAATAATGAGGATATTATAGAGGAAGAAAAAAATGATTAATAAGATTGATAATTTTTGTGTTAACCATATCCGTGCATTTGGAATGGATGTTATTGATAAAGCTAAAAGTGGGCATCCAGGAATTGTTTTAGGAGCTGCTCCTATTGTTCATACGTTGTATACACGTATTTTAAATACAACAAGCCTACATCCTAACTATTATAACCGCGACCGTTTTATTTTATCGGCTGGACATGGATCAATGCTGTTGTATACGGTTTTACATTTAGCAGGATTTCCATTTAGTAAAGAAGATTTATTATCTTTTAGACAATTAAACTCTAAATGTGCGGGACATCCAGAGCATAATGTTAGTTTAGGAATTGAAACAACAACAGGTCCACTAGGACAAGGAATTGCGAATGCAGTTGGATTAGCTGTAGCTTCTAAGCATTTACAAAGTAAATATAACAAAAAAGATTTAAACGTAGTCGATAATTATATTTATGCTTTGTGCGGTGATGGAGATTTGCAAGAAGGAGTTGCTTTAGAAGCAATCAGTTTTGCTGGACATAATAAATTAGATAATTTAATTATTTTATTTGATTCAAATGATATTCAATTAGATGGTGCTACAAACTTAACGGTTTCTGAGGATGTTAAAAAGAAATTTGAATCGATGAATTGGGCATATTTAAAAGTAGAAGATGGTAATGATTGTGATGCAATTGCCAATGCTATTTTGGAAGCTAAAAAACAAACTCGTCCTGTCTTAATTGAGATTAAAACAATTATTGGTCATGGATCAAGTATGGCAGGAACTAGTGATGTTCACGGAGCTCCAATCGGTTTAGAAAAAACAAAACAATTAAAGCAAAATTTAGGAATTTCAGAAGAATTATTTAATTTACCTCAAGAAGTGTATGACTTTTATAATGAGCATGCTTTAAATCGTTCGGAAAAAGAATATCAAAAGTGGATTAATACATTAAATTCTTATAAAGAAAGATATCCACAAGAATATGAAGAATTTATGCATTTTGTTAACGATGATTTTGAGTTAGATATCGATAAACTTGATGATTTTGATACTAATACAAAAGAAGCAACGCGTGATACGTGTGGTAAATTGTTAAAAACTATTGGTAATTTAATGCCTAATTTTATTGGTGGATCTGCTGATTTAACTAAGTCAACAAAAGCTAAAGGTGTTGATGGTGATTTCTCAAGTAATAATTATGCGGGTAGAAATATCAATTTTGGCGTTCGTGAACATGCAATGGGGGCGATTTGTAATGCCATTAATTTATATGGTGGATTTAAATCATTCTCATCAGGATTCTTTGTGTTCAGTGATTATTTAAAACCGGCATTAAGAATGGCTGCTTTAATGGAATTACCAGCGTTATTTATTTTCTCTCACGACACAGTTTGTGTTGGTGAAGATGGTCCAACTCATGAACCAATTGAACAATTTACAATGTTAAGAAGTATTCCAAATTTTAATGTGATTCGACCTTGTGATGCAGTAGAGACAAAAGCAGCATTAATTCATGGATTGCAAAAGAATAAATATCCGACATGTATTACAACTACAAGACAACCACTACAAACATTATCAGAAACAAGTGTCGAAAAAGCTTTAAAAGGAGCATATATCGTTAGAGATTATACAAACTTTGAAGGAATCATTATCGCGAGTGGTTCAGAAGTCAGTTTAGCATTAGATGTGGCTGATAAATTAGCTTTAGAAGGTATTTACGTTCGTGTTGTTTCAATGCCTTCGATGTTCTTATTCGAAAAACAATCGGATGAATATAAGGAAGAAATTTTACCAAGAAGTGTTGAAAAACGTTTATCTTTAGAAATGGCTTCGACGATGCCTTGGTATAAATATGCTAAAAATTGTTATGGTATTGATCGTTTTGGTATATCTGCACCATTAAAAGAAATTCCAGAATACTTTGGATTTACAGTTGAAAATATCGTTAAAGTATATAAAAACATTAAATAACAAAATTAGGAAGGCTTTGTCTTCCTTTTTGTTTCCATCGGAGGTGACAAAATGAAAGTTAATTTACATATGCATTCAAATATTAGTGATGGTTTAGACAGTATTTCTGAGTTAGCTACGAAAATAAATGATAATCCAGGAATTTACGCTTTAACGGATCACGATACTATTAAAGGGGTAAGTGAGCTAAGAAGGTTAGTTTCGGATAAAGTAACTATTATTAATGGGTGTGAAATTACAACCAGTATTGATTGTTATATGAAAAAAGCAGTCATTCATTTAGTTGCCTTGGATTATGATGAAGAAATAATGATTGAAAAAATGCAACAGTATAATACAATTATGCGTAAAAGAATGGAAGCATTACTTGAAGTTATGGCAAAAGATGGTTATATTATTGAAATTAATGATGAAATCATTACGAAGAAAAAAATTGCTATAGCTTTGTGTAAGAAAAAATATGCAGAAAATATGAAAGATGCGTTTGCAGTTATTAATCAATACCCTTTTTATAAGATGTTTTTTTATTCTATTTGTGATGTGATAAAATTTGTTCATCAAGCTAAAGGGAAAGTTATTTGGGCACATCCTTATAATATTTTTGTTGATGGAAAAGTTAAAGTGTTAAATAACGCTCAAGTTTGTTCTTTAGTCGAAAAATTTAGTTTATTAAATTTAGATGGAATAGAAAGTCTTTATGATTTATATGAAGATGAAAAGAGAACTTTTTTGTCATCATTAGCTCAAAAATATAATTTATTAGAATCAATTGCAACTGACTATCACAATAAAGAAAACAAAAAAAAGCTTTATTTAGAAGTGTCAGAACAACGATTAAGACGAATCATAAAATAGGTGATCATTATGTATATTTGCGTTGATTTAAAATCTTTTTATGCCTCTTGTGAATGTATTTCTCGTTCATTAGATCCAATGAAGACACCTCTTGTTGTAGCAGATGAGTCACGTGGTAGAGGAGCTATTGTTTTAGCTATATCGCCATATTTGAAAAGATTGGGTATTAAAAATCGTTGTCGACTTTTTGAAATACCGAAAAATTTACCGTGTATTATTGCTAAACCACGAATGAAAGAATATATTAAATATTCCACAGAAGTCTATAAATGCTATTTAGAGTTTTTTTCAAAAGATGATATTCATGTTTATTCAATTGATGAGGTTTTTATTGATATTAGTAGTTATTTAAATTTGTATTTAAAATCGCCTTTAGAAATTGGAAAAATGGTAATTGAAAGAATTTATCAAAAGACAAAATTGACTGCTACTTGTGGAGTCGGAAGTAATTTATTCTTAGCGAAGATTGCTATGGATATTTATGCGAAAAAAAATCAAACAAATATTGCATTTTTAGATGAAGAGATATATCGTATGGAATTATGGGATTACCCACACTTGGAAGATTTTTGGCAGATTGGCAAAGGTTTAACTGCTAAATTACATCAAATGGGGATTAAAACGATGCGCGATATTTGTCAAACACCTGAGGAAAAATTGTATCGTGCTTTTGGTGTTAATGCTAAAAATTTAATCGATCACGCTTATGGTAAAGAAGAATGTACGATGCAAGATATCAAAGAATATAAACCTGAATCGCGTAGTTTAAGTTTTGGACAAACATTTTGTGAAGATTACTCATTTCAAGAAGCTATTTTAGTTATTAAAGAATTAGCTGAAATATCATCACTTGAATTGTTGCGGAAAAATTTAGTTGCGAAGACGATTGTTCTTTCTATTGGTTTTTCTCACTCGTATAATATGAAACCAATGACTGTTAGATCGACACTAGAAATTTATACAAATAGTTATACTGTTTTAAAAAAAGCCTTTGTTGATTTATTTAGTCGTGAGGTTGCTAAAATCAAAATCCGCAAGATTAGTGTTGGATTTAGTAATCTTAAAGAAGAATCAGTGATTGTTTATGATCTTTTTACAGATGTAAATGAATTAGAAAAAGAAAAACATTTAAATAAGTCATTATTAGCAATTAAAGATCGTTATGGTAAAAGTGCTGTTTTTCGTGCGATGGATTTACAAGACAAAGCCATTACTTTAAAACGCAATAAATTAGTAGGAGGACATAATGGTGAATAAAAAGGCTAAACAATTCATGCCATTTGATGCATTAGATGGTTATCAAGATAGTTTACGAGATGTGGAAAAAATCAAAATTTCTAAACCAATTTTATCCGAAGATGATTATGAACGTTTAAATGCAGCATTCTTTCAGGTTAAAAAAGGAATGTTTTTAAGTTTTAGGTATTACGAGTTAGGGCAAATAATCGAGGTAACAGGTGTTGTTAGTCGAATTGATTTGGTTAATCGATATTTTAAAATAGCTGATCGTAAGTTCACGCTTGATGATATTATTGAAATAATATAAAAAAAATGATAAAATTTATTTTGCGATTAGAGGTGAAAAAAATGTATGATGTTTTAGTTGTTGGTGGTGGACATGCGGGATGTGAGGCTTGTTTAGCTCCTGCTCGAATGGGACTAAAAACCGCTTTAATAACGGGAAATAAAAAAATGATTGCATCGATGCCATGTAATCCAAGCGTTGGAGGTCCAGCTAAAGGAATTGTGGTTCGTGAAATTGATGCGCTTGGTGGTCAAATGGGTAAAAATGCTGATTTGACTCAAATTCAAATGAAAATGCTAAATGTTTCAAAAGGTCCAGCGGTTCGAGCATTACGTGCTCAAAGTGATAAAATAGATTATCCCCGCTTTATGCAGGAAACATTAGAAAAACAAGAAAATTTAGACATTATTGAAGCTTTGGTCTTTGACCTAATTGTCGAAGATGAAACGGTTAAAGGTGTCGTTTTAGAAGATGGTACTAAAATATTAGCTCAAAAAGTTATTTTAACTACTGGTACATATTTACAAAGCCGCGTTTTAATTGGACACGATATTTTTAATCAGGGACCAGATAATGAAAGAACAACAACAGGGTTAAGCAATTGCTTGCGTCAATTAGGTTTTACTGTTCAAAGATTAAAAACAGGAACGCCACCGCGTATTAAAACAAATACGATTGACTTTTCTAAAACGACTGTTCAACCAGGAGATGAATTATTGCAATATTTCAGCCATGATGAAAAAGTATCTAGTGTTTCAGGAGTAAGTGTTCCGTGTTATTTAACATATACAAATAAAGAAATTCATCAAATTATCATGGATAACTTAGAAAAATCAGCGATGTATGGTGGAGTAGTTGAGGGGATAGGACCTCGTTATTGTCCATCAATTGAAGATAAAGTTGTACGTTTTAATGATAAAGAGCGTCATCAAATCTTTTTAGAGCCAGAAAGTATTCATTTAGATGAAACTTATGTACAAGGATTTTCTACATCTATGCCAAAAGATGTTCAAGAGAAAATGGTTCACTTATTACCGGGATTGGAAAATTGTATTATTTCTAAATATGCTTATGCAATTGAATATGATGCAATTGATCCAACAGAGCTATATCCAACATTAGAAACAAAATTAGTTAAAAATTTATATACTGCTGGACAAATTAATGGGACTAGTGGATATGAAGAAGCAGCATGTCAAGGTTTAATGGCTGGAATTAATGCTGGATTAAGTTTACAAAACAAAGAACCACTTATCTTAAAACGTCATGAAGGTTATATTGGTTTGTTGATTGATGATTTAGTTACTAAAGGAACAAAAGAACCGTACCGTCTTTTAACAAGTCGAAGTGAATATCGTTTATTACTTCGTCATGACAATGCTGATTTACGTTTACGTAAATATGGATATTATGCAGGATTAATTGATGAACAACGTTATCAAAAATTATTAGAAAAAGAAGAACAAATTACTAAATTATTAAATTTATTTAAAGAGATGAAAGTTAAAGTTACAAGCGATTTAAATGAAAAATTAGTATCTATTAATTCAACTCCTTTAAAAGATGGATGTAGTTTGTATGAGTTAAGTAAAAGACCGGAGATTCACTTCAATCATATTAAAGAATTTTTTAATATTGATGCAAGTGATGAAGTAATGCAACAAGTTGAAATTCAAATTAAGTATGAGGGATATATTCAAAAAGAAATAAGACAAGTAGAAAAAATTAAATTGGTTGAAGAAAAATTAATTCCATCTTCTATCAATTATGATAATGTTCATAATATTGCTTTAGAAGCACGTGAAAAATTAAAAAGAATTAAACCTCTAACGATTGGGCAAGCATCACGTATTAGCGGAGTTAATCCAGCAGATATTGCCGTATTGTTAGTGTATATTGAAACTATTAAGTAAGGATGTTGGGAAAATGAATTTTAAGGAATTATTATTAGAAGATTTTAATATAAACTTGACAAAAGAAATGGAAGAACAATTTAGTCAATATTTTGCATTTTTAGTAGAATTTAACAGCCATACTAATTTAACAAGTATTACTGATGAAGAAGGTGTTTATATTAAACATTTTTATGATTCTATTTCTTTATGTAAAGGGTACGATTTTACAAAAGCAATTAATTTGTGTGATATCGGAGCAGGAGCAGGTTTTCCTTCTATTCCCTTAAAAATTGTTTTCCCACATATTAAAGTAACTATCATTGATTCGTTGCAAAAAAGAACTGTTTTTTTACGTGAATTGATAGTTCGTTTAGGATTAAAAGATGTTAATATCATTCATTCGCGCGCGGAAGAATATGCCGTTATGCATCGCGAAGAATTCGATGTTGTTACAGCAAGAGCTGTAGCTAGGTTAAATATTTTATCAGAACTATGTCTACCTTTGGTAAGTGTTGGTGGATATTTTATTAGCCCTAAAGCTGCATCATCTGATGAAGAATTAAAAGAAGCTATGAATGCCATTGCAACATTAGGTGGTAAATTAGAAGAAGATGTTACCTTTAGATTACCGTTAGAAGAATCAGTACGTCATCTATTAGTTATTAATAAAATTAAAGAAACAAATAAAAAGTATCCACGAAGTTTTGCGAAAATGAAAAAAAATCCACTATAATATATATATAAGGATAGTGGAGTAGGAGGATTCTATGTATAAGTTAGATGAAATTATTGAAACAAAGAAACCACATGTTTGTAAATCTAATAAGTGGAAAGTGATTCGTATTGGAGCTGATATCAAATTAGAATGTGTCGGTTGTGGACGAATTATTATGATTCCTAAAAGAGAGTTAGACAAAAAGGTCAAAATGAAGAAAAATAATGACTGATCGATGTTAAAAAATATTTTTTAAAAAAATTAAAAAAAACTCTTGCAATTTAAAAATAAATATAGTAGAATATAAAAGCGCGGTAATGATGCGCAAAAAATTAAATAAATGGATGGGTAGCGAAGAGGCTAAACGCGGCAGACTGTAAATCTGCTCCTTAGGGTTCGGCGGTTCGAAACCGTCCCCATCCACCACTTTTTAAATAAAAAAAATAAAAAAAGTGTTTGACAAACTTATTTAATTTTGATATACTATACGAGCGCTTAGGAAAAGCGCAAAAAAGAAATTAGGTCTTTGAAAACTGAACAATGACAAACAA
>CALVBA010000027.1 GCA_944325695.1 uncultured Anaeroplasmataceae bacterium
AAAATGTATTCAATTTAAAACACCCAATGAAGTCATGCTTGGTTTATAACTTACATTAGGTGTTGCACTTAATTTGATAAATCATCTATATAAAAAAAGCCTATTCGGCTTTCTTTTCTTCAGTATTAATCTGTTTTTTCTTTTTAAAACAATTTTCTGTTCCATTTAGTAAACGGACATAGTTTTTACGATGTTTAATTAAAATTAAACACCCCATCAAAGCGTATAAAATACACAGTAACTTGTCGTTTTGCCAATTCATGATAAATGTTGAAATAACTACAGTAAAGGCTGCGAAAGTAGAACCTAATGCAGAATATCCAGTTAGTTTAATTGTAATTCCAAACACGATTAAACATAGTATGGCAGGAATTGGTGTTAGCGCTAGAACTACCCCAAGTGATGTAGCGACAATCTTTCCACCTTTAAATTTAAGATAAATGGAAAAACCGTGACCTAAAATTGCCGCAATCCCATAAAATAATAGGAAATCAAAGGCATAACCTTTTTCAACTAAGCCAAATAATCGAATAATAATGATAATAAAGGCTCCTTTAAAAACATCTAGTGCAAAAACAGTAAATCCTAATGGTTTTCCTAAAACGCGAATTGCATTTGTTGAACCAATACTTTTAGATCCATGTTCTCTAATATCGACATTTTTAAAAACTTTTCCAATAATTAATCCAAATGGGATTGACCCGATTAAATAAGATATTACTAAAAGTAATATTTGGATAAATAATTCCATATTAAACCTCCTACACACTGATTATTATACATTATAAGCTTTTTTTTACAATCTTTTTTTACAAATATCTTTTTTAAAACATGAAAAAATAATTACTTTTAGTTTTAATAAATCATAATTTATCGTAATTTAAATTTAAAATTTCGGATAATACTTTAAATTAATATGAATTGTGTTATAATAATTTTTAGATTAAATTTAAAATAGGAAGTGATTACATGAGTGAAAAACAAAATTACGATGATAGTTCAATCCAAATTTTGGAAGGACTAGAAGCTGTAAGAAAACGTCCAGGGATGTATATTAGTTCAACGGATTCCCGTGGATTACATCATTTGGTTTGGGAAATAGTAGATAACGCTATCGATGAAGCTTTAGCTGGATATGGAAAAGAAATTAACGTTACGATTAATAGCGATAATTCAATTGAAGTAAATGACTTTGGACGTGGAGTTCCTTGTGGAATGCATCCAAGTGGTAAAAATACATTAGAAGTTATCTTTACAATATTACACGCTGGAGGAAAATTTAGCAGTTCTGGTGGATATAAAGTTTCAGGAGGATTACACGGGGTTGGAAGTAGTGTTGTTAATGCACTATCAAGCTTTTTAGAAGTTAAAAGTTATAAAGATGGTAAAATTCATTTTATGCGTTTTGAAAATGGTGGTAAAAAAGCCTGTGAAATGCAAATTTTAGGTGATACTAAAAGAACAGGGACAACAGTAACATTTAAACCTGATCCAACTATTTTTTCAACAACATTATATAATTATGATACAATCAAAGAAAGATTAAGAGAGTCAGCTTTTTTAATTAAAGGTATTACAATTACACTTGAAGATAAAAGAAGTAAGAAAAAAGAAGTATTTTTATATAATGAAGGAATTAAAGAATATGTTGCCTTTTTAAATAAAGGAAAAGAGACAAACGGTGAAATAGCTTACTTTACTGGTCGTAATTCCGATATTGAAATTGAATTTGCAATGCAGTATACATCTTTATATGGTGAAACTTTAATTAGCTTTGTGAATAATATCCGTACTAAAGATGGTGGAACACATGAAACAGGATTAAAATCAGCGATAACGAAAGCGGTTAATGATTACGCAAGACGCCATAATTTGTTAAAAGAAAAAGATAATAATTTAGATGGAATTGACATTAGAGAAGGTTTAACTTCGATTATTTCTGTACGTATTCCTGAAAATATTTTAGAATTTGAAAGTCAAACAAAAGATAAATTAGGAACACCGGTTTGTAAGGTTGCAGTAGATACGGTTATTTTTGAAAAATTAAATTTTTATTTAGAAGAACATCCGGATTTAGCACAAACAATTGTTCGTAAAGCCATTAAAGCTTATTTAGCACGTGAGGCAGCTAGAAAAGCTCGTGATGAAATGCGTTTAGACAAAAAACGACTAAAAAAAGAAGTTAATCTAAGCGGTAAACTATCACCTTGTCAAGGAAAAGATCGAAGTATTAATGAATTATACATTGTGGAAGGAGATTCAGCTGGGGGTTCTGCAAAACAGGGGCGAGATCGTCGCTTTCAAGCTATCTTACCACTTCGAGGTAAGGTGTTAAATACGGAAAAAGCTAAAATGGAAGATGTTTTAAAAAATGAAGAGATTTTTACTATCATCCATACGATTGGTGCTGATTTTGGGGCTGATTTTGACATTAAAAAAGCAAATTATAATAAAATTATCATCATGACCGATGCTGATACCGATGGAGCGCATATTCAAGTATTATTACTTACTTTTTTCTTTAGATATATGCGGCCTTTAATTGAAGCGGGAATGGTTTATATTGCTTTACCTCCGTTATATAAAGTTACCAAAAAACTTAAAGGAAAAGATCAAATTGAGTACGCTTGGAACGATGAGCAATTAAAAGATTTAACAAAAAACCAAAAAAATTACAATATACAACGTTATAAAGGGCTTGGTGAGATGAATGCAGATCAACTTTGGGATACAACAATGAATCCACAAACTAGAACTTTAATTAAAGTTTCCATTGATGATATTTCAGATGCAGAAAAACGTATTGAAGTTTTAATGGGAGATCAAGTTGAACCACGTCGTGATTGGATTGAAAACCACGTTTCTTTTACTATGGAAGATGATTATGTATTAGAAATGGAGAGAGAATAAAATGGCTTTAAAAAAGAAATTAGATGAATTTGTTGAAAAAATAATCGATGCCAAATTAGAAGATATTGTTGGAGAACGTTTTGGTAGTTATTCTAAATATATCATTCAAGAAAGGGCCTTACCAGATGTTAGGGATGGATTAAAACCGGTACAACGTCGTATTTTATATGCAATGTATAAATTAGGAATGTTTTCTAACACACCATTTAGAAAAAGTGCCCGTATTACCGGTGAAGTAATGGGGAAATATCACCCACATGGAGATACATCTATTTATGATGCAATGGTACGTATGTCTCAAACTTGGAAAATGCGTATTCCCTTAATTACAATGCACGGAAATAACGGATCGATGGATGGAGATTCACCAGCCGCAATGCGTTATACAGAAGCACGATTATCTAAAAATGCGGAGTATATGTTACAAGATATCGATAAAAAAACGGTTTTATTTACTCCTAACTTTGATGATGAGGAATTAGAACCGACAGTTTTACCGTCTAAATTTCCTAATATATTAGTAAATGGTGCTACAGGAATTAGTGCAGGTTATGCGACAAATATTCCCCCACATAACCTAAATGAGGTTATTAGTGCTGCCATTTACAAAATTGATCATCCTAATATGTCAATAGACGATTTAATGACAATGATGAAAGGTCCTGATTTTCCAACAGGAGGAATCGTACAAGGAATTGATGCGATTAAAGAATGTTTTGAAAAAGGACAAGGTAAAGTAGTTGTAAGAGCTAAGACAATATTTGAAGATATATCTAAAGATCAAAAACGTTTAGTAATCTTAGAAATTCCTTATGAAGTAAATAAACAAGATTTAGTGCGTAAAATTGATCAATTACGAATTGATGGAAAAGTTGATGGTGTTTTAGAAGTACGCGATGAATCTGACCGTGAAGGGCTACGTATTAGTATTGATTTAAAAAAACAAGCTAATGCCGATGCTTTATTAAATTATTTATTTAAAAATACAGATTTACAAAAAACATACTCATATAATATGGTGGCGATTTACAATCATCGTCCAATGGTAATGAGTGTCTTAGAAATTTTAGATGCTTATATCGTTCACCAAAAAGAAGTTTTGACCAATCGTTGTAATTTTGAGCTTTTAAAAGCGCAAAAAAGACTACATATTGTTAGTGGTTTAATTAAAATGGTTTCTATAGTTGATAAAATCATAAAGACAATTAGAGAATCTAAAAATAAAGCTGATGCCAAAGAAAATATTATGAAAAATTATTCTTTTTCTGAATTACAGGCAGAAGCTATTGTAACATTACAATTATATCGCTTATCAAACACCGATATTGTAGAATTAGAGAATGAAGAAAATGAATTAACTGAAAAAATTGAACGCTTAACAATTATTTTAAACGATGAACGTGAATTATTAAAAGAAATTAAACATGAGTTAAAAGCAATTATGAAAACAATTCCAAATGAACGTAAAACAGTGATTGAAGATAAAATTGAAGAAATTAAAATTGATGAAACAGCATTAATCACCAATGAAAAAACAATGATTTCAGTCACAAGAGATGGATATGTTAAACGTTCTAATTTACGTAGCGTCTTACAGTCAAAAACTAATGGAATTAAAGAAAATGATAGTATTTTATTACAAGAAGAAGCATCAACTTTAGATACATTGTTGTTGTTTACAGAACGCGGTTCTTTTATTTATTATCCAATTTATAAATTAACAGAAACTAAATGGAGTAGTGTAGGAACATACATTGGAAATATTGTGACAATGGATGCAGGAAATGATAAAATTATTAAAGCTTTTATCATTGATGATTTTAATAAAGAAATGAGTATCTTATTAGCTTCTAAAAATGGTTTATTAAAACAAACAAGGCTACAAGATTATGTTTTACAACGTTATACAAAATCTTCAAGATGCTTTAGAATGGATGATAAAGATAGACTAGTTAGTTGTGATATGATTAATGAACCATTAGAAGTTATAGCTACAAGTAAAAACTCAGAAACATTGCGTTTAAGAGCTCAAGAAATCCCTTATTACGGTCTTCAAGCTGGAGGGGTAAAGACAATCAGTATTAAACCAAAAGATGAGCTTATAGGAGCATTTTACGCTAATTTAAACGATGATATGTTATTAGCGACATCAAAAGGACACCTAAAACGTATTAAAATTAGTGATTTAAACTTATTAAAACGTGGCCGCGTAGGTCAAACATTAATTAAATTAGTTAAAACTAATCCACAATATGTACAAGCTATTGCTAAAATGACACCAAACCAATACAGTGAAGATGTTGAAATAAATGTCATTTTTGAAAAAGGTAATAATTTTATTACAGCTTTTAATATTAAATATAATGATAATAATACAGCACAAGTTGCCTCTAAAGATGACTTAGGATTAATTACTGGATTAATTTTAAAAGCGCCTTTAAAAGCGGATAAACACGTTAATCCTGATTATTTATTAGAAGAAGATATTACACTTTTTAATAAAACGGAAAAAAATAAAAACAAAGAAATAAATAAAGATATTTTAAGTGATCTTGATGCCATTTTAGAAAAAGAAAATTCTAATACTAAACCATACAAGAAAATATCTTTATTTGATGATGTTGATTAATAAATATACCTCATGAGTAAAAACTTATGAGGTTTTTTATTTTATTTACAAAAATATAATAAACTAATATTTTTAAAAAATGATATTTAATTTTAATTTAAAAATCTTAATTAATTAAAAAAAATAGCTATTTATCGCAATAATTAATAATAAAAATACTAAAATTTTAAAATATTTATAATTTAGTTTTAATTAATACTTAAAGTAGTATTTATAACTACAAATTAAATAAAAATTTATTTTTTTTAAAATCATTTTAAAAAAATACTAATTTAAAGGTTTATTTACATTAAATTATATTTAAAAATGTAAAATGAATAAATCTAGTTTTGTTAATTAGTAAATATAATATTTTAAATAATTAATATAAGATTATAATATAATAATCTAGTTTATAAAATGATATATTAAATAAAAAAATGCATGATTACTCATGCATTAATAAAACAATTATTTAGTTAAGAATAATTTATAAGCGTTATATGCTTCAAAAACATCTGCTTTAGAAACAATTTCCCAAGGAGAATGCATACTTAATACTGGTACTCCAGCATCGATTACATTCATGTTATATTGAGCAAGAATATAAGCGATAGTACCTCCACCACCTTGATCAACTTTACCAAGCTCTGCAGTTTGGAAACATACTTGATTTTCATCAAAGATATTACGTAACCAGGCAATAAATTCAGGATTAGCATCATTACATCCAGATTTTCCTCTTGCACCAGTATATTTATTTAAAACAATTCCTTTACCTAAATATGCCGCATTTTTATTATCATTAACATATCCATATAAAGGATCTACAGCCGCAGATACATCACTTGATAACATAACAGAATTACTTAATGTGCGTCTTACAGCTAAGAAAGATTCTACTTGTTGTAAAGCTAACATTTCGGCAATTGTATTTTCAAAAAATAACGAGAATGCACCTGTTGCCCCAATACTTCCAACTTCTTCTTTATCAGTTAAAATGCAGCAACTTGTATATTCAGGATTTTCGATATCAACAATAGCTTTTAAAGAAGTATAAGAACATACACGATCATCATGACCATATCCCATAACCATACTTGAATCTAATCCAAAATCTTTTGCTTTTCCAGCAGGAACAACTTCAATTTCAGCACTTAAGAAATCTTCTTCTTCGATATTGTATCGATATTTTAATAATTTTAAGATATTTGCTTTAACAGGATTTTTTTCAGTATCTTTTAAAGGAATACTACCTACAGTTAAATCTAAATCTTCTCCCTCGATTACTTTAGATGCATTTTTTTGCATTTGATCTGCTGCTAAATGTGGTAATAAATCGTTGATTCCTACAACAGGATCATTATCATTTTCACCAATAACAAAATCAACTTTTTCACCATTTTTTTTGCATACAGTTCCATGTAAAGCAAGTGGCATTGTCACCCATTGATATTTTTTGATTCCACCGTAATAATGAGTATCAAATAAGGCAAACCCATCTTTTTCGTATAATGGATTTTGTTTAACATCAATTCGAGGTGAATCAATATGAGCTCCTAAAATACGTAATCCAGCTTGTAAATCTTTTTTTCCAATGACAAATAAAGCAATATTTTTATCTTTATTAACTACATAAACTTTGTCACCAGCTTGCAATTTTTGATTATTTTTAATAAATTCAGCTAAGTCTATAAAACCATTTTCTTTAGCGATACGAACACTTTCTTTTACACATGCACGTTCTGTTTTTCCAACAGAAATAAAGTGCTTATATCCTTCATTGAATGACATAATTTTATCTACATCAGATGAATATTTTTCCCATACATTTTTATTGTACATTAAAAACACCTACTTTCTATATTTGAATTAGATTATACACCCGATAAAGAAAAAAAGGAAGATATATAATAAAATTTTTTTCAAATCGTATGTAGTATAAAAAACTAAATTTAATATTTTTTTAAAGTAAAAGAAGAGTAAATAATTATTAATATATAATTTTAAAAATCAGATAATAAAATAAATATTGACTGAAAACGGTTTATATGGTATAATTGACGTCCATATAAAGGAGATGAAAAACATGTATAAATTAAAAATAATGGGGAAAGAGTATACATATGATACTCCAAGAACATTAGAAAGTATTAAAGATGAATTAAACATTAAAGATGCTTACTGTGTACGTTTAAATACACGTGTTAAAGAATTGAAATACGTTATTTCAAGCGACTGTGATGTAGAATTTTTAGGTCTAAACAATTCTGAGACAACAATTATGTATCGTAATACTTTGCGTTATATTATCTACATGGCATTACATAGTATAAACAAAGAACTTTGTTTTGAATGTAATTTTAGTGTGTCAAGGGGATTATATTTTGGAATTAAAGGAGCTAAAAAACCAATTACATATAATTTTTTAGCAGTCTTAAAGCAAAAAGTAGATGAAATTATTAAAGCTAATTATGATATTAAACGAGTTACTGTAACAAAAGAAGAAGCTATTAAAATTTATGAAGAATTAGGCTATACTGACAAAATTGAACTATTAAAATATCGTCCAGATAAAACGGTACATTTATATGAATGTAATGGATATTACAATTATATGTTTGGATATATGTTACCAAAAACATCATACGTTAAAGAATATCAAATGCGTCTTTATTCACCAGGAATTATCGTTTTATATCCACGTAGCGATAGTGATGGTAAAATTCCACGTTTTGAAGATGATAAAGTGTTTGCTGAAACGTTACGCAAAGCAAATAAATGGGGGCAAATTTCCAAAGCTTCTTCAATTACAGAAATTAATAAAATAATTGAAAATGATAAAGATGTTGAGTTAATTAATTTATGCGAAACTAAACACAATAATATGCTTGCTGAATTAGGTGAAGAAATACAAAAAGATATCGAAAATATTCGCTTAATTGCGATTGCTGGACCATCTTCAAGTGGTAAAACAACTTTTTGTAATCGTTTAAGAATTGAACTTTTAAGTAGGGGAATAAGTCCAATTATGATTTCAATTGATGATTATTATTTACCAAAAAATGAAGCACCACGCGATGAAAATGGAGATTTAGATTTAGAACATATTGAAGCATTAGATATCGATTTATTTAACAAAGATATGTATAGTTTAATTAATGGTGAAGAAGTAACATTACCACATTTTGATTTTGAACAAGGAAAACGTGTTCCTGGTAAAACATATAAAATTGATGAGAATACACCAATCATTATTGAAGGAATTCATGCATTAAATGATCGCTTAACGGCATCTATTCCAAGTAATCAAACATTTAAAATTTATATTGCTCCTCATGTTCAATTGCAAATTGATAATCAAAATCCAATTTCAATGACCGATATTCGCTTGATTAGACGAATTGTACGAGATAAACAATTTAGAAATTGTCCATGCGAAGATACACTTAAGATGTGGCCAAGTGTAAGAAGAGGAGAATTTAGATGGATCTATCCAAATCAAGCACACGCCAATTACGTTTATAATAGTGAATTAACTTATGAATTATGTGTTTTAAAAAAATATGCGTTAAGTCAATTACAAGAAGTAAAAGAAGATTCAGAATATTATACTGTAGCGAACCGTTTAGTTAAATTCCTTAAACACTTTAAGGATATCGATGATGAATGGATTCCATGCAATTCGTTATTAAGAGAATTTATTGGAAAATCAAGTTTCTATAAAAAATAACTTTAATTAAGGCACTTTTATAAAAGTGCTTTTTTAGTATTAAATAAGGCAAATTTTGCCGTAAAAATCGTAAAAAATATTGAATTTTTACAAAATTATTATATAATTAAATTATATAATAAACTAATGAGGTGATAATATGCATTGTATAGATAATATGGAAAGAATTACTCTTTCAACAGACATCGTCATGAAAATGATGAATTTATATGAATTTAAAGGAAAAGAGTTTTATTATCACGATGTTTTAGAGTCTGATTTAGAATATATCCAAAAACAAAATATTGAACGCGAAACTTTTTTTGCATATAAACTTTTAGGATTAGATATATCTGAAAATCGCGTCCGTCTTATTATCAAAAAAAATAGTAAAACTAAAAGTAAAGATGAAATTTTACTGAGTAATATTAAACGCATGTTTGTATTAATTCATTCTAATATTAAAAATTTTGAACTAACAGCTAATTCATTTTTAGATTTAGCGAAATTTATTTATAATGAAGTAGAAGATGTTAGATTTGCAAGTTACCAAAAATTAGAACAAAATACGCTATTAAGAGAGCGTAAAACAGTCTATAAACGTGATGATTTACGTGATTTATTACACGCTTATACAAGAAAAATGGATTCTAACGAGTATGAAAAAACGCTATTAATCACTAATTTTTTTGTTGATTTTCTTAATACTAAGTGTTTTAAAATTACAGATGATCGTTTTTTAGCATATGTAGCACTTTATATCATGTTATTTAAAGAAGGATTTGAACTATTTAAATACATTTCTTTCTTTGAAATTTTATACAACAATCAAGCACAATTCAACAATGCTATTTTACATGCCAACTTTAATTGGGAAAATGGTTACAGCCAAACAGGACCATTACATATGTTGCTTGTTTCAGAAATTTTAAAATCGTATCAAATAGTAGAAAAATTAATTCGCGATTATCAATATGACAATAAGCTTAATAAGTCTGATAATATCGAAAATACAATTATTAAAGCCGGAGATACTTTTACTAAAGATGAAATTAGAGCTAAACATCCCTATGTTAGTGAATCAACTATTAATAGAACGCTACAAAGACTACGTGATGAGGGTAAAATAAGACCATTGTCAACCGGTAGAAGCGCTAAATGGTTACGTGTTATCCCAGTAACTAAGAAAATATTACCTTTTGAACAATTAAATATCTTCGGAGAGGAAGAATAAGCCTAGAATAATTAAATTCTAGGTTTTTTCTTTTTATTACAAAAAATTCAAATAAGGAATAAAACAAAAGAAGAATATCTTGTAAAATAATCGTAAAACGTTTATTTTTTTGTCTAATAAGAAAATAATTATATTCATTTATAACAAGTGAACATGTTTTATGATATATCAATGATAATATTATGCAATAAATAGTATAAAATAACTTTTAATAATATATAAATTGCAATAAAATAAGTATTTTTACATTTATATATTAGTTCCTATAATGTATATTATGTTAACCAATAAATTATATAGAGAAATAGCATATAATTTTAATTATAGTAAAAAATATAGATTATAAAATTACTACTTATTTAATTAAAATAGGGATTCCTTATTTGAAAATGTTAAAATTTCTAAATACCTTCGATTCTTTTAACTTCAATATGTATTTAAGCCTTAAAATCGTTTTAAAAGCACTTTGATAATAAACATGAGTATTTACTAATCTTTTTAATTAAAAGCTGTTATAGAGCTTATAAATAGCCTTAAAATTCATTTTAACTAAAATAAAAAGAAAGGATTTCTCCTCTCTTTATTTAAAATATGATAAATTATTTTAGTTCATCTAGGAATGACTTTCCTATTTTAGGCATTTCTACATCAAAATTATCGGCAATTGTAGCTCCTAAATCAGCAAAACTTCTTCTTGGATCTAAAGTTTTACCAGTTAAGTTTTTATTATATGCTATCATTGGTACATATTCTCTAGTATGATCTGTTCCATGCCATGTTGGATCATTTCCATGGTCAGCTGTGATAATTAATAAATCGTCATCTTTTAATTTGTCGATAACACAAGCCAAATCCTTGTCAAATTCTTCTAGACATGCTTTATACCCTAAAACATCTCTTCGATGCCCGTATAAAGCATCAAAATCAACTAAATTAGCAAAACATAACC
Source organism: uncultured Anaeroplasmataceae bacterium (assembly GCA_944325695.1). GTDB lineage: Bacteria > Bacillota_I > Bacilli_A > Acholeplasmatales > Anaeroplasmataceae > UBA3384. The sequence continues at coordinate 11,414 of CALVBA010000027.1, forward strand.
CTGTAAAATCTTTATCTAAAATGTTTAAAATATGTTCCATTCCGTTGTGATTTGAGGTATTTTTATATGTTTCTTGAATACCTTCCATATCAAAAATATCCCCAATTTTTCCAACCCCAATAGTTGCTAGATGGTGTTCCTCTAAGCTGTTTAATACCGTTTTACCAAATGGTTTTAATGCATAATCATGACGATTTGTCGTACGTTTAAAATTATCTTTGCTATCACCAACAAATGGTCTAGCAATAATTCTTCCGACCTTCCAATCATCTTTTAAAGTGATTTCACGTGCTTTTTCACATACACGATATAATTCCTCTAAGCCGATTAAATCTTCATTAGCAGCAATTTGTAAAACAGAATCAGCACTTGTATAAACAATAAGTTTACGTGTTTTTAAATGTTCTTCTCCTAAATCTTTAATAATTTCAGTTCCACTGGCACTGATATTCCCAATAAATTCATATCCTGTTTGATTAGTTAATTCGTCTAGTAATTCTTGTGGAAATCCAGTATCAGTAAAAGTTTTAAATGGGTTTGTAATTTCTAATCCCATCATTTCCCAATGTCCAGTCATAGTATCTTTTCCGACACTTAATTCATCTAATTTACAAACAACCCCTAAAGGTTTTTCTGTTTTCGGACATCCTTTAATATCTGTCAAATTTCCAAGTCCTAATTTTTGCATTACAGGGATATTTAATCCCCCACCATTTTCTGCAATATTGCTCAATGTATTAGCCCCTTTATCACCATATAAATGTGATTTAGATGTATAACCGCATCCAACTGAATCAATTACGATTAAAAAAATACGTTTAAATTTCATTTTATTTTCTCCTTTTTGCTAATGGATGACATTCATTATACACTTTTTTAAGATTTTCGGTATCTAAATGCGTATAAATTTGTGTTGTTTTGATACTTTCATGTCCTAAAAGTTCCTGGATAAAACGAATGTCAGTTCCATGTTTTAACATGTGTGTGGCATAACTGTGCCTAATAGTGTGAGGTGATATCTCTTTAGAAATACCATTATCTAAAGCTAGTTTTTTAAGATATTTAAAGACACTTATTCTTGATAAACATCCTCCTTGATAATTAAGAAAAACATAATCAGTTGGAAATTTAACAAGCTTAATTCTGGCGTTAATTAAATAGTTTTTTAAAGCGTTACAAGCCTCTTCTCCAATAGGAACAACTCTTTCCTTACGTCCCTTCCCTAAAACCGTTATATAAGCCATTTTAATGTGTAGATTTTCTAATTTTAATCCGACAAGCTCTGAAACACGTAATCCTCCAGCATAAAGAACTTCCATCATCGCTTTATTACGAATTGTGATAGGATCATCACCTTGAATCGAATCAAGCATTAAAATCATTTCATCTTCTTCTAATACTGTTGGTAGGCGTTCTTCTTTTTTAGGATGTGCAACATTTAACGCAACATCTTTTTCGACATCTTTAGGATATTCTATAAGTAAATATTTATGATATCCCTTAATAGCAGTCAACTTTCTAGCAATTGTACTTTTAGCACAATCACGTCGTTTAAGACTGCTTAAATAAGCTTCAATATCTTGTTTTTCAATCATTTCAAAAGTCTTAATTTTTCGATATTGTTCTAAGAATTTTCGATATTGTTCTAAGTCATTTTTATAAGATTCTATGGTTTTATTGCTTAAACGTTTTTCGTTTTTTAAAAAATATAGAAACTCATTTATACTATATTTCATAAAAATCTACCAAAAACCTGATTTCCTAATAATAAACCACGCTTAGTTAATCGTAAAAACATATCGCATTCTTCTAACAAACCTTGATCAATAAGTTCATGAATTGGAAAAATTTCATATGGATTTACCCCAAAGCGTATCTCAAAATCTTTAATACTGACGCCACTTATTTTTCTTAATCCCATAATAAAAAATTCGCTTTGCTCATCTTCTTTTGTTAGTTTTAATTCTTCTTTTATAAACTGTTTTAAATAAGAATTAACTAATCGATCATTATCATATCGAATATGATTTAAATATCCACTTGCTCCAACACCTAATCCAATGTAATTATCAGTATTCCAATAATGTAGATTATGTTTTGAATCAAAACCGTTAATAGCAAAATTAGAAATTTCATAGTGATTATAATTAGCATCTTTTAAACTTTTAATAACTAATTCATACATTAAAGCTTCCAAATCTTCATCTAATAAACAAAGGCGCTTATTTTCTACTTCATACATTAAAATCGTTTTTTCCTCTAAAATTAAATTGTAATATGAAATGTGTGGTACATTAAAAGATAAAGCTTGTTTTATATCATGTTTTAATACTTCAATTGTCTGCTTTGGAATAGCGAACATCATATCTAAATTAATGTTGGTTATCTCATATTTTCGCAGTAACTTAATAGCATTTTCGACATCTTGATATGTGTGTTTACGATTCAAAATTTTAAGCATTTCATTATCAAAACTTTGTACCCCAATAGAAATTCGACTGATTTTGTATTTTTTAAATAATAATACTTGTTCTTCTGTTAGAAGTTCAGGATTTATTTCAATTGTGTATTCTTTAACATTTAGAAAATGATAACTATCAATTTTTTGTAGCAACTTTTCTAAATCATCTAAAGGTAATGAATTGGGTGTTCCACCACCAATATAAATAGTGTCAATATCGTTTAATTCATTTTCATATAGATCAAATTCTTCAATTAAGCGTCTTATATATTGCGTTTTAGTTTTATTTGGAGCTACTTGTTTTTTAAAATCACAATAGCTACAAATAGAACAACAAAACGGAATATGAATGTATAATCCTTTCAAAATATCACTTCCTAATGCCTATTATATCATAAAAATGTGCTTATTATCTTTCGATATTTACAAACCTCTAAAATGTATTATAATAAATTTATAAATTTAAATTAAAGGGAGAAAATAAAAATGAATAATGAGATTACTTTTAAAGAAAAAATTAAAAATTTTCTAAGGCGTAAAAATATTTATATCAGTTTCAAAGTATATTTAATTGATGCTTTATCAGCGATGGCTTTAGGACTTTTTGCTTCTTTATTAATTGGAACTATTTTAAATACATTAGGGATAGCTTTTAACAGTATGCATTTAAAAGAGTTATCCAGTTATGCATCAAAAGCTAGTGGGGCAGCGATGGGAATAGCTATTGGTTGTGCTTTAAAAACTCCCCCACTTGTCTTGTATTCACTTGTTGCAGTTGGATTAGCCAGTAATGAGCTGGCGCAAGCTGGTGGACCAATAGCGGTTTTATTAATCTCAATTGTGGCAAGTGAGTTTGGAAAAATAGTATCTAAAGAAACTAAAATTGATATTCTTATAACTCCTTTAGTAACTATCCTAATCGGTTGCGGATTATCTTTTTTAATAGCTCCACAAATCGGTTATATCGCAAGTAAAGTTGGTGAGGCAATTAAATACGCAACGAACTTACAACCTTTTTTAATGGGAATTTTCATTGCAGTGGTTGTTGGGATTTGTCTTACATTACCGATATCTTCTGCAGCGTTATGTGCAGCATTCCAAATTACAGGATTAGCTGGTGGAGCAGCTTTAGCTGGGTGTTGTTGTCAAATGCTTGGATTTGCATTTATGAGTTTTAAAGTAAACAAGATGTCTGGACTTATTTCGCAAGGTATTGGAACTTCGATGTTACAAATGTCCAACATTATAAAAAAACCAGTTATATGGTTACCAACTATTATCGCATCAGCAATTTTAGGACCGATATCGACATGTCTTTTTAAATTTGAGATGAACGGTGAAGCGATCTCATCTGGAATGGGTACTTGCGGATTTGTTGGACCAATTGGTGTTGTCAGTGGATGGTTTAATTCAATCGATAATAATTTAAAGCATAGTATCACTTTTTATGATATCACTTCGCTTGTTTTAATATGTTTTATTCTTCCTATTATTCTAACTTTGTTCATTCATTTTATTTGTTTAAAATTAAAACTATATACTAATGATGATTTAAAACTTGATGTCTAAGAAAAAGCCTTCGGGCTTTTTTTTATTTGCATAATTATTTTCAATATTAGATAAACTATATTTTTTATAAAATAAAGTATTATTTATTATTTTATTATCTAGCTTTTAAAACGATATTTATAAAAAATTCAAATTTAATAGATATCTAACAAATATAATCACAATTTAAGGGATTATTATAATTA
>CALVBA010000028.1 GCA_944325695.1 uncultured Anaeroplasmataceae bacterium
TGTTTGGTCACTTACATTTTAACATGATAGTAATCTCATGAGTTTTTTTGTTGCACTTGTTATGATAAATCACCTTTTAAAAAAAGGCTTAAAATAGCTCTTTTAATTAGTTTTAACTAACCAAAATTTTACTAATTTCTCCTTTTAATAAACAAATAATTTATTGCATATTACATATTTATATGATATAATAATGCTAGAAAAACAAAGGAGGTATATTATGCCAAGAATCATTAGTGCTGATAGCTGTATTGCTTGTGGAACATGCGAATCAGAATGCCCAGTTAATGCAATTGCTCCAGGTGATGTTTACTCAATTGATGCCAATACTTGTATCGATTGTGGAGCTTGCGAAGCTGCATGTCCAGTAGGTGCAATTAGCGCAGAATAATAATAGCATATCTTTATATGCCAATCCCCATAAGTCAAACCGTAATTATATCGGTAAGATTTATGGGGATTTTTCTTTATATTATGGTGTTTTTTAATAGAAATTTTTCTTTGGCCTATTGTTTTGTTGCTTATTTGAATATATTATTTGTGAGGTGTAAAAAATGATTGGTGAAGTATCTACTACAAGTCAACCATATGTTGGTCTTGTCGATTTTAGTTTCGGTTTTGCGCGTGGAAGTTCTTTTAAAAACTTATATCGAGGGTATAAATTTGATCCAAAAACTTTACCCAAAGCTAAAACCAACGAACAAGCACTCTTGCAAACGATAATGATTTATCAATTTGTTATTAACGATTTAGCACAATATCTAGCAACTCATATTGAGGAAGATGATGTTTTAGATTTAAAAAATGAACTTACTAAAGAATTGGATAAATGTATGATGATTTTTGAAAAAACATATCATCCTTTAACGATTTATCAAATGGATAAAAATGCTTTATATATTAAGGAAGATTTTCCTTGGGAAACGGGGGAATATTAAATGTGGATTTATCAAAAAAACTTGATGTATCCAGTTTCAATTACTAAAAAAGATCTCAAGTTTGCGAAAATATTAGTTGAAACTATCGGAGGACCGTACGGTGAGTTGGCAGCAGCATTGCGTTATTTAACACAACGTTATACAATGCCAACAAATGAAGCAAAGGCTCTTTTAACGGATATAGGAACTGAAGAATTGGGCCATGTTGAGATTTTAAGTACAATGATGTATCAATTGTTAAAAGGTGCCACGATCGAAGAAATTAAAGAAGCCGGACTCGAAAACAATTACATTGCTCATGGGCATAATTTCTTCTTAACTGATAGTAATGGTATTCCATTTGATGCTAAATATATTGCCGTTACCGGTGATTATATCGCTGATTTAACAGAGGATATCGCAGCTGAAGAAAAAGCTCGTGCAGGATATGAACATTTAATGGATTTAACTGATAATGAAGAAATTTTAGCTCCTTTAGCCTTTTTAAGACAACGGGAAATAATTCATTGCCAACGTTTTGCAGAAATGTTAACCATTTTAAATGAATATAAAAAAAATAATCAATAATTATACTTATTGCACGATAAACATCAATTTATTGATGTTTTTTTATTTATCGATAAAAAAAAGGTATTAACAATAAATAGTATCCCAGGTCAAGGACACAAATAAAAAAAGGTGTATTATTTAATTAATTATTCAATCCCCTAGGGGATAAGCGATTAAAATTCAATCATACTAAAGCTGGTTGTACAGTTGTACTTTCAGCTTTTATTATTTTATTAAGTAAAGGTTGTCACCTTTAAGAAGATATATTATATATTCAAATTTAGCCATTTTATTTAAATCCCATTGATATCTATAATTATTATAATAATCCATGTAATCATCAATTTCTTGTTTTAATTCCCTAAAATTTAAACATTCCATTAAATGTAATTCATCTTTCATATGACCAAAGAATGGTTCTTGATAAGCTTTATCCCAACAATTACCTCGTCGTGAAATAGACTGTATTATATTTAAATCTTTTAATAGTTTTTGATATGCTATAGCTGTATAATACATCCTTGATCTGAGTGAAGTGTTGTATTTTCTGTTATAGGAACTTTGCTTTCAGTAATTAATTGATTAACTGTATCTAATACAAATTGTTCTTCTAAAGATAAAGATAGTTTATATGCTAATATTTCTATTGTTACTGAATCTTTTATATTAGATAGATATGCGACATCTCGATTTATGTAATATCTGTAAGTAACTTTTCGCCGGGATTACCATTATAAAATTCTCTATTAATTTTGTTATTATGGTAGATATTTGTCTTTAATGCCTTTGCCATTCTTCTATATGGAGTTGCTTTACGAATTAAACGTCTTATTTTCTTAAGATTCATTACAATTTCATACTGATGTTCTAATGTCATTTTAATACCTCTAGCTTCTTTATGTTTATTCTTGAACTAATAAGGTTTCTTGATTAATTCAAAATCTTCTTTATCTTTTTCTTTCTTTAATTGATATTTATAAGAAGTTAAATTCTTTAAATAGTTATAATAACCTGATCTAGATACTTTTGCTATTTCACACATCCATTTATGTTTAAGTTTTAATTTATATATCATTTTGAAGATTTCTTTTTCTTTGATTTTGATACTTTCCACATCACCTCCATTTCTAATCTTTTCAAGTCCGATAAAAATTCAACCTTTGTTTTTAAGAATTCGATTTCAGCTTTTTGTTTTTTTCAACAATTTCTTCTAGTAATATTATCTATTCTAGATTGACCAGGAATCTTATGATAAAATCCCATTTCAACTAATATTTGTGATGGTAATTTACCTATCTTATATTCCAACATAAAAGTTTCTTTAAATTCTTCAGTATAGGTGATTGCTTTTTCACTAACTTTTTTACAAACTTATTTTGGCTTAATTGTTCAATTTGTTCCGGTGTAAAATAATTTTTTCCCATAATTAATCATATTATTTCTTGTTATTAATATTATATAACGACAAAAAGACCCTACAAAGTAGAATCTACACTTTTTTTATGTGTCTACTTTATAGGGTCTATTTTACAAAAATACATATTTTATAAATTATCTAGTCATCATATGAAGTTATTACAAAAGAATCTTTTTTCATTTTAGCATCATATAAAGCTTTATCAGCTAAAGCATAGATTAATTTAAAATTATTTATATCACTAAAGATATATGCTCCAATACTTACTGATACGCCTAAGTTTTCATATTCTTTAAAGACCTTTTCATGAGCTACTTGAATAAATACATTTAATCGTTCAAAGATAGATTCTTTTGCATATTCCCCTTTAATTAAAACAATAAATTCATCTCCTGAAAATCTTGATACAACTTCTTCACTAAATTGTTCTGATAAGAATTTCGCAAATTGAACAATTAATTTATCTCCTTCTTGATGTCCTAAAGTGTCGTTAACCATTTTAAAATTATCTAAATCCATTAATAAACACACACCAACGCTTGTTTGACTAAAATTATTTTTGATAGCTTCAACTAAACCATGGCGGTTTAAAATATTAGATAACATATCATAATTTGCTTTATATCTTAAATCCTCTTCTTTAATTATTTCGTGATCAATATCTTCTAGGGCTCCTAATAAACTAATAATATTACCTTTTGAATCGTATACAAAATTAGTATTAACATGATACCATTTTAAACCTTCACCTAAATCTAGGCGAATATTTTCATTAAATGTTTGATCTGTTGTTAACAATGGTAAAATATCACGGAAGTCATTTGTCATTGTGAAATTTTTAATGTAACTAGTCTTATTATCCATACTTCTACGATACTCAAATAGATCATCATCAAAATGATAATCGAAGATAAAATAACGAATTTTATCTAAAATAAACTTATAACGACTATTTAAGATATTTTGCGCTTCAATTTCTTTTGATTTACGTAAATAATAAATCGATACAAAAAAGAATAAAGCTGCAATAATTACGATTGTTAAGATAACTATTTCTAAAACATAGATTTCTAATAGTTCAACTAAACTGTAATGTATATTTGTCATATATGATGTTGAATCTAACGTTTGAGATGTAGAAAAAATATATCGATCGATGATACGTAACAATTGATTATTTTCAGATAAATCAATGATATTATAATCAGTAGTTCCATAATAGATTAAATTAGCATCTATTTTAGAATATAACTTGTGTTGTTTAAAATAAATATTTGCAGTTGAAGATGGCATAACTAACGAATATTGACCAAGCAGTTTATTTTCGATATCACTTAAGATAGATAAACTACTTTTTTCTTCCTTATTTAATTTTGAGGATACTAAAATCGATGTTTCATTATAAATCGGACGTGTCATTCGATATTTAATATCACTTGGTAATGTAATATAATCTGGCAATCCATAAATTAAATCGATTTCATTATTTTTGCTTTTATCAACCATATCATCGTAATTTTCAATTAAAACAATTGTATATTTAATGTTAATCGATTCAAGCAAAAGACTAAGGCTATCAACTAATAATCCTTTAAGTTCTCCATTTTCTAAGTATGAAAGTGGTCTTAAATCCGTAAAAAAACCTATTCTAATATTATTTATATCATTGATAAATTCTAATTCATCTTTTGACATTGAAAAAGAATGTTTTTCATCGAAGTATTTACAATGTAAATCATCTTTTAGCGTTGGCTTAATCGAATCAAGCGTTTTCATCGCAAGATTAACTGGTACCATTACATCATAATTATCTTTTTGTGTGACAAAAAAGAATCCTCTTGAACTAATTTCAGCTAGTTTTTTAAATCCAGGTTCATAATACAAATTACTAAAAAATGTAGCATCTATTTCCCCTTTATAACAAGCTTCTATAACTTCAGTAAAACTGGAATATAATTTTTCATTAAAACTTATACCATATGTTTTAGCATAGCTTACAAACTGATTATAACGTTCTTGTAATTTTGAATAATATCCAATAGTAATTCCATTTAATGTTTCTGGTTCATTATAACTATATTTATCATTTGTTGTAAGGCATGAAAGTGTTGTCGAACTATATCCATAAGGATTTTCTGCAAATAAGTATCTATCCGCAGTGGAATCATAATAATTAGTCGCCCCTAAAAGGTCGATTTCTCCATCTTCTAACATTTGATAGGACTTAATAATTTGTTCGTTTTCGCTTCCCCCAGTTATTTCGATATATTCAAAATTAACGTATGAATATTTTCTTAAATTTTCTAAATAATCGATAGTATACCCATAAAAATTACCATCTTCGTCTTTTTCAGCTAATCCATCTTGTAACACTATTCCAACTTTTATTGTAGGACCATATTCAGAATCAATATAAAATGCTTTACTTTTGAATGAAAAAATTAAGGTAATTAAAATAAGTGAAAAGAAAGAAAATAACTTTTTCATTAAAATATTTCACTCCTTTAAAACATATTAAAATATATTGTTATTTATAACATTTCATTTTGAAAAAGTCAATATCGAGATTTTTTATATACATAAAAATTGCAATTAAATAATCCGACAAATATATTATTTAATCCGCTAAACATTATATCATAAATAACTTATTATAGTAATAATTTGCTTTATTATTATAAAAAAAATCTGTAGAATTAACTACAGATTTCATTTTTTAAATTTTATTTGAACTACCTAATACTTCTTTTATTTTATGTTGAACTACATCTCTTAAATTGTCACGTCCATCTTTTAAATATTGGCGTGGATCAAAGTGATCAGGGTGTTCATATAAATGTTTACGGATGCTTGCTGTCATTCCTAAACGTAAATCAGAATCAATATTAATCTTACATACAGCCATTGATGCGGCTTTTTTTAACATTTCTTCTGGAATTCCAATAGCATCAGGCATTTTTCCACCATATTGATTGATCATTTCAACATACTCAGGAATAACCGAACTTGCCCCATGTAAAACAATTGGAAAACCAGGTAAACGTCTTTGAATTTCTTCTAAAATATCAAAACGTAATTGTGGTTTTTGTCCAGGTTTAAATTTATATGCTCCATGTGAAGTTCCAATGGCAATTGCTAGTGAATCAACACCAGTTTCACGCACAAAACGTTCTACTTCTTCAGGATTAGTAAATTGAGCATCTGCTTCTGAAACGTTAACGTCATCTTCAATTCCAGATAATTTTCCTAATTCACCTTCTACTGTAACATAAGGAACATGATTATGAGCATACTCAACAACTTTTTTTGTTAAAGCAATATTTTCTTCTAATGAATATTTAGATCCATCAATCATAACTGATGTAAATCCTCCATCGATACATGCTTTACAAATTTCAAAACTATCTCCATGGTCTAAATGTAAAACAATTGGTAGGTCTGTATCCTCTACAGCAGCTTCAACTAATTTTACTAAATACCCGTGTTTAGCATATTTACGTGCTCCAGCTGATACTTGTAGAATAACTGGTGAATTCTCTAATTTAGCAGCTTCTGTAATCGCTTGAATAATTTCCATGTTATTGACATTGAAACCACCAACAGCATATCCCCCTTCATAAGCTTTTTTAAGAATTTCTTTTGAATTAACTAATGGCATTTTAACATCTCCTTTTACTTAATTATAACACTTAAAAACAACAATAACAATAATCTTTTTAATATTCATAAACGGCAATTTTACGAATTCCATATTTTTTATCTTTAATTTTTTGATATTTTCCAATTACATTAGGATACATTTTATCATCTTCAACGGGATATTCAACAACAATCATTCCATATTGATTTAACATATCATTTTCATCAATAAATTGGATAATATCAGGACATACTTTCAAGGCATATGGGGGATCTAAAAAGATATAATCAAATTTTTTATCTTTATTTTTTATTAAAAACTCTTTATAATCACTTTGACTTACAATAACTTTATCATCACATTTTAAAGTTTTAATATTTTTATTGATTGTTTTAATTTGCGTAGTACCAATATCATTAATATAGCATTTTTCTATTCCACGCGAAATAGATTCTAAACCCATTGCACCACTACCACCAAAAAGATCTAATGATACACCACTAATGTATTGTCCGATTAAATTAAAAATAGCCATTCTAACTTTATCTGTTGTTTCTCTTGTTTCATCGCTATTAACCATTTCAATGATTCTTGAACGATAAAAACCTCCACAAATTCGCATAACAAAACTCCTTTATTAAATTTGATACGATTTTTATAGCATTTATTATACCATAAATTAGATATGGTTTATAAATTATTTTTATTTTCTCGTATAAGTTATAAATATTGGTCTACAATATAGATGCGATGAAAATCGCAAATCCCCCCTATTTTGAAGTTTTTTGAAATTTTATTTCAAACTTCTTTTCTCCCTTTCACATAAAAACTCATTTTGACTAAAAGCAAGATTAATATCTTGCTTTTTTTCATGATATGTAAATTAAAATTAAATCAATTAAAATACTACTAATCAGTAATGTATTTAATAAAATTAATGATTTGTATGAAAAACGCATTAAAAAACGATTTAAACGTTTGTAGATAGTTGTTATATATATACTACCTAATAATGCAAAGACTAATAATACTGACAAAGAAACATATCCTAAGAAGTTATCTATCATATTATTATAACTCCATAAATGAATATGAAACATTTTATCTAAAACTAATCCTGTAAAAAATTCAATTATAAAGGCTGTGATAAAAACTATGAGAAAGATGAAGAAAAATCGTCTTTTAACTGGTTTAATATATAATATTTGCAATCTTTTTACGATTATATAACTAATTGTTATTCCAAAGCCATAAATTGGGCAAAGTGGTAGATTTAAAAATCCACGTGGTACGAAATGATTATAATATATACTCATTGTGATTATTTCAAGCAACCAACCTGCAAATGACGCAATAAAAAAATTGCTTATAATGATATTAATTTCTTTTTTTATATTATTCACCTATGTTTATGATGAACAAAAAAAACAATAAAAAACTGTAAAAAAAAAGAAATCTTTTTAAAAAAGATTTCTAATTTTGTACTTTTCCAACTCTAATTACTGTGTTTTGATATTTACGTCCTTCTAAACGGCGTAAACGATTATAAGCTCCTTCAGTAATATCTAATTCTGTTCCACTTTTGCGAATAACGATATCACCAACATTTTCTTTACGAATATCAACTGTTTTAGCCAAGAATGATAATAAAATTTGTGGTCGCATCGATTCTTTTTTACCGATATTTAACGATGCTTTAATAAATTTTTTTCGTCCTTCTGTAAAGTTATTTTTGCTTACTTTCTTTACACCTTTTTCTTTACGTTCAGCTCTTAAAGGGATAATTTCAATATCTTTGTATTGACGTTTTTCTTCTTTAACTGTTAAAGAGATTAAAGCATTAATAATTTGATTAACATCATAACCTTCTTTTACTAGACGGTTAATCATTTGTGTTTGATCAATTTTATTATAACTATTAATTTCTTCAACAATCTTTGAATAAACCTTACTTACTTTGGCATTATTGATATCTTCGATTGAAGGAATTTCTTTAAAAGTCATTTCCTTTTTCGTATAATTTTCAATTTCTTTTAAACGTGTTTTAGCACGTGGATGCACAAAAGTAATAGATTTTCCACTGCGTCCTGCTCTTCCTGTTCTTCCGATTCGATGAACATATGTTTCATCTTCTTGAGGGATATCATAGTTAAAAATTACTTCAACATCTGATACATCAATACCTCTAGCAGCAACATCAGTCGCTACTAAAATTTTGACACTACCAGATCTAAATGCGTTCATAACTCTATCTCTCACCATTTGTTTTAAGTCCCCATGTAATCCGTCAACTGAAAATTCATGTTTTTGTAAAAAAGTTACTAATTCATCAACTTCTTTTTTCGTGTTACAGAATATCATCGATGACTTAAACTCATAAAAGTCTAATAATCTTACTAAAAGTTCCTTTTTATCGTCACGTTTTACAAAATAATATTCTTGAGAGATCATTTCTACTGTTAATGTCTTTTTTTCTACAACAAGATGAACAGGATTTTTTTGATAATTTTTAGCAATGTTTTTGATAAATGGTGGCATTGTGGCGCTAAATAAAACAGTTTGTCGTTTATCTGGTGTATCTTTTAAAATGATTTCTAAATCATCTTTGAATCCCATTTTTAACATTTCATCAGCTTCATCTAATACTAACATTTTTAAATGATCTAATTGTAATGTTTTACGATTCATATGATCGATAATACGCCCAGGTGTTCCAATAACAACTTGTGGTCTATTTTTTAATTCGCGGATTTGTTTTTCATAAGATGTTCCTCCGTAAATGGTAGCCACTTTGATTTTTTTAGTATACTCAAGTAGTTTTTCTACTTCTTTTTGCACTTGAATAGTCAATTCTCGTGTTGGACATAATACTAATGCTTGAACGTCTTTGCATTCTGTATCAACCATTTCAATAATCGGGATAGCATAACTAAAAGTTTTCCCTGTCCCTGTTTGCGCTTGACCAATTACGTCGATTCCTTTTAATACCTCTGGGATCGCTAACCCTTGAATTTCTGTTGCTTCTTCAAAACCTAATTTATCAATTGCTTTTAAAATATAATCTTTAATTCCTAATTCTGTAAATTTCATCTTTTGCTTACAATATGTAACATATTGCTTTTCCTTTCAAAAATATAATACGTTTTAATAAACATACTTCCATATTGTACCATATTAAATTCAATAATACAAACTAAATATCAAAGTAAACGATTACAGTTATTTTTTAACGTTATTTTAATTACTTTAAATAGCTATTGTTTATATATAATACATTTTTTCTTTAAATTATTTTTAAAAAATAAAAAAAATGCTTTTAGAATATCCTGCTATTTAATCGAATATCATAAAAGCATCTTAAATTAATGATTCATATTTTTATCTAGATATGTCGTGATTGCCCATGTACCAATACCACCAATGGCATTTCCAACAATCATAACAATTAATGGTATTATAATTGTAAAACTCCAAGCATGTGCTACTGTAATGTAATACATATTGGCGATACTATGTTCAAATCCACATAAAATAAATACCATTACACATAAGAATAAAGCAATATATTGACCAAGTTTATCTTCTAATTTTTTTCGTGCAGCATAAGCAAGAAACATTAAAGCACCACAGAAAATTGATAATACTAAAATAGAAATTAAAGAATTAATATCAAAATCTGTTTTACCTTCCATTTTAGGTAAAGCATGAATATATAGATAATCTTTATATTTCGTTAAGTTTAATAATAATCCGATAAAAACAGTTCCAAATAAATTTCCAATTAATGAAAATAAAACCTCTAAATAGTTCTTATTCTCTATCATATACCCAATTTTACCAGTATATAAGTTGCATCCTAATACCATAATCATAAATAGACCGAATGTAAATAATAATGCACCTACAACGTGGTTATCCCCACACATAAAATAAATTGTCCCAGCGAATGCAATTAATATACCTGCAACAAATCCACTTAAAACATAATTTAAATACTTCATAATAAACCCTTCCTAATAAAATTTTATCAAAGTATATTATATAAAAAAAATGTAATGATTTCAAGTATTTATTTGTTTTTAAATAAAAAAAGCCATAAAGGCTTTAATTTTTTATTATATAAACTAAGGAGTAGTGAGAACTTGATGGTCTCACGGTGGAGGTCTCTTATCATACCATTAGGATTCCTAAATTAAAGGCATTCAACACCGGCATAATCTTGACCTCCGTTTCTATTCTTTGAGCTCTCCGGAGTCTCCTTAGCAAATATATGTTATCATATTTTAAAGCTTTTTTCAAGTATTTAAAGACTTTTAAAAGCGACTAAATATAATAAAAAAAGATGACTTTAAATGCCATCTTTTTTTAATATTATTTTAAAGCTTCGATTAATTCAGATTTCTTTAAAGAAGAAATACCTTTTAAACCTTTAGTTTTAGCTAATTCACGTAATTCAGCAACTGTTAAGCTTTCTAAATCTTGGCTTTCAGCTTTTGGAGCTTCTTTAGCAACTACTTTTGCAGTTTCTTTAACTTCTTTAACTACAGCTGGGTTAGCTAATCCTTGTTTAGCTACTTCAACTAAGTTAGCAAAAGCATTTGCATCGCTAACAGCTAATTCAGCTAACATTTTTCTATTCATTTCAATACCAGCTCTTGATAATCCATTCATAAAACGGCTGTATTTCATTCCGTTTAATTGGCAAGCAGCATTGATACGAGAAATCCATAATTTACGGAATTCACGTTTTTTAACCTTTCTATCTCTGTAAGCATAAGCTAATGAACGCATAACTTGTTCATTTGCAGTTTTATAAAGCGCATGCTTTGATCCATAATATCCTTTAGCTAATTTAATAACTTTTTTACGACGTCTTCTTGTAACGTATCCACCTTTAACTCTTGGCATGTTCTTACCTCCTATTTAATATTACATCATGTTAGAAATTAATGATTTAATTCTTTTTGCATCTGAGCTATGAACTAATCCTGGTTTAG
The DNA here is from genome assembly GCA_944325695.1 of uncultured Anaeroplasmataceae bacterium. Classification (GTDB taxonomy): domain Bacteria; phylum Bacillota_I; class Bacilli_A; order Acholeplasmatales; family Anaeroplasmataceae; genus UBA3384. Next base: position 11,542 of record CALVBA010000028.1, read on the forward strand.
ATAAGTTCTTGTTTTGTTTGTGAGTTTTATTAGTTTTTAAGTGTCCAGTTTTACTGTGTCCTCTTTTGATTTTTCCAGTACCAGTAATTTTAATTCTTTTCTTTAAACCGCTATGTGTTTTTTGTTTTGGCATAATTTCAACTCCTTATTTTTCTGATTTTGGTGCTAAGACCATAAATAATTGTTTACCATCAAGTTTTGCCGGAACTTCTACGTTTGCAACTTCACTTAAGAATGCTGCAAAATCATCGACAACCTTTTTACCAACTTCTTGATGAACAATCATACGACCATAAAAACGTAATGTTACTTTTACTTTATTTCCTTTGGCAAGGAATTTCATCGCATTGCGAGCTTTTGTTTCAAAGTCATGCTTTTCAATTGTCGGACTTAATTGAACTTCTTTTACTAAAGTAACTTTTTGATTTTTCTTAATTTCTTTAGCACGTTTTTGTTGTTCAAAGCGATACTTTGAATAATCCATCAATTTAGCAACTGGTGGATTTCCTTCTGGTGAAACTAAGACTAAATCTAAACCTCGATTAGAAGCTTCGATTAAAGCTTGTTTTTTGGCTAATAGACCTAATTTGTTACCTTTATCATCGATAACAAGCATTTCTTTTACTCGAATTTCCTCATTAACCATTAATTCATCAGAATTGTTTCTTCTACTTTTATTAATATGTTACACCTCCAAAATATTGTTAACATACGTAAATATAAAAAAAGTGAGCGCAAACTGCACCCACAAAATAACTAATATACAAATCGTCGCTTTTTACCCATTTACCGTGTAAATCGGGTGAGAAGGGGTGCTTCTTCTTTCCACTTTATTTAATTTACTCTAATATTTTACCAAATAAATTAATCATTGTCAATATCTATTTAAAATTAATTTATTTTTTTTAAATATGAGGCCATAATAATACTTTCATAGAGAGCAATAATAATGAATAAAAAATAATACCAGTGATAAAAAAAATCAAAATTTATAATCTCAGCTTTTTCTATTATATAACTGAAATTAAATAATGACAAGATATAATGAAATTTTTTAAAATCTTTTAGCGAATAAATTTGGCTATTGATATTTAAAGTGAAATAAAAAATAATTAAGATAAATGATGAAAAAATATTTTTAGTTATAAAAATAACCAAATAAGCAATTAAAAAGCAAAAGATATTAAATAACAAAGTGTATAATTTTATTTTTATAATCACTTTTTCAATCCATAAGTATTTATAAAAGATTAATGCAATAATTAATTCTACAAGTGTTTGTAAAACCCAGAAGATGAATATAATTTTAAAATAAGAAAGCAATTTTGCTGTAACGACTTTTTTTCTCGAAAGATTTGCTAAAAACATCTTATCAAAATTAATAACTCTTTTATCGACTTCAAAACTTAATACGCTAATGATAAAGAAAATATTGGTTATGTTAATTAACAAAAGATTTTGGTAAAAATAGTTATTATGATAAGAACGATAATAACTTAAATAACGAATCTTAATTCCTTGTATATCAATATTATAAAGAAAGAAAAAACTTAAAGTAATTGTTAAAATGATTAAAGTAGCCATTATTTTTTTATGAAAATGAAACTGGTTATAAATTCTAATTAACGCTAGCATATTTTAAAAAGACATCTTTCTTATGGGTCGCTATAATAACTGTTTTTCCCTTCTTCACCTTTTCATTTAAACATTTTATAAATGTTTTAGCCGCATTTTCATCTATGCCATCTAGTGGTTCATCATAAACATATAAATCCGCATCTAAAAGCAATGTGTGAATGATGCATACCTTTTGCATCATCCCTTTAGACAGTGTTTTTAAAGCTGTATTTTTTAGATTAAAAAGATTTAAATAATAATCTATTTTATCTTCAACATCATATATTTTAATAACATTTTTAAGGTATTCATTTACCATTCCATGCAATGGTATTGCTGTTTTTTCTGGTAAAAAAGCAATTTTTTTAAAATCATTAACAATTTTACCACGATCTGTTTGTTTTAATAAAATAAATTTGCAGATTAGTTTTAATGAAGTGCTTTTCCCTGAACCGTTTCCACCAATAATTAAATTAATAGCTTGTAAATTAATTTGAAAATTTAATTCTTTAGTATAAGATTTTTTATTATAATATTTCACTACATTATTAAATACAATCATTTTTACCTCCTTATATTTCAAATTATTTTTCCTTTATTAATTAAATCTTGATATTTATTAAGGGAGAGATTATGGTTTAAATAATTAAAATTATCAATTGCTAGTACATCATCTTTTGTTTTAAAGATTAAAGCGGGGTTGTCATTTAATTGTAATTGTTCATATCTAATCGGTAAGAATAACTTATCTGAAGCAATAAAGTATGATTTTCTTTTATTCTTTCCAAAATATTTATAATGGGGAATTAAATCAGTAATATTAATATCATTACTTATATCATCTTTTAACGGAATGATGTTTTCAGTGTCAATATAACTTTTTGATCCAATAATAAATTCATCAACTAAGTAATTATAACGATCCAAACCAATTACAATCCCAACAAGTGTCTTGCACCCATTAATAGTATTAAACACCCCATATAAGCTATTAAAAGGAATATATCCATTTATTGTAACACTACTAAAAGAACCAATCGCAATTTTATATTTTAAACTCGGCATATTGACCAATAAATAAGCTTCATCAATAAAAACATCATCATTTTGATTTAAGTTTTTAAAAATTAAAACATATTGATAGAAGTACATCTTTTGATATTTTTCCTCAGATTTAATATAAATATCATCTAAAGTAAGATTGAGACGAATAGTTTCATCTTTATCACATAGATAAAAAGTAGTATTTTCATCAGTTATTTGATGGATGCTACGATTGATAAATAAACTAATTGTAAATACATCATTTTCATTAATCATAGAGTAATTTTTCTTTATACAGCAAATCTCTTCTTCATACCGGTTATTAGATCTTGCATATATTAATATACCTAAAGCAAAACCTATTAAGCCGATAATCATAATAATAAATTGATTTTTCTTCATTATTACACCTTTATTTTCTCTAATCTTTGGTATTGACTAGTGATATCAAAAACTTCAAAACCACCTTGTTGGGTTGTTAGAAAAAAGAAATATTTTTTTGCAACCCCATTGCTTATCCGCCCTTCACCACATATTTTTAATATTACTTGTGTATCTGGATCAACTTCAAATGTCATTTTAGTCGTTTCTTTTATATCTTCAATTTTTTGATTATCATAACTAATTTTAAGAGCTGAGTCTAATTGTCCTTTAAATTTTTTTATATCACCTTTAACTTGAATACCGATGCTTCCTGAGGCTGATATATTTTGTTTAGATGTTATATTTTTAACTAGGGTTGTTTCATATTTTATTGGAGTTGTACCCTTGTTATAGTAGGAAAATACGGTTTCTGTTACATATTTAACACGAATATTTTCATTCATCATGTGTATATTCCAACCAAAGATTTTAGCATTTGCTAGCTTACTATATCCTTTATCATAATCTTCATCTGTAAAATCACGCAGTAATACTCCCCCATAAACTTCCATAGATTCATAATTTTGATAATCAACATTTGCTTTTACTTTTATTTGTGTCAGTAAAAGCATTAGAATAACAACACAAATTTTTTTCATTTTATCACCTCATAACTAATATTACATATTTTTTATTTTTTTCTTTTTACATATAAAAAAAAGCTATAAAACATTTAGAATAACTTCTAATTGCTCTATAGCTTTTATTTAAATATTATTAACAATTT
>CALVBA010000029.1 GCA_944325695.1 uncultured Anaeroplasmataceae bacterium
TTTTTTCGCAATGATAACCGCAATAATTTCATTAATAACAGCGGCAGCTGCAATTGTTCCTTGAATAATGTTTGCGTATTCTGGAACTATTGGACTTAAAACATTAACGACAATACCAGTAAAAACTAATGAAACACCTGAATGTGGCAATAAAGTAAATCCTAAATATTTTTTAACTGTTTGTGGAGCATTTGTAATAGATGCTCCAAAATAAGCCCCAAAATATTTTCCAAGGGCTCTAAAAATAATGTATAAAGCAGTAAAAACGCCCGCCCCTAAGATTAGATGATAATCTAATGGGGCACCTAAGTTCAAAATAACAGCCACAAGACAGATACTAATTACAGGATTAAAATAGCGCATAATATTTTGCATCTTTTCTTCATCAAGCATATTAGCAAAAACTGCTGAAAACGCCATTCCTATTAACATAAAGTTTAAAATAGATACAGGTAAAAGATATTCATTAATGTATATTGATAAAAAAGAAATTACTAATAACGAAACACCAATATTTATAATATAACTTGTCAAAGTAGTTGTTTTTTTAAGAATAAATCCGCAAATCAAACCACCGATTCCACCAATAATAATGGGTAAGATGATGAATAAAGGAATCATGTAGAAAGGCATGCCTCCGTTAGAAATATGCCCTCCTACAATTGATATGACACTAAAAAAGATAATAACGCCAATTACATCATCTAAGACGGCCATAGGAATTAAAGTTTTAGTAACTGGACCTTGAGTTTTAAACTCTTTAACAATTGACAAGGCTGGTGCCGGAGCAGTTGCCAAGGCGATACCACCAAAAATAAATCCTAAATAAAAAGGGATATCTAAAAAGAAGAATAAAACGCCAAAAGCAAAAGAAACAAGGAAAAAAGTTCCAAGAGATTGTGTTAGCGTTGTAATTATAATTTGTTTACCAGCAGATTTTATTTTTTTCCATACTAATTCAGTTCCAATCATTAGGCCAACTATACATTCTAAAATGTTAATTATATATTTATAAATTTGATTATCTAAAAGTTCTTGATTTAATAATCCTAAAGCATATGGCCCTAAAATCATGCCAGCAATTAACCAACCCAAGATAGCTGGAAGTTTTATTTTTGATACTAATTTTCCTAAAATAATTGCACTTATAAATGTTATGATATAACCTATCATTTTATTTCCCCCTTAATAAGTTTTAAATATTGAAATGTGGCATTCTTCATCTAGTAGTTTATTACCTTTAAAGATGAGTTTTAATATAAAAAGAATTTTAAAATATAATCAGTATACATTAAAATAATTATATTTATATATGTCTAATGAATACCCAATACAATTAATATATATCTTTTTTAACAAGTATTCAATATTGATTACAAAATAAAAAATCGCTTAAGCGATTCTATTTTAAGATAATACGGTTCAACGTTGTATATAATTCTTGTTTACTAACATTTTTATGTTCTTTCCAAAAAATAATTAATGATACTAAAGCACCACTATATACAGCAGCTAATAATTCAGAAGAAGTTCGATGAATAATCCCAAAATTTTCCACTTCTTTAATTTTATCATTAATCATTTGTCGTAATAAATGCATTAAAACAATTACAATGTCATAGTTTTTTTCATCTTTTAAGATTAAGGAGTTATATAAAGATTTATTCTCATAAATGACATCAAAAAAACCACCAAGTAATGATAAGTAATACTCTTGTGGTGTTCTATAATGGTTTAAGTCGAATACTTGATTATTTAAACATTTAAAGCAGTTTTGAATATATGCTTCTAAAGCATCATTTTTATCTTTAAAACGTTTATAGAAAGTTGTTCGGTGGATTTTCGCATGATTGGTAATATCCAAAACAGAAAGTTCGGAAAAATTTTTATCTTGTAATAACTCATCTAATGACTTGAAAATAATGGCGTATGTCTTAGCTGCGCGGGCATCAATTTTATTAGACAATTAAATCACTCCTAACTATTTTATTATATCAAATTACATGGTTAAAAAAAAGTAAAAAAAAGCTTTTTTATAATAAATAAATGGTGATTGCATGAGATGTTTAATTTGTCAAAAAACTTTTTATTTTAAGCGTACATTGAAAAATCTTTTTGATTTGCAAGAAGACTTAATCTGTGATAAATGCAAAAAAGAAATATCAATCAATATAAAAGTCCAGATTATCCCATTAGATAATCGTAAGCTTATTAATTTTTATTTCTTTGATCAAAAGATGTTTTATGATTTGGATCTTTTTTCAAATGAAATGTATCAATTAATTGATACTATAAACAAAATAAAAGAGAATAATATTATTTTATTATATGATTTTTTCAAATTAACTGAAAACGTTTTAAAAGAAATGGAAAAAGTAGCTACCCTAACAGATGAAATCGTGTATGTTATTAGCTATTTTGCATAATTTGTCGAACTTTTTTAGACGGTCAAGGTTGTATAATGATAGTTATTTGCGTACAATTATAGTATCAAATTAAGTGGAGGTAACAAGTATGCTTGTTGGAAAAGTAAAATGGTTTAATAATGAAAAAGGCTATGGTTTTATACTAAAAGAAAATTATGATGATATTTTTGTTCATTATAGTTCAATTTTAGATGAAGGATTTAAGACTTTAGAAGAAGGTCAAGTTGTTGAATTTGATTTAAAAAATGGTGAAAAAGGGTTACAAGCTTGCAATGTTTATAAGGTTCAAAATAAATAAAAACGAAAAAATAAGCGTATAATTATTGTAAACGTTTTTCATATATGCTATAATTAAGGTGTAAAGAAGGAGTGAATATTTATGAGAATTGAAGTACTAGGAAAAAATGGATTCCATCCATCAGATGCTAATAAGGAATATGCAATTAAAAAAATTAGCAAAATTCAAAACTATTTCTCAGATGACGTAGAAATCGATGCTAGAGTTGTCTGCAAGGTTTACAAAGACAAACATAAAGTAGAAGTTACAATTCCTTCAAAGAATTTAATTATGCGTGCAGAAGCTTCAGATTATGATTTATACGCTGCGATTGATAAAGCTTTTGATAAGCTTGCAACACAAATTAAAAAACATAAAGAACGTGTTAAGAGTAAATTAGATAAAACATCTATCAAACATATGCTAACAAATGATCATACTAATGATTATTTAGATGATAAAAACTTTGTTGAGGTTTACGAAGGTAAAGTTGTTCGTTCTAAAAAACTAGAGTTAAAACCGATGACTTTAAATGATGCTTTAGAACAAATGTTATTATTAGACCATACATTCTTTGTATATTTCGATATTGATACTGATAGTGTTAATGTTGTTTATAAACGTTATGATGGTGATTATGCTGTTTTAGAAACGGCATAATTTCGAAGCCCTATGACTGGTTAAACTGGTTGTAGGGTATTTTTTATATATTATAAGTTGAAAAAAATAAGAAAATCTTTTATAATTCTAATTAGAATAAGTAAATGAAAATGAGGTACTTTAAAATGTCAATTATTAAAAAACTATTTGATTCAGGGTATAAGGAATTTAAACGCTGTCAAAAAGTGGCTAAACAAGTTTTTGCACTAGAAGAAGAGTTTAAAGCATTACCAGATCAAGATGCTATTATTGCTAAAACAAATGAATTTAAAAAAAGAGTTCAAGAAGGGGAATCACTAGATGATATTTTACCTGAAGCATATGCTTTAGTAAGAGAGGCAGCAGCACGCTTTTTAAATAAACGCCCTTATTTTGTTCAAGTTTGTGGAGCCATTGCCATTCATGGTGGTAATATTGCAGAAATGAAAACAGGTGAAGGAAAAACTTTAACTTCAGTAATGCCTGCTTATTTAAATGCTTTAAGTGGACAAGGGGTTCATATTGTTACAGTTAATGAATACTTATGTGCTCGTGAAGCTAATGGGGAAATCGGTGATTTATTTAGATACATGGGGTTAACTGTTGGGTTAAATTTACGTGATTACTCACAAGCGGAAAAAAGAGCTCAATATGAATGTGATATTTTATATTCAACAAATGCAGAATTAGGATTTGATTATTTACGCGATCATATGGTTCAAAATAAAAATCAATTAGTTCAACAACGTGGATTAAATTGTGCGATTATTGACGAAATTGACTCAATTTTGATCGATGAAGCTCGAACACCGTTAATCATTTCTGGACAAGCTAAAAATACTACGAATTTATACTTACAAGCTGATAGTTTTGTGAAACGTTTAAAAGACGAAGATTATGAAATTGATATTGAAGCCAAAACAATTGCTTTAACAAATGAAGGAATCAGTAAAGCTGAACGTGCTTTTGGAATTAAAAATTTATATGAATTACGTTATGTTTCGTTAGTTCACCACTTAAATAATGCTTTAAAAGCTAATTATATTATGGCACGTGATAAAGACTACATGGTTAGTGATGGAGAAGTATTAATTATTGACCAATTTACTGGACGTGTTTTAAAAGGACGTCAATATAGTGAAGGTCTACATCAGGCTATTGAAGCTAAAGAGGGCGTTGAAATTAAAAAAGAAACAGTAACAGTAGCGACTATAACATATCAAAATTTCTTTAGAATGTACAAAAAGCTATCAGGAATGACCGGAACTGCGAAAACAGAAGAAGAAGAATTTAGAGATATCTATAACATGTATGTTGTTGAGATTCCAACGAATAAACCGGTTATTCGTCTTGATATGCCAGATTTAATTTATGCAACATTAGATGCTAAATATAAAGCCATTATTCAAGATGTTAAAGAACGTCATGCGATTGGACAACCTGTATTATTAGGTACAGTTGCGGTTGAAACATCGGAGTTATTAAGTCATTTACTAGCTAAAGAAGGAATTCGTCACGAAGTATTAAATGCTAAAAATCATGCACGCGAAGCTGAGATTGTTGAAAAAGCAGGACAAAAATTTGCGGTAACGATTGCTACTAATATGGCTGGACGTGGAACAGATATTAAATTAGGTGAAGGTGTCGCAGAGTTAGGTGGACTTGCGGTAATTGGTTCAGAACGTCATGAATCTCGCCGTATCGATAATCAGCTTCGTGGTCGTTCTGGTCGTCAGGGAGATCCAGGTTATTCACGTTTCTACTTATCAGCAGAAGATGAGTTATTAATGCGTTTTGGTGGCGAAAGTTTTAAAATGCGTATTCAAAGTGTTTTAAAAATGTTATCAAGCGATTTATCACAACCATTAGAATCAAAAATGTTCACCAAATCAGTTGCTCAAGCCCAACAACGTATTGAAGGAAACAATTATGATTCGCGTAAAAACGTTTTAAAATATGATGATGTTATCCGTCAACAACGAGAAATCATTTACAAACAACGGACAGATATTATTAAAGCGGATAATTTAGAAGAAATAGCTTTCCCAATGATTCGTATCGGGGTTGAAAATATGTTAGATCCTTATATTGAGGAAGTATCATTAAACAAATTTAAAATTAAGGATGAAGAAATAGCTCATTTCTTTAATACCCAATTATTTGCAAGCGAAGTTGTCAAAGTAAGTGATTTAGAAAAGCTTGATGAAAAAGAAATTGTTGATTTCTTATATGAACTTGTAGTTAATAGTGTTAAAGAAAAGACAAAAGAATTTCCGACTGTTATCTACAATGAATTTTTACGTATTATTTTAATCAAAGTTTTTGATACATATTGGACACAACACATTGACACGATGAGTGAATTACGTCAAGGAGTAACACTACAAGCTTATGCTCAATCAAACCCATTAGTTGTGTATAAGGAACAAGGTTTACGCTTATTTGAACAAATGAAGTACAATATGAGTATTGAAATTGTTAAATATTATGTAAAATCACAAATTCGTGAAAACGAAGTAGAAAAACAACAACAAGCTCCTAAAAATTTAATGACAAATGATAGTAAAGAGCATTTAAAACGTCAACCAGTGGTTAATAAAAATAAAGCAAAACCAAATGATCCATGCCCATGCGGAAGTGGTAGAAAATACAAATTCTGTTGTGGGGCTGGAGTTAAAGAAGAATAAAATAAGCTCTTTTTAGAGCTTATTTTTTGTAAGGAGATACTATGGAAAAATATGAAATTAATCTGAATATGAACCGCTTTACGCAATCAATTAATGATTTAGCACAAGCATGCAATATTGAAAAACTAAAAGAAGAAGTCCAAACCTTAGATGAATTGATTAATTCAAGTGATTTTTGGAATGACACTAAAAAAGCACAAAGTATAATTGCAAAGTTTAATACTTTAAAAGGTAAAGCCAAAGATTATGCCGAATTAGAAGATCGTTTAAAAGATTTAAAAGGGTTAATTGAATTATATGATGAAGAAGAAACCGACGAATTAAATCAAATGATTGAAGAAGAGATGAATACCTTAGATCAAAAAATTAATAAATTTGAAATTAGTGTTATTTTATCAAATCCTTATGATAGTAAAAATTGTATTTTAGAAATTCATCCTGGAGCTGGTGGAACAGAATCGCAAGACTGGGCTGATATGCTTTATCGTATGTATTTACGCTATGCGCAAAAGAAAAACTTTAAAGTAGAAGTTTTAGATTATCAAACAGGAGATGAAGCTGGAATTAAAAGTGTTACAATACTTATTAAAGGATTAAATGCTTATGGTCTATTAAAAAGTGAAGCCGGAGTGCATCGATTAGTTAGAATTTCGCCTTTTGACTCAAACGCACGTCGTCATACTTCATTTGCTTCTGTGGAAGTTATGCCACAATTTGATGATACATTTGAAATTGAAGTAAAAGATGAAGATATAAGAGTAGATGTTTATCGTTCTAGTGGTGCTGGTGGGCAATCTGTAAATAGGACAGATTCAGCGGTTAGAATGACGCATATACCAACTAATATTGTTGTTACATGTCAAAATGAACGTAGTCAAATTAAGAACCGTGAACAAGCATTAGTCATTTTAAAAAGCCGTTTATTAGAATTAGAAATGAAGAAAAAACAAGCAGAAATTGATAAATTAAAAGGTGTTCAAAGTGATATTTCTTTTGGATCACAAATTAGAAGCTATATTTTCCATCCATATACCTTAGTTAAAGATCATCGCACAAATGCTGAAGTTGGGAATATCAATGCTGTAATGGATGGAGATATTGACATCTTCATTTCGACTTATTTAAAAAAAATGGCTGCAAATAATTAAGATGAAAATTATTGAAATTAATAAAAAAAAGCGGTTCTATGAAATCAAATTTGATAATGATGAGGTAATTGATGTTTTAGAAGACGTAGTTGTAAAACATCTTCTTATAAAAAATAAAGTTATATCTATTTTAGAATTTCAAGCAATTAAAGAAGATGAACTATTTTTTGAAACAATTAGCAAGACGATTAAATATTTGCATAAACCTCGATTTATTAGTGATGTTAAAACATATTTAAAAAAATCTAATCTATCAGTAAATAAACAAGATGAAGTTGTAGAGTATTTAATTAAAATGCGTTATATTGATGATTATAAAACGTCAATAACTTATCTAAATTATTATTTAAGTGAAAAAAAAGGAATGTATTTTATTAAAAACTTCTTAATCAAAAAAGATGTTAAAACAGATATAATTGATTTAGTATTAAAGGATTATGATGATGAAAAAGCTTTAAACAACTTAAATTTATTATTTCAAAGTCATCTAAAAAACAAAGCTAAAAAATCAAAAAACCAAGTTATTAATAGTTTTAGAGAAATAGCTTATTTAAAGGGTTATTCTAAAGCGATGATTAATGAAGTATTAATAAATAATCAAGATAAAATCGAGCAAATCGACGATATTAAACGACTTAAATTTGATTTAGAAAAGTGTCATTTAAAATATAAAAATAAATATGAAGGTTATCAGTTAAAACAAAAAATAATTCAAAGCCTTTTAACCAAAGGATATAATTACGACGATATTATCGACAGTTTTTCTATAATAAATCTTTAAAATCACTTTAATTTATAATATAATTAAATATGTATAAGGGGGGGTGTTTTTGTGAAACGCTATGTAACAGAAGAATTCTTATATTACTTTCAATCAGGGAAAATGCTTGATGCTTATAAGTACTTCGGAGCACATAAAGTATCAGAAGATGACAAAACATACACCTCTTTTTTACTTTATGCACCTGATTGTTGTTGCGTGTACTTAATTACTGCTTTAGACTTTCAAAAAAGAATTGTAATGGAAGAAGTTGTAAGTGGGATTTGGTATGCTAAAATCGATGGTTTTATCCCTGATTTAGAATATAAGTATATTCTTAATGTACAAGGAAGAGATATCTATAAGGCTGATCCATTTGCCTTTAAACAAGCATTGACAAAAGAGCATAATTCATTATGTTTTGATATCGATTGTTTATATCAGTGGCATGATGATATTTATATGTATACAAAAGAAAAGACATATGATAAACCAGTAGCAATATATGAATTACATGCAGGATCTTTTATGCGATTTTGTGATGGTAACTTTTATGATTTCAAAACACTTGCACATAAATTAGCTCCTTACCTGCAAGAAATGCACTTTACGCATGTAGAAATTATGCCACTAATGGAACATCCATTAGATGCTTCTTGGGGATATCAGATTACGAATTATTATAGCGTTACAACACGTTATGGCGATGCTAATATGTTGATGTATTTCATTGATTACATGCATCAACATAATATCGGAGTAATTCTTGACTGGGTGCCTGGACATATTTGTAAAGATGATCATGGATTATACCGTTTTAATGGGGATTATTTATATGAATACCCATCATATTATGAAAGAGAAAATGAAGTTTGGGGAACAGCTAATTTAGATTTATCTAAAGGAATTACGAAAAGTTTTTTATTTTCTAATGCCTTATTCTATTTAAAGAAATTTCACATCGATGGTTTTAGAATTGATGCTGTTAGTAATATTATCTACTATCAAGGAAAAACTGATGCATATAATAAAAAGGCGTGTGAATTTTTGCAAGAATTAAGTACTATTTTATTTAAAGAAGATGACAGAATTATTTTATCTGCTGAAGATTCTTCAAGTTTTCCCAATGTGACTAAACCAGTTGATAGTGGTGGTTTGGGATTTAATTACAAATGGGATATGGGATGGATGAATGATACTTTAAAATATTTTAAAGAAGAACCATCTAACCGTAAATATCATCATCATAAATTAACTTTTTCAATGATGTATTATTATAGTGAGCAGTTTTTATTACCTTTATCTCATGATGAAGTAGTCCATATGAAAGGATCTTTATTAAATAAGATGCCAGGTAATTATTTTGAAAAATTTGCTAATTATCGCCTTTTAATTGGATATATGATGACTCATCCCGGTAAAAAACTTCTTTTTATGGGGAGTGAATTAGCACCATTTAGCGAATGGAATTATGCTAAAGAATTAGAGTGGAATTTGCTAGAATTTGAGGCGCATTCTAAGTTTAAGACATATATTAAAGATATCATGACTATTTATAATAATGAAAAAGCATTATATCAATTAGATTATGATAATAGAGGATTTAGTTTTATCGATGCGAATAATACAGAACAATCAATATATATTTATAAGCGTAACAGTCTAGATGAAAATGAAAGCATTTATATTTTAATGAACGCTTCTAAAAATCGATATGAAGAATATCGGTTTGGTGTTAGTGGTGTAAGAATGTATTATGAAATTTTTAACAGTGATAATTCCTTATATGGTGGAAATAATTTTATTAATCAAGGATTTATAAAAAGTGAAAAAATTCCAATGCATAATCAAAAACGTTCGATTAATATTAAAATAGCCCCATTATCTATTATCATGTTAAAAATGCGTAAACCATATAAGAAAAGGGGAAATAAATGATGACTAAATATGATAGCTTTGCAAACGCTAAAAAATTTAAAGATGATTTTATTAAAAATGTAGAATCTAAATATGCAATAGACTTTAAAGATGCAACTCCTTACCAACAATATGTAGTTTTAGGCGATATGGTTCGATGTGCCATTGCAAGTAATTGGAAAAAAACAAATGATGAGATAAAAAATAAAAATATTCGTCAAGTTTATTATTTTTCAATGGAATTTTTAATGGGACGATTGATTACTAATAATTTATTTAATGCTCATATTCGAAGTGTCGTTGAAGAAGTGTTTAACGAGTTAAAAATAGATTTAAATGAAGTTGAGCATCAAGAGTCAGACGCAGGATTAGGTAATGGTGGTTTAGGCCGTTTGGCGGCGTGTTTTATGGATTCAGTAGCTTCATTAGGCTTGCCTGTACATGGAAACTGTATTCGATATCGATATGGTTTTTTTGAACAAGGAATTAAAGATGGATATCAAGTTGAATACCCAGATCGTTGGTTAAAAGATGTGAATGTTTGGGAAATTAGAAAAGATGACGAGGCTGTGGAAGTACCATTTTATGGTGAAGTTTATTTAGATGTTGTTAATAATCATTTAGTTGTTCGTCATGAAAATGTCGAGTTTGTTAAGGCTGTTCCTTATGATATTCCTATTATTGGAGATGGAAATGGTGTTGTTAATACATTACGTTTATGGAGTGCAGAACCATCTTCAAAAAATCCTAATAATGGCTTTGAATATCATCGAAGAATCAGAGAAATATCAGCGATGTTATACCCTAATGATTCAACATATGATGGTAAAATGCTTCGCTTAAAACAACAATATTTTTTCTGTGCTGCAGGAATTAAATCGATTTGTCAAAAACATAAAGAAAAATTTAAAACGTTAGCTAATTTAGATAAATATGCAGTTTTTCACATTAATGATACTCATCCAGTATTAATAATTCCAGAATTAATGCGTATTTTAGTAGATGAAGAACATATTGAATGGAATGAGGCATGGCGTATTACTAAAAATTGTTGTGCGTATACAAATCATACGATTTTATCAGAAGCTTTAGAAAAATGGCCTATTGACTTATTTAAAACATTATTACCACGTATTTATAGCATTACAGAAGAAATCAACCGCCGTTTATTAATTGAGATATCACAAAAATATGAAGCTAATGATCCACGAATTATGGAAATGGCAATTATTAAGGATAACACTGTTTTTATGGCAAACTTAGCCATTGCAGGAAGTTTTAGCGTTAATGGTGTTGCTGAATTACATACTAAAATTTTAAAAGAAATAGAGATGAAAACATTCCATGAGTATTATCCTAATAAATTTAATAATAAAACAAATGGAATTACCCATCGTCGTTGGTGCTATCATATAAATCCTGAATTGGTGGAAATTTTAAATGAATATTGCGGAGATGATTGGGTTAAAAAACCTGATTTAATCAATCAATTACTTTCTAAAAAAGATGATTTGGAAGTTAAGCAAAAAATTTCAAAGATGAAATTTGCTAGAAAGAAAGCTTTAGCTGAAAAAATATATCAAAATCAAGGAATTTCTATTGATGTTAACTCAATATTTGATATTCAAGTTAAACGACTTCATGAATATAAACGGCAGCTTTTAAATGCTTTACATATTATTTATTTATATAATCGTTTAAAAAATGACCGTGAATTTTATGAAAACTTCTATCCCCAAACTTTTATCTTCGGTGCAAAAGCAGCTCCATCATATTCTTTTGCCAAAAAAATTATTAAATTAATTAATACTATCGCTATTAAAGTGAATAATGATAGTTATGTTAATAAAAAGTTAAAAGTTGTTTTTGTCGTAAATTATAATGTAACATATGCAGAAATGATTATGCCAGCAGCTGATATATCAGAACAGATTTCAACAGCATCTAAAGAAGCAAGTGGAACTGGAAATATGAAATTTATGATGAATGGTGCTTTAACCTTAGGAACTCTTGATGGTGCTAATGTTGAGATTAAAGACCTTGTTGGTGATGACAATATTTTTATTTTCGGAATGAATGCCGATGAAGTAAATCAATTATATAAAACAAATGACTATCATCCAATGGATTATTATAATAGTGATGCTAGAATTAAATTGGTTATCGATGCTCTTACAAATGGTTTTTTTGAAAATGTAGCTAAAGATGAATTTAAAGACATCAGAGAAAATCTTTTATATCATGATAATTATTTTGTTTTAAAAGATTTTGATAGTTATATTACTATCCATGAAAAAGCCAATGAATTATATAAAAACCAAGATAAATGGTTAGAAAAAGCAATTGTTAATATTTCGCAATCAGCTTTTTTCACAACTGACAGAACAATGCGTGAATACAATCGTGATATTTGGAAAGTTGAACCATATTCTTTTATAAAGAATAAAAAAAATTAGTTTATAAAAAAGACCTATAAAGGGGTAACATATTAATAT
>CALVBA010000030.1 GCA_944325695.1 uncultured Anaeroplasmataceae bacterium
TTTTCTAGCAATCTTTTTCTATGAGTGCTAATTCACGTATTATTATATTATAACATTTTAGCACTGTCAAGTATTGAGTGCTAGAAAATATCGCATAAAACGACAATGTAATAAAAAAACATAAGAACTAAGCTTATGTTTTTTTCTTTATATTTTTATTGGCTCTTGGATGAGATTCAAAATACGTTTTTTTCAACTCTTCTTTTGAAATGTGAGTATAAACTTGTGTTGTGGATAAATTTTTATGTCCTAAAAGCTCTTGCACATATCGTAAATCACAACCATTATTTAATAGACTGGAAGCAAAACTATGTCTTAACATATGCGGATATATATTAAAAGTTTCTTCCGCATCAATTATAATTTTATCTAATATTTTTCGCAATCCTCGTTCACTTAATTTGGTTCCACGATAATTTACAAAAACATATTTATGGTCTTCCTTTAATTTAGTAGAAATAATATTATTTCGTGTAAAAGTCAGATAATATTTTAAATCTTCTAATAAATCCGTATACAATATAACATAGCGATCTTTTTGTCCTTTTCCATGAATTAAAATACGTTCTTCCGTAAACTCAAGATCTTTTATTTTAATATTTACAATTTCACTTGCTCTTAAACCGGTTGAAAATAATAATTTTAATAAAACTTTATTTCTTTTATTAAGATCACTATCCTCATTTATCGAATCAATCAACGCGATAACCTCATCTGTCTGTAAATATTTCGGTAATTTTTTATCTTTTTTAGGTCCACTTAAATTACTAAAAGGATTATTATCAATTATTTCACTGATGACTAAATAATGATATAGCGTTTTTAAGCTAGAAAGTTTCCTTAAAATTGAGGTTGATGCTAAATTTTTAGCCCCTAAATGAGCTAAGTAATAACTTCCAACACGATTTTTTACCGAGATTAAATTTCTAGCTAAACCCTCTTCAGTGTAAAAAGTGATAAACTCATTGATATCATACAGATAAGCAAAGATAGTATGTTCACTGTAGCCTTTAACACTTGTTAAATATTCTTTAAATGCTTCTAAGTACTTAATGTCATCTTTATTCATTTAACATCAAAGCACATTCTTTAATTTTTTCTAAGGCTCTTTTACCATACAAACTTTTACGCTCTTTTTTGTTATGTTTAAATTCAAGATCTTTCATAATACCAAAGTTAGCATTCATCGGTTGAAAATTTTCACTTGATGTATGAGTAATATAATAACTCATTGACCCCATAACTGTTTCATTTGGGAAGATAAAAAGTGGTTTATTGTTGATTAAACGTTCCATATTAATGGCAGCATATATTCCACTTGCAGCACTTTCAACATATCCCTCAACTCCTGTAATCTGACCAGCGAAAAAGATTTTAGGATATTTTTTGGTTTGATATGTTGGATTTAAAATTTTTGGTGAATTAATATATGTATTTTTATGCATTACTCCGTATTTAACAAAATTAGCATTTTCTAATCCAGGAATCATTTGAAAAACACGTTTTTGTTCCCCATATTTTAAATGCGTTTGGAATCCAACGATATTATATAAACTACCACTAGCATTATCTTGACGTAATTGTACTACAGCATAAGGTTTAGTTCCATCTGGTTTATTTAAACCAACCGGTTTCATAGGTCCAAATAATAATGTTTGCTTTCCTCTTTTTGCCATAATTTCAATTGGCATGCATCCTTCAAAAACTTTAATTTCAAAATCTTTAGGAACAACACCTTCGGCATTGATTAAATTTTCATAAAAAACATCAAATTGTTCTTTTGTAAAAGGACAGTTTAAATAGCTAGCTTCTCCTTTATCGTAACGACTCTTTAAATAAACAACATCATAATTAATCGAATCAGCTGTTAAAATAGGAGCTGCTGCATCAAAGAAATAAAAGTCATCTTCACCAAATACTTCTTTTATTTTAGAACACAACGGATCACTTGTTAAAGGACCTGATGCAATAATAGTATAGCTATCTAAATCCAAAGACGTAACTTCTTCGTTGATTATTTCAATATTAGGATGACTTTTAATTTCATTAGTTACCGCTTCACTAAAAGGAAGGCGATCAACAGCCAATGCCCCTCCTGCTAATACACTATTAGCTCGAGCATGACGCATTAATATCGAATTAAATGTCTCCATTTCTCTTTTTAAAATTCCTACAGCATTCTCTAATGAATCACTTCGCAATGAATTAGAACAAACAAGTTCAGCAAATTGATCGGTTTTATGTGCTGGCGTCATTTTTACTGGACGCATTTCATATAATTTTACTTTTATTCCTTTATTCGCTAGATAATAAGCTGCTTCACAACCAGCCATTCCAGCACCTATAATTTTTACTTCTTTCATTTTATCACCTAAAATTTATTATAATATAAAATAAATAAAAAATCTACTCTTTATAAGAATGCCTTTGACATTAAAAAAACCACACTTAGTGTGGAATTTATTAAACATTAATTTTGGTATTTGGACGAAGCCAATTATCTTTATTAATCGCAAACAACTCATCCAATGTTAAATTATGATCATGTAAGATATTTGCCAAAGTGTCATTTTGTTTGATACTATAACTTCTTGTATGATTGGCTGCTAAATTAATAATTTGCCCTGGGCATAATTTTAATTCATGCAATTCATCCATATTTTTAAGTTCATAGTTTTCATTAATTTTATTGATGGTATCTCCTTCTTTAGTGATGTATTTATAACTTCCTGAACAATCACTATGGTTGGTTGTTGGAATAAATAAAACTTGATTTGGAAAAATCATCGTAGAAGCTAATTTATTTAGTTGCATAATTTCAGCAACTGTTGTCTGATATTTATTAGCTAACTTATAAAGTGTGTCCCCGCTTATTACAACGTGGGTAATCGTATTTCTAAAACTCTCATAAGCTAAATCATTAAATCGATTCAATGTAATTTCACCTCATCATAAGGTATGAAATAAATCACTAAATGCATATG
The DNA here is from genome assembly GCA_944325695.1 of uncultured Anaeroplasmataceae bacterium. Classification (GTDB taxonomy): domain Bacteria; phylum Bacillota_I; class Bacilli_A; order Acholeplasmatales; family Anaeroplasmataceae; genus UBA3384. The sequence goes on from CALVBA010000030.1 coordinate 2,985, forward strand.
TTTAAAGCCCATATAATGTAATAACTTCTGTTAATTCTTGATCATAATGCATATATGCTTGTAAATCTTTGTTATCTTTAATTGCAATTACTAAATCGTTATATGCTTCTTTATATTTTTTTAAAAGAGCAAAACAACAAGCACGATTATATCGTAAAATATCATTTTCTTCATACTCTAATCCTAAAGAATATATTTTAATTGCTTCAGATAAATTCCCTTCAGCTTTATAAAGAAGGGCATAATTTAAATAAGCATAGATATATGGTTTATCAACCGTAATTGCTTTTTGATAAAAATTTTTGGCTTGCTTTAAGTCACCAAGTTTTTTATAAATAACTCCTAAATTAAAAAGACATATCGCATCTTCTTTAATTAAAAGAGCTTGTTTTAAATATTTCAAAGCTTCTTGATCATTATTTTCCTGTTCTAAAATAGAACTTAAATTAACCAAACTCCAAAAATGTTTATCATATATTTCTAAAGTTTGATAGTAATATTCTTTAGCTTTATTAAGATTTATCTCTTCATACAATAACGCTAAATTATAACTTGCTTGATAATATGTTGGATCAAGATTTAAACATTTTTGATAATAAGAAAGACTTTTATTTAAATCCTTTTTTTCATAAATCATTCCTAAAACATAATAAGTTGATGGAAACTTTTCATCTAATAATATCATTTTATGTAGTGTTTCTAATGCTTTATTTTCTTCATTGTTATCAAAATAACAAAGGGATAATTCTAATAAAAGATCAATATTAACTTCTTGTTCTAATGCTAAAAGATAATATTTGATCGCTTCTTTATAATTTTTATTTTCATGATGCAGACTTGCTTGATATAAATAATCCATTTTACATAATCCCTACATTTTCAAAGGTATAATCACTTACCATGTTATTTTTATACAAATATGGCATGATCATCTTCACTACCATAAATAAAATGAACGTTTGTGGCAATAAATAAAGTAAATTTTTAGGTAAACTAACAGTTAAAATATACAATCTATACTGTTGGAAACTAGAAAACTTACTAATAACTCCATACCATATCCCACCTAAAATACCATTAATAATAATGTTAATAATCATACGAGAAAATAACACTTTAGAGAATGTAAATCTTTTCTTATAAAATAATATTGCATAAATAAAACATGCCATCATTTCATTAAATGTGTATCCAAAAAAGAAATAACCTGATTTATCAAATAAAATAAATCCCAATAAATCTCCTAATAAACCCATCCATAACGCAGCAATAGGCCCATATGATAAAGCAATTATGGCATAAATTAAATATGTAAATGAAATTCCTAAAGTACCAAATCCACTAGGAATGGGTATCATTTTAAAAACTAATAATAATGCTAAAAGCATTGTCATAACAGTTAGATTATGAATTTTTTTTAATTCTTGATTGGCTTTAATCCAGTACTTTTTACTTAAAATGCTAATTTTATCTTCTTCTTTTATCGTAATATCTTTCCATATAATTATTCCTAATACCAAACCAAAAAGACTTGTAATTAGTCCTATTAATGTTGGATTAATAGCGTTAATTTCTACGCAAACATCACTATGATGATAATTAATTACAGTGTTTTTATCTAAATTTGTTAAAGCCGTTTTGATAAATCCTCGACTATTAGCTAGTGAGCTAAAGTATTTGGCTTTAACGATTAAAATATAACTTTCATCTTGGAAAGTAATACTTATATCATCTTTGGCTAACATTTTACTAACATTAATTTTATTATAATTGGTTTTACTTTCTTTTATTTGAAGTAAATACTCTTCACTTAATAAATAATCTATATCTAATTGTCCGTCATAATTAAAATGAACTTCATATTCGCGAACTTGTCGATTATAAAACATTTCACAAGCAAAATAACCAATTGCAAAAAAAAGTGATATTAAAAAGAAAACTTGCATTATTTTTTTTAACATATAAAGACCTCCAATTTTAAAATAGAGACCCACTATAATATTTACAGCGGATGCGTTAAACCATCGCCACATAAATGTGCTCGTTTATACCCAACTTCCCATAGTATAACACTTAACGCAGTTTAACTACTCTGTATTTATTTATCCTAACCAATTAATGATATCTTTAGTTTCTTTAAAACATCGATTATATAAAAAATCAGCATTGTTTTTCAAACTGCACATCATCGGATGATTAGATTCATATTTAATGCCTTTAATCAGAAAAGCAATACTTCTAGCTTCATTCCCCCATAAAAACCATTTGATTTGTGGATTATAATTATCTATATATTCAATTAAATTCTTACTAAATTCTTGCCACAAATGTTTATGACTATTAGGCTTATCGATTAAACAAGTAAATGATAAATTTAAAAATAATACTCCTTGATTTTCTAAGCTATCAAACCATTCTTTAGGATTTTTTAAAGGAAATGATACATCTAACATTTTTTCTTTAATTTGATTAAATGTCAAATATTCATCATAATAACTATAATAAATATTTCTTATAATATTTTTCAAAGAGACTTGTCGAAACGGAATATGCCAACTTGTAAGAGTATTAACTTGAAAGCTTCTTCCATTTGCTGCATTTTTTTGTGGATATGGATCTTGTCCAATAATAACAACCTTTATAGAAGATAAATCAAGCTTTAAAAAACGCAGTACAAATTGTTCTTCAGGTGTATAGTTTGTATGTTTAATTTCATTGTAAATAGCCTGTAGCAATGATAAATTATTTTGATAAAACGATTGAAAAAGAGGATGAACTTCAACTTTAAACATCTTTATTCCGGTAAAAAAACTGCTAAAAATAGCAGTTTATTAAATCACGAAAACTCCGTTTTCAAATACTTTAACAGCTGTTCCATCATGAGTATAACCAATGATTTCTAAAGAATCACTACCAATCATGAAATCAACATGAATCATTGAATCATTTTTACCACAAGCTTTTAATTCTTCTTCAGATTTTTTATCAAAGTCTTTAATATTATCAGTATATGCTCTACCTAAAGCTAAATGACAACTAGCATTTTCATCATATAAAGTATTATAGAATAAAATGTTAGTTAAGTTAATTGGTGAAGTTACTTCAACTAATGCTACTTCACCTAGCATTTTAGCTCCCTCATCCATACTAATCATTCTTTCTAAAGCATCTAATCCTTTTTTAGCATCACACTTAACAACTTTTCCATCTTTAAATTCTAAAGAAAAATCTTCAATTAATTGTCCATTATAACTTAATGGTTTCGTTGAATAAACAATTCCTTCACATTTATCTTTATGAGGCATGGTAAATACTTCTTCACTTGGCATATTTGCATTATACCAAATATTTTTTCCTAAAACTTTTCCAGCCCCACCACACCATTGATGATTATCGGCTAAATATACTTTGAAATTTGTTCCATTATTTGATTTATAAGTTAAATATTCAAAATTATAATTGTTTAACTTTTCACATCTTGAAGCGATACGTTCATTGTGAAGTTTCCATTCTTCAATTGGATTTTTTGTATTAACTCTTGTAACATCTAAAATGGCTTTTTCCAATTTTTTTAATGCTACACTTGGTTTATCATTTGGGAAAACCTTTTTAGCCCACGCTAAACCTGGATAACCAACGATTGTCCATTGATATTTAGAATCCATTTTGTCACTGTATGGTTTAGTTATTGGATATGTATTTTGGCGAGCTTTTGCCACTTTTGCCATATCAATTCCCACCAATCCATCTGGATCATCACTGATGATATGAATCATTGCTGGTAAAACTTCTGAATAGTGTTTTAATTTTTCTAATTGCCAGTCTTTATATTCACTTAATGTTTCAAGAGTTTTATATGTATAATTTAATCTTGTAACATCTTGATTAGACCATTGAACTTCTACTTCTTTAGCTTTTGCTTTGTAGCATTCTTCAACTACAGCAGTAACTAATGGTGCTGCCTCAATTGAAGCATTAATAATTACACTTTGATTTTTTTTAACGTTAACTCCCATCTTAACGATTAATTTTGCATATTTTTTTAAAGTTGATTTATTCATAAATTTCTCCTATCTTGCCATTTTTAATATTTCTAGACATGCATCATAGTCAATTACTTTAAAGTCATTAACTACACGTTGTCCTTTAAATGTAAAGTTATAAGCCAATTGTTTTAATGTTGTAATTGAGGTATCAATTCCTAATTCGCTTAAACTTGTTGGCATATTAATTTGTTTAAAATATTCTTCTAGTAAGTCGATTCCACGTAAAGCAGCTTCTTTTTCATCTACATCTCGACTAACATTAAAAACTTCATAAGCAAATTCTGCAAAACGCTTAATATTGTCAAGATATGTATATCGTGCCCATGAACAATAAATAGCAGATAAACCAGCTCCATGAGCTACTTCTTCAAACATTCCACTGATTTCATGTTCGATTTGATGAACAGGCATAATTTGTGGTCGACCTACTCCTGTAATATCATTATGAGAAAGGCTCGATGCCCACATTAGTAAAGCACGCGAATTATAATCTTCTGGATTATTATAGGCAGTAATACCATTTTCTTTAACCGCTTTTAACAATGATAATGCCATATAATCTGATAATATTTTTTCATCTAACCTTGCATAATATCGTTCCATTGTATGCATCATGATATCAACAATTCCACATGCTGTTTGGTATTTAGAAACAGTATAGGTTAATTTAGGATTTTCAATCGCAAACAAAATACGATTTAATTCATTATTAAATCCTCTTTTTTCCTTTGTTTCATCATTTGTAATTACACATGATTGACTCATTTCAGATCCAGCAGCTGCTAATGTTAAAATAGCACCGACTTTAAGACCATCGTGTGGTTTTTCTTTTTGAATGCTAAATAACCATGGATTTAAATCGGTTTTAGCACCTAAAGCGATCAACTTAGCAGAATCAATAACTGATCCACCACCGATTGCCAGAATAAAATCAATTTTTTTATCCTTACAAATTTTTACACCTTCTAATACTTTAGAAAGTAATGGATTAGGAACAACTCCCCCAAGTAAGGTATAATTAATATTTTCTTTTGTTACACTATCTAAAACCCGATCTAATAATCCACTCTTAACAACACTATTTTGTCCATAATGAATTAAAATATTACTGAAGCCATATTCTTTAATAATTTTTCCAATATTATTTTCATAATCTAAACCAAAGAAAACTTTAGTTGGTGTGTAATAAATATAATTATCCATTTAATCACTTCCTTTTTATTATTATAGCAAATTTTTCTTTTTATTGCCATAAATAAAAAAAGAAACTTTCAAAACTGAAAGTTTCTTTAATTACAATTATAAAGTTGCGAATTTTTTAGTTGTTCTAATTAATTGAGCTGTATATGACATTTCGTTATCATACCAAGTCATAACTTTAACTAATTGTTTTCCATCAACATTAACGATTTGTGTACAAGCAGCATCGAAAATTGAAGCATAGCTTGTTCCGATAACGTCACTTGAAACGATTGGATCTTCAGTATAAGCTAAAGTTTCATTAGCAGCAGCTTTAATTGCAGCATTAACTTGTTCTTTAGTTACATTTTCACGTAATTCAACAGTTAAGTCAACAATTGATCCTGTAATAGTTGGAACACGTAAAGCAGTTCCATCTAATTTTCCATTTAAGTGAGGTAATACTTTACCTACAGCTTTAGCAGCACCTGTTGAAGATGGTACGATATTAGCTGCAGCAGCTCTACCACGACGAGCGTGAATTCCTTTTTTATGAGCGATATCTAATGTAGATTGGTCATTTGTATAAGCATGAACAGTAGTCATGAATCCTTTTACAATTCCAAAGTTATCATCTAATACTTTAGCAACTGGGCTTAAGCAGTTAGTTGTACAAGATGCTCCTGAAATAATTTTTTGACTTCCGTCTAAAATATTGTCATTTACATTATAAACAACCATTGGAATATTTCCTTTAGCTGGAGCACTGATAACAACTTTTTTAGCTCCTGCTTTAATGTGTTTGTCAGCACCTTTAGGTCCTGTTTCATCTAAGAAGATTCCAGTACATTCTAATACTACATCGATTCCTAATTCTTTCCATGGTAAGTTTTCAGGATCCATTTGTGCATAAACTTTAACTCTTCTTCCATCAACGATAATTTCATCACCTTCGTATGAAACTTCTCCTTGATATCTTCCTTGAGCTGAATCATATTTTAATAAATATGCTAATTGTTCAGCATCTGTTAAGTCGTTAATCGCAACAACTTCAAATCCTTCACTTGCTTCCATTAATCTAAAAGCTAAGCGTCCAATACGTCCAAATCCGTTAATAGCTACTTTTACAGACATTTTATTTCCTCCTAATTTTACTTTGATTATTTTTTAATCTACTTATATTTTAGCACATTTTTATCTAAATTCAACTGTTTTACAGGGGTTTGCATTTTTTGTAAACGCTTTACTATTCTAAAAAAATTATTTTAAACTATATTTAAATAGGGTGATAAAAGTGTATAATCCAATAATCTTTGAAACAGATAAAATGGGTAGTTTTTCCTATGATTTATTTTCACGGCTATTAAAAGATAGAATTATTTTTTTAACTGGTGAGATTAATTCATACATCAGTAATACCATCGTTAGTAGTCTTTTATATTTAGATAATATTAGTCATGATGATATATTTTTATATATCAATAGTCCAGGGGGAGAAATTGATCAAGGAATGGCCATTATTGATACCATAAAATATATCAAAAGTGATGTTGTGACTATCGCAATTGGTTTAGTTGCTTCAATGGCCTCTATAGTATTAGCATGTGGTGCCGAAAATAAACGAATGAGTTTAAAAAATACTACTATTATGATTCATCAACCACTAGCTGGATTCAGCGGTCAAGCCAGTGATATGGATATTATCAATAAACATCTACAATTTAAAAAACTTTTATTAATCGATATTTTAAGTGAAGCTACAAAACAGAATCGTAATAAAATTAAGCAAGATATCGATCGTGATTATTATTTAACAGTTGAAGAAGCTTTAAAATATCGTTTAATTGATAAAATTTTATAAAAATGCTTTTCTAACTCGGTCAAAAAAAGAATCATTATTAATTTTTACAAATTGGACTTTTTTATCCGAAAGTTTTACATCTAGTGCTATAAAAGATTGAGATTCATAATTTATGTGATCATATGCAAAATGAATGCTAGATGGAATATTATTGTGTGAACAAATCTTAAAATTACTATGACGGGAAATTAAAATTGAATCACCTAAACTACGATACACATTTGAATTAATGGCTGCTATTTCAGTTAATTGTAAAGCTTTAAGATGCGGATCAACAACGGCACCGTGTAACGACTTATTATAAGCTGTTGAGCCTGTTGGTGTCGAAATGCATAATCCTGTTCCTCGAACTTGTTCAAAAAGTTTATTATTAATAAAAACATCAAAAACAAAAACGCTTTGTACATTTGAAAGTGTAACTTCGTTAATGGCATAACCACTTAAAATATTTCCAGTCTCATGAAAATGATATTCTAATAAATTGAATTGTTCTATTTTGTATTCTTCTTGATATAAGGCATTAATCAATAAATCAATGTCTTTTTTCTTAAAATTTGTGTAAAAACCTAAATGTCCAGTATGAATCCCTACAAATAAGATGTTATCAATTTGGTTAATATATGTTTGAACAGCTTCTAAAATCGTTCCATCTCCACCAATTGTAATTACAATATCAGGTCTTATTTCATCATATGTGAATGTTAATTTTTCTAAAAGATATTCTTTAATTTTGATACTCTCAATATCATCTTTACTAATTATGGCGTATGTCATATTTTTGCACCTCATTTTAAAATATTATAACATAAGACTTGAATTTTTAAAATAAATATAAGATAATATATATGGTGATAAAGATGAAGACAAATATTGAGATTGAATTTAAAACTTTTATTACAAAAGAAAAATATGATTATTTAATCGGACAATTTGATTTAGAAGGAAACATTTTTTCACAAGTTAATTATTATTTTGATACTGCTAATTTAGATTTACTTAACGCAAATTTAGTATTACGTATCCGAAAAAAAGGATCTTTTTACAAATTAACAAGCAAATCACATTCTGATAACGGTGCTTATGAAACACATATCTTATTAGATGAAGATGAAGCTTTAAATATGATTCAAAATGGTTTTGATGCAAATATTATCGGTATTAATCACTTTGTAAAAAATATTTGTGCACTACAAACAGATCGTGTTTCTACACCTTATAAAGATGGTGTTGTCTTCTTTGATAAATCTTCTTATTATGGTAAAGTTGATTATGAAATTGAATATGAAGTTGATTCTTACAAAGAAGGAAAAGTTGCGTTTAAAGCCTTTTTAGATGAATTTGATATTCCATATGTACCATCAATTCGTAAAAGCTATCGTGCTTATTCAGCTTTTAAAGAGATTCAAAATAAATAAAACAATCCTCATTTTAAAAATGAGGATTTTATTTTGCTTATTTATTTTGTTCTTGGCATTCATTATACATCTCATCTTTAATTTGTAACGCATACTCTTTGATTTTCTTTTGATAATCACAATCAGTAAATCTTTTAGCACACGTATCACATGCAGATGAACGCTTTTCACGAGGAATAAAAACTCTAATTTCTTCATCATTATATCCAACTTGCATTTTTTTGTCATCAACAATGATTGGGCGTTTTAAAATACTTGGATTTTCAATAATTAAATCTAATATTTCACTGAACTTTAAATTATCTACATCAATCCCACGATCTTTAATAACTTTTGATCGAGTTGAAATAATGTCCTCAAATCCATTATCAGCATTTTTTAACATTAATTCAATATCTTTACGCGTTATTGGAAAGATAAACAGATTTTTTTCTTCATAAGGAATATTATGATCATCAAACCATTTCTTTGCTTTACGACATGATGAGCATGATGGTGTTGTATAAATTTTAATCATTTTATTACTCCTTTCTAACAAATTAGTTTCATATATATTATAAACAAAAAAAATAAAAAATGTAAGTCCTAAAATATATTAGCTATTATTTTTTAATAGGAAACAAAAAACCTATAAGATATCTAGTTAAT
>CALVBA010000031.1 GCA_944325695.1 uncultured Anaeroplasmataceae bacterium
GCTATTAATAAATTTATTACAGATTCAGATGAAGAAATTAACTTTATGTTAAATTGGGCTAAAGAAAAAGGATATGAAATCTCCCTTCTTGAAACTTGGGAAAAAGGTGGAGAAGGTGGAATTGATTTAGCCAATAAATTGTTAAATAATTTAAGTGATACATTTACGCCACTATATGATTTAGAATTATCACTTGAAGATAAAATTAAAATGATTTGTTCAGAAATTTATGGGGCTAAAAATGTTTTATTTGCTCCAGGAATTAAAACAACTTTAAAAAGATATGAAGAATTAGGATGGGGTAAGTTACCAATTTGTATGGCTAAAACACCACATTCGTTCTCGGATAATCCTAAAAAATTAGGTCGTCCAGAAAATTTTGAAATTACTATTCGAGATGTTAAACCATCAATTGGTGCTGGATTTATTGTATGTTTGACTGGGGATATTATGACAATGCCAGGACTTCCAAAAACGCCAGCAGCTAATAATATGGATATTGATGAAAATGGCTTATGTAAAGGATTATTTTAGAGGGTGATATTATGAAGGTTGCGATTATAATGGGATCAAAAAGCGATTATGAGGTAATGAAGGAAGCAGTTAGTATTATGGAAATTTTTAATATTCCTTATACTTGTGAGATAGTAAGTGCACATCGAACGCCAGATAAGCTATTTAATTTTTCTAAAGGAGCTTTAAACAGCGGTTATGATGTAATCATTGCTGGAGCTGGTGGTGCTGCTCATCTTCCTGGTATGGTAGCTAGCATGACTGTTTTACCAGTAATCGGTGTACCGGTTAAAACGAGTATTTTAAATGGTGTAGATTCATTATTGTCTATTGTACAAATGCCTGGAGGAATTCCTGTGGCAACGGTAGCAATTAATCAAGCTAAAAATGCAGGGTTACTTGCAGTATCGATTTTAGCTTTAAAAAATCCAGAATTATCATTAAAACTACAAGAGTATCGAAAGAAAATGACGGATGCTGTTTTAGGAGATCGTTTATGTTAATTGGGATTATTGGTGGAGGACAATTAGCGTGGATGTTAGTTGATGCATGTCATAAATTAGGACATAATACCATTGTTTTAGATCCTAATCGTAGATGTAGCGCATCTAATAATACAGACATGTTTATATGTGCTTCTTATGATGATTTAGAGGCTTTAGATTATTTAGGGAAAATTAGTGATGTGGTTACATATGAATTTGAAAATATTAAATCAGAAAATCTACATCGTTTAGCCCTTAACTATAATATGCCACAAAAAGAAAAACCTCTTTATTTATCACAAAATCGAATTCGTGAAAAAGATTCTTTCGTTAAAATTGGTATTCCAACACCGAAGTATAAAGCTGTTTATAACGCTAAAGATTTACAAGAGGCAATTGCAGAAATAGGATTACCAGCGATATTAAAGACTACAACCGGAGGGTATGATGGTAAAGGTCAATTTGTCATCAAAACCTTCGAAGATACTAAAGATATTTCATTTGATAAAGAATATATCTACGAAGAAATGATTGATTTTGATTATGAAATGTCGGTGATTGCAGTTCGTAGTTTAAATAATGATTTAATTACATTTCCTGTCAGTAAAAACATTCATAAAAATGGAATCTTGCATCTTTCTTTAGCAGATAAAGATTATGATATTTCAGGAAAGGCTAAAAATTTAGCGAAACGATACATCTTAGAAAATGATTTATATGGTATTTTAACGATTGAGATGTTTGCGAAGAATGATGAAATATATTTTAATGAAATTGCACCTCGTCCGCACAACTCTGGTCATTACACCATTGACGGTTGTAATATGAGTCAATATGAAGCATTATGTAAAGCTATTTTAGGACAGCCATTAGAAGATGTTTATTTAACGCATAAGACATATATGGTTAATTTACTAGGTCAACACTTAAAAAATTTAGATTTGATGAAACAAGACAAACTTCCCAAAAAGATTTATTTATATTTAAAAGAAGAAGTCAAATATAATCGTAAAATGGGACATATCACATTTATCGATTGTCCACTTGATGATGTTTTAGAATTTATAAAAAAATATATTGATTAAGGTGATAAGAAAATGAACTACCGAATTTTTGTTGAGAAGAAAAAAGAATTTCAAACTGAGAGTTTAGGATTACTTAATGAGTTAAATAATGACTTACATTTGGGATTTAATAGTATTAGAGTGTTACAAATTTATGATGTTTTTAATATTGAAAAAACTTTATTTGAAGTCAGTAAAAAACAAGTTTTTCAAGAATTAGTAACAGATGATATTTATGATAATATCACATTAGACGAAGATAGTTATTTAGCTTATGAATGTCTTCCAGGGCAGTTTGACCAAAGAGCTGATAGTGCTATGCAATGTATCAAATTAATTGATTCCAATACTGATGTTGTTGTTAGAAGTGGGAAATTAATTATTTTTGATCGCAAGATTACTAAACAAGAGAAAGATACCTTAAAAAAATATTTAATAAATGAAGTTGAATCACGTGAAAAGAATTTATCTGTATTAGAGTTGCCACAATCTAATCAACGGGAAGATGTTCTTTTTTATGATGGTTTTATTGATTATAGTGCAGAAGAACTTAAAAAGTTTTACAATGAACTTGGTTTAGCGATGTCATTTTTAGACTTTAAATTTATTCAAGATTATTTTAAAAATGAAGAAAAACGTAATCCAAGTGAAACAGAAATTAAATTACTTGATACATATTGGTCTGATCACTGTCGCCATACGACATTTGAAACGGATATTACCGATATTAGCTTTGCTTCTGATAGTATTAGTGATCAAATCAAACAAACATTCCTAGAATATTTGCAAATGCGTAAGATGTTAAATCGTGATGATAAACCGATCACTTTAATGGATATGGCTACAATTAACGCTCGTTTTGAAAAGATGAGAGGTAATTTAGAAGATTTAGAACAGTCTGATGAAAATAATGCGTGCAGTATTTATATGGATTTAGATGTTGATGGTAAAAAAGAAAAATGGTTATTGATGTTTAAAAATGAGACTCACAACCATCCAACAGAAATTGAACCATTTGGAGGAGCTTCAACATGTATTGGTGGGGCAATTAGAGATCCGCTTTCAGGTCGTTCTTATGTTTATCAAGCGATGCGTATAACTGGTGCTAGTAATATTTTAGAAAATGTTGAGGAGACGTTAGAAGGTAAATTACCACAAAAGAAAATCTCTAAACAAGCCGCTCATGGTTATTCATCATATGGAAATCAAATTGGTTTGGCTACTACATACGTTAAAGAAATTTTTGATGAAGGTTATAAAGCCAAAAGAATGGAAGTAGGAGCTGTAGTTGGAGCTTGTCCATTAGAGCATGTTAGACGTGAAAAGCCTGCGAATGGCGATGTAGTGATTCTTCTTGGTGGGAGAACTGGACGCGATGGAATTGGTGGGGCGACAGGATCTTCAAAAGAACACAATGAAACATCACTAGAAAAATGTAGTGCAGAAGTACAAAAAGGAAATGCTCCAGAAGAGCGTAAGATACAACGTTTATTCCGTAATAAAGAAGCAACGATATTAATTAAAAAATCTAATGACTTTGGTGCCGGTGGAGTTTCAGTAGCAATCGGGGAATTAGCTGATGGTGTCGATATAAAACTTGATTCAGTCTTAACTAAGTATGATGGTTTATCAGCGACAGAGATTGCTATTTCTGAATCACAGGAACGGATGAGTGTAGTTGTAGAGGCTAAAGATGCCGATAAGTTTATTGATTTATGTCGAAAAGAAAATATTGAAGCATATGTTATTGCGAAAGTAACAGATAAAAATAGATTAAAAATGACTTACAATGGCCAAGTTGTAGTTGATATATCACGTGATTTTATTAACACTAATGGTGTTAGACAAGAAACAAAAGCGGTTGTTTCAGCTTTAGATAATCGTGATATTATGAGTGTTAAACCGTTAGGAAATTCTCTTTTAGAAAAGAGTTTAAATACATTAAGTAGTCTAAATTGTTGCATGCAAAAAGGATTAGTGGAAATGTTTGATGCCTCAATTGGAGCGACAACTGTATTAATGCCTTATGGAGGTAAATATCAACTTACTGAATCTCAAGTTAGTTGTCAAAAAATTCCGGTATTAAGCGGTAATACTGATACTTGTTCCGTGATGGCTTACGGATATAATCCGACAATTTCTAAATGGAATAGTTATTATGGAGCAATGTATGCCATTATTGAATCAATGGCTAAATTAGTAGCTGTTGGAGTAAGTTATGATAAAATTCGTTTCTCTTTCCAAGAATACTTTGAAAGATTAAATAAAGATGAGTCGAAATGGGGAACAGTAGTCCAAGCTTTACTTGGTACAATTAAATGTTTAAAAGAGTTTGGGCTAGCATCGATTGGTGGAAAAGATTCTATGAGTGGAACATTTAAAGATTTACACATACCACCAACTTTAATTAGTTTTGCAGTATCTTATTTAGATAGTAATTTAGTAGTAAGTAATGAATTAAAGCGTAGCGGTAATAAATTATATATTATAAAACACGATATGCTTCGAAATAATATGCCTAACTATGAACAATTAAAAATGAATTTTAATTATGTAACAAGTTTAATTTCATCGAAAAAAATTGTTTCTTCTTATGCTGTTTCTGAAGGTGGAATCTTTACAAGCTTAGCGAAGATGGCCTTTGGAAACAAATTAGGTTTTGAAATTAATACAGATTTAGAATTATTTGATTATTCTTATGGGTCAATTATCGTCGAAAGTGAAGTTGATTTAGATTGTAGTTGTGCTACATATCTGGGAGAAGTCAAAGATAATGGATTATTTGTTATTAATGGAATTGTTATTAAATTAGAAGATGCTTTAAAAGCTAATCTAAATCCATTAGAAGAATTATATCCAACTGTATCTAGTATTTATCGTTGTATGGATTTAAGTATTGTTAAAAACGGTGAAAAAGAATATCCTAAGTGTGCTAATCCGAAAAAAGAAGTAAAGGTTTTAATTCCTACTTTTATGGGAACAAATTGTGAATATGACACTGCAAAAGCTTTTGAAGAAGCAGGAGCTATTCCAGAAATTTTTGTTTTTAGAAATTTAAAAGGAGAAATTGAAAAATCAATTTCAGAGTTAGCATCGCTAATCGATAAGACAGATATCTTGGCTTTTGCTGGTGGCTTTAGTGCTGGGGATGAACCAGATGGTTCAGGTAAATTTATCGCAAATATTTTAAATAATATTGTGGTTAAAACAGCTATTAATCGACTTTTAGATCGTAATGGTTTGATTATCGGTATTTGTAATGGATTTCAAGCTTTAATAAAATCTGGATTATTGCCGTATGGGGAAATTGGTAGAATTGATGCAACTTCACCGACATTAGTTAAAAATGATATAAATCGCCACATTTCTTGTATTGCACATACAAAAGTTTCATCTATCCAATCACCGTGGTTACGAGGATTAAAACTTAATGATCGTCATAGTATTGCTGTTTCACACGGTGAAGGGAAGTTTGTGTGTAGCAAAGAGTTCGCTAAATATTTATTTGATAATGGTTTAGTAGCTTTCCAATATGTTGATGACGAAAATAACCCTACAATGGATCCAAAATACAATGTTAATGGTTCATATTATGGTATTGAAGGAATTATTAGTCCTTGTGGAAAAATATTAGGTAAAATGGGACATAGTGAACGTAAAGGAAAAAATATTTTCAAAAATATCTATGGAAATAAAAATCAAGACTTATTTAAAAATGCAGTTAGCTATTTAAAAGGAGAATAAAAATGGAAAAAAGAGAATTCTTATATGAAGGTAAAGCCAAACAAATTTATGCAACAGATGATGATAATTTAATTATCATTCACTATAAAGATGATGCCACAGCATTTAATGGTATTAAAAAAGCTTCAATTGAAAATAAAGGTATTTTAAATAATCAAATTACGACATTAATCTTTGAAAATTTAGAGAAAAATGGCGTTCCAACGCATTTTATTAAAAAATTGAATGAACGTGATCAACTATGTAAAAAAGTATCTATTATCCCGTTAGAGGTAATAGTTCGTAATGTTATTGCTGGTTCAATGGCTAAACGTTTAGGTATTGAAGAAGGTACTAAACCGAGCAATACGATTTTTGAGATTTGTTATAAAGACGACTCTCTTGGAGATCCGTTAATTAATGATCATCACGCTGTTGCGTTAAATGCTTGTAGTTATGAAGATTTAGATGTAATCTATGATTTAACAAGAAAAATTAATGAATTCTTAAAAGATTTATTCTTAAAACAAAATATTATTCTAGTTGATTTCAAAATTGAATTTGGAAGAACAAGTGATGGACAAATTGTTTTAGCTGATGAAATTAGCCCTGATACATGTCGATTATGGGATAAAGATACAATGAAAAAGTTAGATAAAGACCGCTTCCGTCGTGATTTAGGAGATGTGACTGAAGCGTATGTGGAAATTTTAAATCGTTTGAAAAAAATATTAGAGTAGGTGCTAATAATGCAAGATGAATTAAAAGAATTTATGAGCTCAAAGTTAAATGAAGAATGTGGGGTTTTTGGTGTTTTTAATGTCGAAAATGCCAGTGAAATTACTTATTTTGGCTTACACTCTCTACAACATCGTGGTCAAGAAGGTTGTGGAATGGTTGTAAGTGATGAACAAAATTTAAGTATAAAAAAAGGTGAAGGACTAGTTGCAGAAATCTTTAATAACCAAATACTATCGGAATTAAAAGGATGTCATGCGATTGGACATGTTCGTTATTCGACTGCTGGGGGTGGAGGAATTGAAAATGTACAACCATTTTTATTCCGTCATCATACAGGAGATTTCGCTTTAGCTCATAATGGAAACTTAGTGAACTCTAAAGATATTAAATTGACGTTAGAAAAAAATGGATCTATTTTTCAATCGACAAGTGATTCGGAAACGCTAGCTCACTTAATTAGTCGAAATGGTAAACATAGCCGAATTGATGCGATTAAAGAATCATTAAGAATGATTGAAGGTGGATTTGCTTTTTTAATCCTAACGAAAGATTCTTTATATGCTTGTAGAGATAAACATGGACTTCGTCCCTTATCATTAGCTAGGTTAAATAATGGATATGTTGTAGCTAGTGAAACATGTGCATTTGATGTTATTGGGGCTAAATATATTCGTGATTTGTTACCAGGGGAAGTTTTAAAAATTGCCAGAGATGGTGTAATTAGTAGTAATTATTCGCTTTTTTCAAAACATCATATGTGCGCAATGGAATATGTTTATTTTTCGCGTCCAGATAGTGTTATGGAACATGTTAATGTGCATGAGTTTCGCAAAGAAAGCGGGAGAATGTTAGCTCGAATTAGTCCCGTTGAAGCAGATATTGTTGTTGGAGTTCCCGATTCCAGCCTAAGTGCAGCTTTAGGATATTCATTAGAAAGTGGAATTCCATATGAAATTGGTTTAATTAAAAATAAATATATTGGACGTACGTTTATTCAACCTTCACAAAAGTTACGCGAAAAAAGTGTCAAGATGAAATTAAGCGTAATTGAAAGTGTTGTTAAAGATAAAAGGGTTATTTTAATTGATGATTCAATCGTTCGAGGAACAACTTCTAGAAGAATTATTGCGATGTTAAAAGAGGCTGGAGCAAAAGAGGTTCATGTTCGTGTTGCTTCCCCACAAATAACACATCCATGTTTTTATGGAGTTGATATTTCTACATATGAAGAATTAATTAGTGCTCGTTTAAGTTTAGAAGAAATTAACCGAGAAATCGGATCAGATAGTTTAGTATTTTTAGATAATGAAGCATTATATAAGTGCGCTAAACGTACTGAATTATGTGATGCTTGTTTTACGGGTAAATATCCAACAAACCTTTACCAACCGATAGAAGAAGCGAACAAGGATGGTAAATTTTAATTGTTATTGATTATATTGGAGAGATTTAATCTACAAAAAGACTACGAAAGGAGAAGCTACTAATCAAGTAGCAGATTATAATATGAGTAACGCATATAGTAAAGCTGGAGTAAATTTAGAGGCAGGATATGATGCAGTTAAGCGAATGAAACGCCATGTGGAAAAAACAAAACGTTTAGGAGCTATGGGAACTATCGGTGGCTTTGGAGGTTGTTTTGATTTATCATCGCTAAATATGGAAAATCCAGTTTTAGTTAGTGGAACAGATGGGGTAGGAACAAAGTTATTATTAGCTCAAAAAATGGATAAGCATGATACAATCGGTCAAGATGTAGTAGCGATGTGTGTTAATGATGTTTTAGCGACAGGAGCAGAACCACTTTTTTTCTTAGATTATATCGCTATCGGTAAATTAGATCCTGTGAAAGTGGAGCAAATAGTTAAAGGGGTATCCGATGGATGTGTATTAGCTAATAGTGTTATCGTTGGTGGAGAAACAGCTGAAATGCCGGATATGTATGACGATGATGAATATGATATTGCTGGTTTTAGTGTTGGAGCGATTGAAAAGGAACGTTTTATTGACGGATCAAAAGTTGAAGTAGGCGACGTATTAATAGGTATTCCATCGAGTGGTGTTCATTCAAACGGTTTTTCTTTAGTTCGTAAAATTATTTTTGAGATGAATAATTTTGATTTAAAAATGCCTTTTCATGATTCAACTTTAGGAGAAGTATTATTAACTCCTACAAGAATTTATACAAAAGAGGTTTTAGCATTACGCGATAACTTAGATATTCACGCTTTTGCTCATGTTACTGGTGGTGGATTTGATGAAAAAGTTGTTCGAGTAATTAAAGAGGGACAAGGATTAGTTTTAAATGAGGGAAGCTGGCCTATTTTACCTATCTTTAAATTCTTAGAAGAAAAAGGACAAATCGATCATCGTGAAATGTATAATGTTTTTAATATGGGAATTGGTATGGTAGCTATTGTAGCGAAGGAAGATGCACAAAAAGCGGTCGATATTTTACAATCAATTGATGTTGAAAGTTATATTATCGGTGAAGTTATAAGTGGCAGTGGAGTAAAGGTAAATGGTTAATTTATGTGTTTTTGCTAGTGGCAATGGTTCAAACTTTGAAGCGATTGCTAATGGTCAATATCGAAATATAAATGTTAAACTTTTAGTTTGTGATAATCCTAATGCTTATGTTATAAAACGCGCTTCTAAGTTTAATATTCCGTGTTTAATCGTTAATATGAAAGATTTTTCTTCGAAAAAAGCATATGAAGAATATATTTTAAGTCATCTTCTAGAATACAAAATAGATTATATTTGTTTAGCTGGATATATGAAAATTATTTCTAATGTTCTTTTAAAAGCTTATGAAAATAAAATAATTAATATTCATCCAAGCCTATTACCATCTTTTAAAGGAGCGCATGGTATTTTAGATGCATATAATTATGGAGTAAAAGTTTTTGGCGTAACAGTTCATTATGTAGATAATGGCGTAGATACAGGAAAAATTATTGATCAAGAAGCATTTCATATTGATGATGAAACGTTAGAAGAGGTTGAAGAAAAAATTCATGATATTGAACATAAGTTATATGTTAAGGTGATTAAAAAGTTATGGGAGGTCTAATCGTGAAAAGAGCATTAATTAGTGTTACAGATAAAACAAATGTTGTAGATTTTGCGCAAAAATTATCTGACTTAGGATATGAAATTATTTCAACAGGTGGTACTAAAAAAGTTTTAGATGCATCTAATATTAAGACGATGTCAATTAGCGAAATTACACATTTTCCTGAAATTTTAGATGGTCGTGTAAAAACATTACACCCAAATGTTCATGGCGGACTATTAGCTTGTCGTAATTTAGAATCGCATCAAAAACAGATATTAGAAAATAAAATCGATTATATTGATTTAATATGTGTAAATTTATACGAATTTAAAAAAACAATCGAAAAGAACGCTTCATTTGAGGATGCGATTGAAAACATTGATATCGGGGGCCCATCGATGCTTCGCAGTGCAGCTAAAAATCATAAATATGTAACAGTGGTAACAGATTTTAACGATTATGACCGCGTTATTGACGAAATTAGAGAGTATGGGGATACTTTACCTAAGACACGTTTAGAGTTAGCTTCAAAAGTGTTTCGTCTAACAGCAAGTTATGATGCGATGATTGCTCAATATTTAACTGACAAAGCGGGTATTGAAAATCCAGAGAAGATTACATTAACATATGATTTAAAACAACAATTACGTTATGGAGAAAACCCACACCAAAAAGCATCTTTATACGAAGGACAATATACGAGTTATTCGATTTGTCATGCTAAAAAAATACAAGGTAAAGAATTATCTTATAATAATATTCAAGATGCTAATGCTTGTTTAAACATAATTAAAGAATTTGATGAACCATGTGCGGTGGCTTTAAAACATATGAATCCATGTGCTGTAGCAGTAGCAGATAATATTTTAGAAGCATATGAGAAAGCATATAATGCCGATCCTGTAAGTATTTATGGTGGAATCGTTTGTTTTAATCGTAATGTGACAAAACAATTAGCACTAATCTTGAAAAAAGTCTTTTTAGAGATTATTATGGCACCTTCATATGATGAAGATGCTTTAGAGGTTTTATCTAAAAAATCAAGTTGTCGTATATTAATTGTGGATATGAAATCACCATTTAAAGAACATACGCAAATTACTTCGATTAATGGTGGATTACTTGTTCAAGATGTGGATGATTTAATGTATTTGGATGAGGATTTTAAGGTGGTTACGAAAAAGCAACCAACTGAAAAAGAAATTAATGATTTAATCTTAGCGATGAAAGTTTGTAAGCATGTTAAGTCTAATGCTATTACAGTTGCGAAAGATAATTGTGTTGTAGGAATTGGAGCGGGACAAATGAATCGCGTTGGTTCAGCGAAAATAGCATTAGAATGGGCTAAATCATATGGAAATGTAGGATGTGTTTTAGCTAGTGATGCTTTTTTCCCATTTGATGATACTGTTAAACTTGCACATGAATATGGTGTTACAGCGATTATTCAACCAGGTGGTTCAATTCGTGATGAGGATTCGATTAAGGCGTGCGATGAATTAGGAATTGCAATGGTATTTACCAATATGCGTCATTTTAAACATTAAGGAGAAAAATATGAATGTATTAGTTATCGGTCATGGTGGAAGAGAACATGCGATTTGCTATGCTTTAGATAAGGCAGAAAGTGTATCAAGGATTTACGTTGCTAAGGGTAATGATGGGATGCGCGATATTGCTACTATTGTAGATATTGATGAAATGGATAATGAACGTTTAGTTGATTTTGCGATTAAAAATGAAATCGATTTAACAGTTGTTGGACCGGAAGCGTGTCTTTCAAATGGAATTGTGGATGCTTTTAGAGCCAAGAATTTAGTTATTTTTGGCCCAACTAAACAAGCGGCTAAAATCGAGTCTTCTAAGAAATATGCAAAAGATTTAATGAAAAAATATCATATTCCAACTGCTTGTTATGAGACATTTAATAATTATGAAGAGGCTTTAAATTATGTGAAAAAGCATTCTTTTCCACTAGTTATTAAATATGATGGTTTAGCTGCAGGAAAAGGTGTAGTAATTCCTAATAATTTACAAGAAGCAGAGAAGTATTTGCAAGATATGTTATTAGATAATAAATTTGGACAAGGACAAGTTGTAATTGAAGAGTTCCTTGATGGAGTAGAATTTTCTTATATGTGTTTTGTAAATGAAACTAAACTTTATCCGATGCCAATTGCTCAAGACCATAAACGTGCTTTCGATAATGATTTAGGTCCTAATACGGGTGGAATGGGCGCTTATAGTCCAGTTAGTTTTATTAATGATGAAGATTTGCAGGAAGCTCACAAGATTATGCAAATGACTGTAGATGCGTTAATGAATGAAGGAAATCCGTTTACAGGTGTTTTATATGGTGGATTAATGAAAACAAAAGATGGAATTAAAGTAATTGAATTTAATGCTCGTTTTGGAGATCCTGAAACGGAAGTTATTCTTCCACGTTTGAAATCAGATTTTGGTAAAGTGTTATTGCATATTTTGATTAATAAGTATATTAAAATTGAATGGGATACCGATGT
>CALVBA010000032.1 GCA_944325695.1 uncultured Anaeroplasmataceae bacterium
ACACCTAATGAAGTCATGCTTGGTTTATAACTTACATTAGGTGTTGCACTTAATTTGACAAATCATCTATAAAAAAAGCAAACCATTAGCGGTTTGCTTCCATGACATAATTAATTAATGTAATATTATTACGAATAACTTCTTGCTTTTTTAGGGATTTAAACCCTCTTTTTTCAAAAAAAGGTTTAGCTGTAATCGAAGCGTTAGTCGTTATCTTTTTCATTGGATAATCTGTTTCTAATTGATTACATAAAATTGTAGCAATCCTTTGACGTTGAAAATCTTTATGTACATATAAATGATCTAAATATCCATCTTTATTCATATCGACAAACCCAACAATAACATCATCTAATAAAGCTACTAGAGTATAATTTTCTTTTAAAGTCTTACCCCATTGATCAAAATTAACATTATTAATCCAAGCTTTTATCTGTGGTTCTGAATAATCAGATAAATTAACATTAGAAACTGTGTTTTTAAATAAATTAACGATTTGCAATAAGTCTTTTTCTTGATATTGACGAACTATTAATTTCTTTTTTAATAGATAATCTTTTACCAATTCTTTAGCTATTTTAGCATTATCTAAAATAGTTAATGCTTCATCTAATTTGACATATCGAGCTTCTAAAAGTTCTTTTGAAAGTTTAAATTTGCTTTTTTTAACTCGACATAGATATCCAAGCATTAAATTATCTTTGGTTATTTGAGGATAAGAATTAATATATTCCACTTCTAATACTTCATGTGCAATTTCTTCTTGAACCTCACGAATACAGGCATCTTCAGCTCTTTCAAAAATATTAATAAATCCAGCAATCAGCACATTTTTTTGGGTATCACCATATGATTGTTTAATAACACAAACTTCATTATCTTCATTTAAGGCTAAAACAATAACACACGTATTAAAAGAATCAAAATATGGTTTATTACATGTATTGCAATATTTTACATTTTCATCATCATGTAAATTTTTAACTATTAGTTTACTCCCACATAATGGGCAATATTGAAATCTCATTAAAGTAGGTTAATGTTTTCTTTCTTACATTTTTCAATTTCAGATTCTGGCCAATAACTTGCTTGAACTTCACCGATATGTTTTTTATCTAGCATAAACATACACATTCTAGATTGACCAATTCCACCACCAATTGTATATGGTAACTCTTTATTTAATATTGCTTGATGAAATGGCAATTTTAAACGATCTAAATTATTGGCTTTTTGACATTGTTCAACTAATGCTTTTTCATCTACACGAATTCCCATACTTGATAATTCAAAAGCTTGATCTAAAACAGTATTATAAACTAAGATATCGCCATTTAATTTCCAGTCATCATAATCACTACTACGATCGTCATGTTTAATTCCTGATGGTAAAATATCACCAATTTGCATTAAGAAAACGGCTTTATATTCTTTCGTAATAGCATTTTCACGTTCTTTTGGAGTCAAATGAGGATATTTTTCTTCTAATTCTTTCGTTGTGATAAAATATATTTCTTCTGGTAGACGGTGTGTTAAGTTAGGATATTCGTTTTTAATAAACAATTCTGTTTCACGCAATACACCATAGATTTGTTTAACTGTATTTTGTAGTGTTTCCATTGTTCTAGCATTTTTATCGATAATTTTTTCCCAATCCCATTGATCAACGTAAAGGGAATGAATATTATCTAAGCGTTCATCTTTTCGAATCGCATTCATATCGGTATATAATCCAGTGTTCATTCCAAAATGATAACGTCCCAAAGCGTTTCTTTTCCATTTTGCTAAAGAATGAACAATTTCTAATTTTGTATTAAAAACATTAAATGAAACCGGTTCTTCACTTCCACTTAAATTATCATTTAACCCAGAATCAGCATCTAGAAATAAAGGGGCTGAAACCCGTGTTAAATTTAATACTTCACTTAACCGACGCTCAAAATGATCTTTTATTTTTTTTATTGCTATTTCTGTTTGAATTAAATCTAATTTTGAATAATACATAATTTACTCCCTTAAATTTTATATTTTTTAGCTAAGCCACCTAAACTGGTTTCTCGGTAATGTGTATGTAGATCACATCCTGTTTCTTTCATCGTTGCCACAACGACATCAAATGAAATTTTACTATTAAAATCTCTTAGTAGTAAAGCTAAATGGCTACTATCGATACTTCTTAAAGTAGCTACAGCATTGCGTTCAATACAAGGAATTTGCACATATCCTAAGATAGGATCGCATGTTAAACCTAAATGATGTTCTAAAGCTATTTCTGCACTTGTCTCAATTTCTTTTAATGTTCCATTTAATAGACTTGATACAAAACTAGCACCCATTGAACATGCAGTCCCAATTTCAGCCTGACATCCACATTCTGCTCCACTAATGCTAGCGTTTTTTTTAACGACGTTACCAAATAGCCCTGCCACTTTTAAAGCCTTAATGATTTCTTCTTTCTGATAATTTAAACTATGATGGTAATAATATACCAAAGCTGGTAAAATTCCACTAGCACCACATGTAGGAGCAGTGACAATTTCGCCTCCTGAAGCATTTTCTTCTGCCGCTGCAAAGGCATATGCGATCAAGTAGGCTTTTTCTTTTAACGAAGGATTGGTCTCTTGTTGCGCTTTATGAAATAAATTTTTGGCTTTTCGCTGTGTTTTTAAAGTTCCCGGTAAATAACCCTCTTTAGCAATTCCATTTAAAACAGAATTTTCCATCACGCATAAAATATTATCCAAGTAAAGATCAATATCTTTTTCAAATAAATCAATATATTCATCAAAACTTAAATGATTATTGCAACAAAAATGTTTGATTTCTTCTAAGTTATGATGAGGATAAATAACAGTATCTTCTTTTTTTTGTCCTTGTAAAACAACCGTTCCTCCACCTATTGATTCATAAAAAACATCACAAACTATTTTATCGTTCTGATAAACAATAAATTGCATAGTGTTAGGATGATTAGTTGGTGTTGAAAAATCAAAGATAATATCGTGGGGTATCGTATTAAGTGTCTTACTGATTATCTCATCCGTTAAATGTCCTTTTCCCGTTAAAGCTAAAGAACCATACAAAACAACTTTAATATATGTCGCATATGGATAATTTTGTAATACTTCCAGAGTGGCTTTTTTTGGTCCCATCGTATGACTTGATGAAGGGCCATTGCCAATTTTATATAATTCTTTTAGTGAATACATCTAATCTTCCACCTTTAATTTGCTTTTAATTCTAAAATTATATCGCGTAATTCAGCAGCACGTTCAAAATCTAAATGTTTAGCAGCATCACGCATTTCAGCTTCTAATTTAGCGATTGTTTCTTTAACATTTGTTACTTTAGCACGCTTAGATTTACTATTTTTAGCATCTTGTTTGATTGAAATAGCTTCAGGAATAGCTTTGATAATCGTTTGTGGTGTGATATTATGTATTCTATTATACTCTTCTTGAATCGTACGACGACGCTTTGTCTCATCGATTGCTTTTTGCATTGCATCACTAATCGTATCCGCATACATAATAACGCGACCATTACTATTTCTTGCTGCACGACCAATTGTTTGGATTAAACTTCGTTCAGCACGTAAGAATCCTTGTTTATCAGCATCCAAAATACAAACTAAAGATACTTCTGGAATATCTAATCCTTCTCTTAATAGATTAATTCCCACTAATACATCAACTTTTCCAACCCTTAAATCACGAATGATTTCAATTCGTTCTAATGATTTAATTTCTGAATGTAGATATGTAACTTTAACTCCTAAATCTTCTAAATATTTAGTTAAATCGACGCTCATCTTAATTGTTAAAGTAGTGATTAAAACACGTTCACCCTTACTTACACATTTCATTATCTCACTATATAAATCGTCTATTTGACCCATTGTTGGACGAATTTCGATATTTGGATCTAACAATCCTGTCGGACGAATAATCTGTTCAATAATTGGTAAATGTTTGGCTAATTCGTAATCACCTGGAGTTGCTGAAACATAAATTGCTTGTTTTATTTTATTTTCAAATTCTTCAAATTTTAATGGACGATTATCCAGTGCACTTGGTAAGCGAAAACCATATTCAACTAGATTCATTTTACGACTACGGTCCCCATTATACATTCCTCGAACCTGAGGTAATGTAACATGCGACTCATCTACTACTAATAAAAAATCATCACCAAAAAAGTCAATTAATGTTGCTGGAGTCTCACCTTCATTACGCAATGCTAAATGACGTGAATAATTTTCAACTCCACTACAAGTTCCCATTTCTTCTAACATTTCTAAATCATAATTAGTTCTTTGTTCGATTCTTTGTGCTTCAATTAGTTTGTTTTCACTTTTAAATTTTTTTACTGTTTCATCTAATTCTTCTTTAATACGACGAAGTGCTTCAGTTAATTTTTCTTTATTCGTCATAAAGTGTGTAGCTGGAAAGATAGTAATGAATTTAACGTCTTCTAAAATTTTACCGCTAACTACTTCAAAACGTCGAATTCTTTCAATCTCATCACCAAAGAATTCAATTCTTATTCCACTTGAATTTTCATAAACAGGAATGATTTCTAAGACATCTCCGCGAACACGAAATGATCCACGTTGAAAATCAATATCATTTCTCTCATAAACCATTTCAATTAGTTTTAAGAATAATTTTCTTCGATCGTATTCATCCCCAACACGTAAAAAAAGTAATCCATTTTTATAATCATCAGGGTCCCCAATACCATAAATACATGACACCGATGCAACAACGATTACATCATCATAACTCATTAATGAATGTGTAGCACTATGGCGCATTTCATCAATCTCATCGTTAATTGACGAATCTTTTTCAATATACGTATCACTTGAAACAACATAAGCTTCTGGTTGATAATAGTCATAGTAAGAAATGAAATATTCAACATGATTTTCTGGAAAAAATTGTTTTAATTCACTATATAACTGTCCTGCTAAAGTTTTATTATGAGCTAAGACAAGTGTTTTTTTATTAACTTTACTGATTACATTCGCAATAGTAAAAGTTTTTCCAGTACCCGTTGCCCCTAGTAAAACTTGTTCTTTTACATTATTATTGATATTATCAACTAGCTTAGTAATAGCTTGTGGTTGATCTCCATAAGGTTGATAGTTTGATTTTAATTTAAACATCGTATTACCACCTTTCATATTTTTTTATTAATCTTAATTATTATAGCATTTTTATCGTTAATAAACAATTATATAGATCTTGTAAATGTAATAAAAGCGATTAATGTAATAATATTAATCGCTTCTTTATTTATCCTTTTAATCCCCGAGATTGTCTTTCCATATCTTCAATAACGATATCATAAATTTCCCCTAAAGAAGCACAATACTCTAATACTTTCCAAGGTTCATTTGTGTGATAGTGGATTTTAATTAATTCTTCATCTCCAACTGCTAATAAGCAATCACCTTTAAAATTATTTTGAAAGTATTCAATAATCTTACTTTCGTCTAAATCATGTCCTTCAATTAATAGTTGAGTATCATATTTGTATTCTAACATTATTTATTCCTCCATTCTCTTTACTGATATTATATCACTTGTTTTAAAAGAAACTTAGCATATTAACATTTTTTGATAATTATTTACGACAAAAAGATATTAATTAATTGTTAATTATTTTTATTTTGATGTATAAGTTTTACCTATTTTTAACATAATAATTATAGGTGATAATATGCAGATTAATGATTTTTTTCCTAAATTAAATTCAAAAACATGTTTTTATGGTGTTTCATTAAATAGTCAAAAAATAAAAAAAGGTGATCTTTTTTTCACCTTTAACGGTAACTTAGATCACACTTTAGAAGCTATAAAAAATGGTTGTGTGGCAGTTTTTTCTCCACGACCTTTAAAAATTGATTTTGAAGTGCATATAATAGCTGATATTAAAGAGACATTAGCTTTTTTATTATCAAAAATTAGTCATTTTTTTTTAAAGAATGTCATTTTAATTGGTATTACAGGAACTGATGGTAAAACAACTACCACTAACATCTTAAATCAATTACTTATAGAAAATTATAATCCTATTTCAATTGGAACAAATGGCATTTATACGACTGATAAACATTTTAAAACTAAAAATACTACTATTGATATTGTTCAATTTTATGATTTAATTAATTTATATCATACAAACAAAAACGTCTATATTACTGAGGTTTCTAGTGAAGGAATTTTAGATAAACGGATTCTTTATTTGGAATACGATTTTCTTATCTTTACCAATTTAACACATGAACACCTTAATACACATAAAAATATGGAAAATTATTATCAAACTAAAAAAAGTTTCTTTAAACAAAATAAAACAAAACATGCCAAGTTAATCAATACTGATGATTACTATGGAAAACGACTTTTTGATGAATTAGATGGTTCTAAAATTAGTTTTGGGATTAAAACTGGAATGTATCAAGCTCGAAATATCAGACTTAATCGTTTTTATTCCTCTTTTGATTTATATTTTGAAGATGTTTTTATAGAAACTTTTACAACATCGATTACTACATCTTATAATATTTATAATCTTTTACCGGCAATTATTACCTGTTTACTTTTAAAAGTTAATATATCTCATATTAAAAAAAAGCTTCCGGAATTAAAATTTCCCAAAGGACGCTTTAATTTATATCATAATAAAAAAAGTTTTGTCATTGATTTCGCGCATACTCCAAACTCTTTATTACAACTTCTTCTCAATTTAAAACATTTATATTCTAAAAAATTAATTCTTGTTTTAGGTGCTCAAGGCGAAAAAGATCGAACAAAACGTTTTTTAATGGGACATTATGCAACAAAATATGCTTCGCATGTCATTTTTACAAGTGAAGATGCTAAAAATGAAGATTTAAATCATATTATATACGATTTGATAAAAGATGTGTACTCCCAAAATTATCAAATCATCTATTCTAGAAAACAAGCTATTAAAGAAGCATTTAAAATTGCTACTTCTAATGATATGGTTGTGATTTGTGGAAAAGGATTTGAAAGTTATGAAATCAATTCAAATCAAAAAAGACGACATAATGATTATTTATGTGCTAAATTATTTAATACCTAATGCATCTTTTGCCAAACGATCGGCTAAGTCATTATATTTATTATTCGAATGGCCCTTTACTTTATGAAAAACAACTTCTATTTTTTCTTTGGCTTTTAATGCAAAATCACGATACATTTGTGTTTCTTTTTTCTTTGCTTGCCAAATTCCGGTATACCATTTTTCAATTCCTTCATAATCATAATATAGATGTAATTTTTTTATACCACGATTAATACAAAATTGAATAATGAAAGCCGCCCCTTTTATTTCCCCTGAAACATTGCGCATCAATGCAAAGTTTTCATCATCAAAAGCTTTATTATATTGATATTCTTGACCTTGATAAAAAAATACACATCCAAAAGAATAACGGTTTGTTTTAACATCATATGATCCATCAACATATGCAACCGCATCTATTAAATCAACTTCTTTTTCTTCATCTTTTAAATAGATCTTAGCATCCTCTAACACACTAAATGATTTAAAGCAAGCATTTTTATAACCATTTACTTGTTTTTGGCATTCCTCCCATGAGGTAAATATCCCTGTTTTAAAACCATTTTTTACCGCATAATATTTCAATATAATCACCGCTCTCATTATAACATAAATACACAAACTAACAAACAATTTCTATTTAAGATAAAAATGATTTATTGTTTTGAATTTTAAAAACCCTTAATATGTCAATTAAATTCATACATTTTTTTAAGCTATATCTATTTCATAGAAAAGCCTTTTTACTTATTTTTAAAAAAATTCCTCTATAAAATCATAGAGGAATCTTTTTTAATATATTAATTATTTAACATTAACGAATGTAAATCCGTCTTTAGTAGCTTTAATAACTGAGTCACCTTCAGTTAATTCTAATTTTTCACAAGCAAATTTATAAGCTTCTTCATAACTTCCAACGATTGCAGTTACACCCCAAGCTAATGATAAGCTTCTAGCACATCTTTCGCATCCTACATAAGCGATAACATTAGCACATGGTCTATAGTGTGATAAAGCCCAAGCTAATTCTTCACCTTCAGCGATGATTGCAGAAGTTCCAAATTCATAAGCAACTTTAGCAATTGCACATCCTAAAGCTTCTTCGTTTGAGCATTCATAAACACCTTGTAAAGCATTTTCCATTAATTCATCATAGTTAATGAATTCTTCAGCTCTTTCATCAATTTTAGCCATATAAGTAACAGCTTCTAATGGATAATCACCTTGTGCTGATTCTCCACTTAACATTGTTGCAGAAGTTCCGTCTAATACAGCGTTGTGGCAGTCAGTAACTTCAGCTCTTGTTGGTTTTGGATTAGCTTGCATAGAATCTAACATTTGTGTAGCTGTAATAACGATTTTTCCAGCTTGTTGAGCTTTAGCAATCATTTCTTTTTGGATTGCTGGTAAATCCCAAGCATCTACGTCAACACCTAAATCTCCACGAGCAACCATTACTCCATCAGATAATTCAATGATTTCATCCATGTTTGAAACACCTTCTTGGTTTTCAATTTTAGAGATGATTTTAATGTGATCGTTTCCTTTAGCTTTTAAAATTTCTCTAATATCTTTGATATCTTGAGCACGGCGTACAAATGAAGCAGCGATGAAATCACAGTCATTATCGCAAGCAAACTCGATATCTCCTTTGTCTTTTGGTGAGATGTATTCCATATTTAAGATTACACCTGGTACGTTACAGTTACGTTTATTTTTTAATTTACGATTATTTTCAATACGACAAACTAATTCACGGCAAGTTTCATCTTTTTCAATAACTGTTAAAGTTAATAATCCATCTTCAATTAAGATACGTCCACCAACATTGATGTCATCATATAATCCAGGATATGAAATAGCTACTTTATCTTTGTTTCCTTTGAATGAATAATCCATAGTTAAACGGATAATATCACCTTTTGTAAGTTCTACTCCACCATATCCGTTATCTGCTAATTCACCAGTACGGATTTCTGGTCCTTTTGTATCTAACATCATACCAACATGCCAGTTGTTTTCTTTGTTTAATTCTTTTAAATTTTTAATACGAAATCCTTGTTCAACGAAATCTCCGTGAGAGAAGTTCATACGCATAACATTCATCCCAGCTTCAATTAATGATTTCATTGTTTCTTTGTTTTCTGAAGCAGGTCCAATAGTACAAACGATTTTTGTTTTTTTCATAATTTTCTCCTTACATTTAAATTTTAAAATTTATGCTAGTTTATTTACTAGTCCCATAAGTTCCTTAGATTCCTTACGAACCTTATCAAGGGCTAAAGCAAATTCAGTGTGAATTAACTTATTATTTTTAATTCCTACACAAACATTCGCAACATCTTGATTTAACAAATCAATTGCATATGCCCCTAAACGACACGCTAATAAGCGATCTTCAGGTGTCGGACATCCACCACGCTGCACATATCCTAAGACAGTAGCTCGGCATTCATAACCACTAAATTGTTCAATTTCTTTAGCTAACTTGTGAACATCGTACAAGTTTTCTGAAACTACAACAATAGCATGTCGCCGTCCTTGCAGGCGATTAGCCTTCAATGATTCTAAAAGTTCTTCTTTCGAAGTTTTCGTGTCTTTTGTAATGATATATTCTGCACCGCAACAAATTCCGGAATATAAGGCTAAATCAGGGCAATTTCTTCCCATTACTTCAATTACACTGCAGCGTTGATGGCTACTTGATGTATCCCGTAATTTATCGATAGCTTCACAAGCCGTATTTAAAGCGGTTGAAAAACCAATCGTATAATCACTTGAAGCAATATCATTATCAATTGTCCCAGGTATTCCAATGCACTTTACACCTAACTCGGATAAAGCTTTCGCACCGCGAAATGTTCCATCTCCACCAATAGTGATAAGTGCTTGTATGTTATACTTTTTTAAATTTTCATAAGCGACTTTACGTACCTCGTATTTTGTAAACTCTGGTAATCGAGCCGTTCTTAAGATGGTTCCTCCAGAATTAAGAATTGTACTAACCATGCTACGGTTAAATGGAATAATCTTTCCTTCAACCAAACCTTTATACCCTTCTTCAATTCCAAAAATTTCATGATTTGAATCAAGTGCAGCTCTAACAACAGCACGAATAGCTGCATTCATCCCTGGAGCATCTCCTCCAGATGTTAAAACACCAATTCTCATTTTTAACACATCCCGCCATAAATTATATCACAAATAGACAATTATACAAGTATTTTTTTAGCATTATTAAGCATTTTCAACTCCAACAAAGACTTGGAATGACCCTTGACAATCTTTATAAAAATGTTAAAATTTAAGTGATTATACATCAATTTTCTATTTTATTACGAAAGAGGTTATCGCTAATGAATAATTTAAAAGGTGCCTGTATTTTAGGACAGTCAGGCGGTCCAACAAGTGTTATTAACGCTAGTGCAGCTGGTGTTTTTATTGAAGCATTAAAACAAGAAAACATTACTGAAGTATATGCTGCTGCACATGGAATTAAAGGGATTTTAAATGAAGAGTTTTATGACATTAAACAAGAAGATTTAAACGAGTTAGAATTACTTAAAACAACGCCATCTTCTTCAATTGGATCTGTAAGATATAAACTTAAACCATTAGATCAAGACCCAACTGATTATGAACGTTTATTAGAAGTCTTTAAGAAATATAATATCCGTTATTTCTTCTACAATGGTGGAAACGATTCAATGGATACTTGTAACAAAGTATCAAAATTCTTTAAAGAATCTGGTTATGAATGTTATTGTATTGGTGTACCAAAAACAATCGATAATGATTTATTCGCAACAGATCACTGCCCTGGATATGGAAGCGCCTGTAAGTATGTTGCGACAACTTTGATGGAATTATACCAAGATGCTACGGTATATAATAATAAAATGGTAACAATTGTTGAAGTTATGGGACGTAATGCTGGATGGCTTACTGCATCAGCCGAATTAGCCAAATTAAAAGGATGTGGTCCTGATTTAATTTATTTACCTGAAGTTGAATTTGACGTTGAACAATTTAAAGAAAAAGTTAAAAAGATTGTTGCTGAAAAAAATAAATGTATCGTGTGTGTTTCTGAGGGGATTAAAAATAAAGATGGTTTATATATTCCTGAATTATTCGCTAGTTTAGAAAAAGACTCTTTTGGACATTCTCAATTAGGGGGAACTGCAGCAATTTTAGCTGATTTAATTAAAGATGAATTACCTAAAGTTAAAGTTCGCGCCATTGAATTTAGCTTACTTCAAAGATGTGCTCAACACTTAGCAAGTGCTACTGATATTGAAGAAGCTTTTAATGCTGGAAAAGAAGCAGTTAAAGCAGCATGCAATGGTATTACAGATAAAATGGTCGGATTCAGAAGAGAATATGTTGACGGTAAATATATCTGTCACTATGATTTAATTGATTTACATTTAGTAGCTAATACCGAAAAACAAGTACCACGCGAATGGATTAAACCAAACGGTGAAGGATTAACTCAAGATTTTATTGATTATGCTTTACCATTAATTCAAGGTGATTTAAAAGCTCCACTTGAAGATGGTTTACCACGCTTTGCACGTCTTAAAAAAATCCTTGTTGAAAAAAAATAACTAATATTAAAAGATAATCTAATGAAGATTATCTTTTTTTATTTAGATGATTTGTCAAATTAAGTGCAACACCTAATGTAAGTTATAAACCAAGCATGACTTCATTGGGTGTTTTAAATT
>CALVBA010000033.1 GCA_944325695.1 uncultured Anaeroplasmataceae bacterium
AATTGTTATATCTCCATTTTCCCAACTTCTACCATATCCTTCAAAATCAAAAAAATCCTCTATTTGCATTTTTTGTAATGTAGCTAATAAACCTGTTATCTCAGCCATTTCATACCCCATTTTTTCTTCAGAGGACATAAATAAATTATCATTAGAAAATCTATAATAAGCAATATTATCTTCTTGTTCCATTAAATTTGCCAATTCTTCTATTGTCATTTCCCCCTGACTATCAACATAAGCATTTATTGCATCCATATCATTAACATTTTCGGCTATTGTTGCTAATAGATTCAAATTATCAAGATTTTCATATTCTGATATTTGTATTGGTAAATCAGTTTCATAGTCGTTTATCATATATTCTTCATAACATACACCATTCTCAGCAAGTGACATTTCAACTTCTTCTTGTGTCAACTGGAGTCCAACTTTTTCTCGTAAAAAAGTATCTAACTCTTTTTTAGAAACAGGTAATTCAAGCCATTCTCCAACAAGTTCGCCTTCGTTGTATTTTCCTAAGTTTCCAATCCAAACATTTAGCATATAAGCTCCTTCCCATAAAAAAAGAGCTAGTGTAATGACTAACTCAATTTCTATATTTTTTGTAAAATTTCTTTCATTAGAACTTCATCAACTAAACCATCAATCATTTGTTGATATTTAGCAAGTATAGATATTTCGTGTGTGTTAGGTACTTGATGTTCCTTCTTTATTTTTTCTTCAACTTTTTTTTTAGCTCTAATATATACTTTTCTCTTTGTAATATCTTAATATCTAATTCCCCTTTAAGTTCTAACTCTTTTTTTCTATACGGATAATTTTTTTCCATATTCTCTAAAATCATCGTTCCATACTTTCCAAAAATCATTCTAACTACCCTCTTTCTGTAATAAATTTTACAATACACCATAAGTAAATACAAAACCCAAAACAAAAAAGAGGTGCAAAGAGTATTTTTAACTCTCCTGCATCTCTTATAATTGTTTTATTATATATATTATACTACTTATTTTTCTAGTTTCAATATAGTCTTTTTTTTGTACTGTTTTTTGTGTGTACTATTTTTACTAGCATTTTTGTTTAATTATTTTTTGAGTTGTAAATATACAAAATTCCATTTAAAATTATATACAAAATCCAATTTTTCTAGTTTCTTTTTCCTCATAATGTATTGATTTTATCGCATTTTCTATATCACATTTATTTATATAATTTATATACTTACTATTAGTTTGTACTATTCTATTTGCCTGTTCAAATTTAACTTTTTCAAATAAATTTCTAACATATCGACCATTACCAAAATTTTCTTTTTTTCTTGCCTCTATAAAATTGTTTTTTAATATTTCAATATATGAATTTGATAATTTAAATTTTTCATCTTTGCATAGTTTTTCAAATATTTCCATCAATTCACCTTCATCATAATCTGGAAAATTAATTATAAATTGTATTCTACTTTCAAATCCAGGATTTAATTTAATTAAATTTTTCATTTCTTGAGTATAACCAGCTAGAATGATACAAATTTCATTTCTGTGATCTTCCATTTCCTTTATTAATGTCGCAATTGCTTCATCTTCAAAGCTTCCCCTTCTGTCAGACACTAAGCTATAAGCTTCATCAATAAATAATACTCCTCCTATCGCCTTTTCTACTATTCTATGTACTTTTTGTGCAGTCCAACCAACATATTTGTCAACTAAATCTCTTCCATGAATTTCTATAAAATTTCCATTACTATTTAAAATATGTTCTTCTTCAAATATCTTTCCTATTACTCTTGCTATACTTGTTTTACCTGTACCAGGATTTCCCGTAAAACACATATGTAATGACGGCATTTGTCCCCTTTCTTTATTTATTTTAACATAATTCAAAATCTTAATAATTTGATTTTTGGTTTCTTCCAAACCTA
Organism: uncultured Anaeroplasmataceae bacterium; assembly: GCA_944325695.1. Taxonomy (GTDB): domain Bacteria; phylum Bacillota_I; class Bacilli_A; order Acholeplasmatales; family Anaeroplasmataceae; genus UBA3384. Next base: position 1,922 of record CALVBA010000033.1, read on the forward strand.
TTAGATCATTTAATAAATCTTTTGCTTTTTTATTTTTATTATTTTCAATAATTTGCTCCTTTTTCTTATCAGTTGTACCATTTATATAGAATTCTTTGTTTTGTTGTAACATTTGCTTATTTATAAGATTCAAATTTTTACTTTTGCAATCTATTAATAATTTTATCATCATGTTTTTTAAATTCCAAAAAGGCACATCTACAAAATCTAATAAATCTTGTTGTTTAAATTTTAAATCATATTTATTAAATATTTTTTTGCAGTACATAATTTTATCTTCTAAAGAAATTTTATCTATTGTCATCCTAAAGGTAGCTAACTCACCAAGTTCTCCATCTGCTTCTCCTTCACGAAAATTAGTATCTTCAAAAACAAATATTCTATCTTTATATTGTTCTGTAACTTTTTTTAAATTATCAAATTCATCACTATAATCTATCCTTAATTTATTTTCGTTAATAACAATTATAGAATCTTTTATCTCTTTAATTTTATCAAATGGATCATCATCTCTTTTTTTGATCGTTTTATCTAGATAACATATTTTATTATTTTGGATAATATTATATTTTATAAAGACTTTTGAACAAACTTTTAATAAATCATTTAATAGGTTATAAGTCGAATTATTTCTTACAATTATATTATAATTACCAAAATTCAGTTTGTTATTTTGCTTTAATTTTATATAGAGTATTATATCTCTTAATATCTCTTTATTTTGTGCCACTCCACATAAATTATCTAATTCATTTATTATTTTTTCATCAGTTGTATCTAATTCGTAACCATTAACCATTATATTTTCTTCCTTCCATAATAAAATCTTTAATTCTAATGTAGTCATTATCCACTAAAATGCTGAGCATAAAAATATGTATAATCATATATATTGTCTATTTATTTATTTTTTACTATGATTTATTCTAAAAATATCTTTGTCTGTCATTCCTGCAAGTTTTAAGACTTCATCAGTATAAAATTCTGGCATATTTCTTTTAAATTCTGCTTTAAACATATCATAGCTATGAATAAATAATTCTAAACTTATTTCTCCCTTTATAAAACTACTAATAGCTTTTAAAATTCTATATTTACCTGTTAATTCCATATTATAATATTCAAATGAATCATAATCCCATTGATGATCTATTACAAATTCTGTAGTATTCTCATTCACAAAATAATAACCATATCCAATCATATCAGAAGAATCACAATTTCCTTTTGCTAAATATTCATTCAAACCATTCCTCCAAGTGCATAAATAATCTAAAACAAATATCTTTTCCTCTCCTACTGAATTTACTGCTGCATTATTAGCTATTAAAATATCTCCTCTTTTGAATGGTGTCGGAATGTTTAAAAAAATTTGATCAATATCTAAAAACTCATTTTCTTCTTCAACTAAATTATTTAGTATTATCTTCTGATTTTTTATTATATATTCCGCATGAATATTTTTTCTTTTGTCAAAATATTTTTTCGTTATCGTAAATGATATTGTATCATTGAATTCTTTTATATATAATTGAATATCTTTCAATGCTTCATCAAATGTCTTAAAAGTTTTGTCTAGATTATATGCTTTTCTCTTGGTAGATTTATTATATTCTGCCCAGGCACATATACTATTTTCTTCATTTAGCATCAATCTTTTTTCTAGTTTTTTTAATCTTTGAATCTCATTTTTTATCAATGTTTTAACACTATCATAATGTTTACAATTGATTCGTTCTATAACTTCCATGTCTGAATAATTCTTTATTAAATCGTCATATTTAGCTATTTTTTCTTTAATACTGATTTTTTTATTTCTAAATACTAATACTGCTAATTCCTCTGTATTGAACTTATATTCAATACTCCTACAATAATTTGCAATAGCATTTGAATTTATAAGGCTATAATCATCCTTTAATTCTTCTTTTTTATCATTTATCATATTTTCTCCTTTTTTATCCTCTAAAACAAGTACATTTCCAAACTTGTAATATTCAGGTAGCCAAGCTATTTTGATATTACTAATTTCCCCACCATTATTTTTTGCTACAATTATTTCTGTAGTATTACTTTTATTTTCTTCATTGTAATAAGAATCTCTATATATAAATAAAATTTTATCAGAATATGTATTAATTCCATATTTAGAATTGGTAAAGTCTGCAATCATAGGTCTTTTGTCATCTCTATTTTCACAATTTCTTGATAATTGACTTGTTACAATAACTGGAACATCTAATTCTTTTGCTAAAACTTTCAATTTTCTTAAAATTTCCGTTATTTCATCATCTCTACTTAGTAGTTTTTTCTTATCAAATTGTATTAACTGAAGATAATCAATTATAATCACTTCAATGTCTTTTTTTTCCTTTAATTGTCTTGACTTTAAGCAAATATCATTTATTGAGAATGGTGCATTGCTTTCTATATAAATCGGAGCATTTTTTAATAAATTTATTCCATATTCAATTCTATCCCTATCATCATCCAAAAGATTATTTTTTTCTAATCCTTTATTTTTATATTTGTTATATGCTTCAAATTTTTCTTTTTCCACCATTGAATTACTTATGATTAACTTTTCTTCAATATTTTCCTTGCTGTTTTCTAGACTAAAAAACAAAACTCCTTTCTTTTCTTGTAATGCAATATAATTTGATATATTTAGGACTAATGTTGTTTTGCCCATGGCTGGTCTTGAAGCTATTACTATTAATTCACCTTTTTTCATTTCAATTATCTCATCTAAATTCTTAAATCCAGTTTTCATTTTCTTTTTCTCCTTCTTTATTTCTTAATTGATTCATTATTTCAGGAATATCCCTAAAACTTCTATTTTCATTTAATGTGATCTTTCCACATTCAATATCTAACCAACTTATATTTTTTAATTTTATTTTCCTCTTAAAATATTTACTTAAAAATACCAAAGGAGAGTCATATGGTAATTCTCCAGTATAAAGTTCAAGATCGTTTTCATTAAATACATCAATATGACATCCTTCATCATAACTATTATGATTTACTATAACTCTATAGGTATTATTAAAAAATTTCTGTTTTGATTTTTTATGAGGTACATCTGTAATGACATGTAATTTGTCTATGTAATGATAATCATTATATCTTCTGGTCTTACTCTTGATTTTTACAATATCTCCTACTTCGAATTTTGTTCCTGCTTTGGAATTTATATAATCCTCATAATACATCATCATTTCTTTTTCTCTTCTTTTTCCATTATAATTAAATATATATACTGCAGATATGTAAATTTGCTTACCATTATAATCAAAACTATGTATTATTTTTGCTGGTTTTAAATCAGCTAAATATAAATCATAAATATCCAAATCCTGTATTATAGGTAAATTATTAATATTATTTAGGCTATCAACATATTCTGGATTATATTCTGTTATTGTAAAATCATAAATTGCTTGTAAATTAAATAATTCTTCTCGATCTAATTCAAGAATGTTCTTTTCTTCATCTTTTCCAAACATTGATTTATATTCATCTCTAAATAACTCTTCCAACTTTTTAATTCCTTCTTGGAATGCTATATCTTTTTTTGAATATACATTTTCATAATGAATTTCTTTATCGAAATCACACATTATTTGTAAAAAATATATATTATTCATATACTTCTCCTTTTTTAATAAAATTTTCTTTTTAGTGAAATACATTTGTTATAGTCTTTTAAATGTAGCAAACTAACCTTACCTAAATTATTAAAAATGTTTTTTATAATCCAAATGTGTAATATATCTTTATCATATTCTCCACCGTCTTTTAAATATAAAATAGTGTCTGTATATTTTACTTGTACTTCTAAATTTTTTATGATATCTTCCAAAGATATTTCATCTACATTCAATATTGATTTTCCAATAAACAGGTTAATATCTAGTATTTTAGATAAATCATGTAATTCTTTTAATATTTCTTGTTGATTATAATCGTTAATTATATCTATGTTATTTACAAATATGCATTTGATATCATTCTCTTTTTTGTATTTGTAACATAATTCTTTTAAATCTTCTAAAACTAATCCTTCCTTATGTTCTAAAAATAATGGCGAAGATTTTATTCTAAAATCCGCTTCTTTAAGCTTGCCTTTTTCTTCTTCGTTAAACAATTCCACTGGTTTAATAAATTTTTTTCCATCATCTATTTCTATTAAATCTACTTTGTTATCTTTGCTTAATTTAATTATTTCTTCTTGAGTCAAAATGCTTTCAACGATTCGATTATCCAACAATTTTGTTCTATTTAACATAGTCATACTTGATACAATATCATCAAGAGTATTATCAGAAACTTCTATCAACATTGGTAATATTTCCATTGCATATTTTTTGTTTTCAAATATAATTTCTCTTTCTTTTTTTATGTTTTCAGTACAATCTCTTATTAAATTATTATCAATATATAAAACTGACTTTTTTTGAATTATAGAAATATTCTTTACAATATTTAGCAAAAAATCTTCAATGACATAATCAGCACTTACACATAATATTAATTGTGGACTTCTTAATTTTATAATATTGTCTAAATCTTTAAATCCTGTTTTCATTTTTCTTTTACCTCTTTATATATTTTTTTCACAATATATTATTTATCTTTTCAATTTGTTCAACCGTTAATGAGCTAATTTCATTTTTATCATGTCCTAATATAATGAAAGTTGAATATATTTCTACATTATTTATTGTTCGATTTCTTTTAAGTTCCTTTTTTAGAGTTGCATCCTTACTATAAATTAGATATAAATTTTCTGATAATTTCATTTTTTTATATGGATAATATACTAGGCCATATAAATCATAGTTTATGTTATTAATTGTCTTTATATATGGTTTTTTATCTGGTTCTACAATTAAAATTTTAACATTTTTCATTTTTATATCATTCCTTTCCTAAAGTACAAATTTGCTAAAAGAACTACCAAAGTGTAATGTTTTTCAAGCTAAAAAAATACTTCTTAATTAATATATTTTAATTATACTAATTAAAAAGTATTTTTCAATATTACTGGTCACATAATGTATATTCATGATTTGCTATATCTCTCATAAGCCTTTTTTGCAATTTCTCGCATTTCTTCTCGTAAATGCGTTGGTCTTATTACTTCAACTAAATCTATATTTCTCATTGCCCACATTTTAAATCCCATATCACTTGTATCTACAATTAATTTAAAATGTTCGTTATCTTTTGGTATTTTTTCTATTGTAACATTCTTTCCAAAAGTTTCAAATATTGTATCTAAAAGCCATATATGGCATATTGCTTCTATTTCTACTTTTTTTCCTCCAAACATTTCTGTTGAAGATTCTGCAAACTCTTTAATTTCGCTTTTGCTTTTTTTAATTTTGATTTTTTCGTTTAAAATTTGTATATTTCTTATTCTATCTAGCCTATAATTATAAAATTTCTGTTGTTCTTCTTTTATTGCAATTAAATAGAATTCTTGTTTATTATATATGATAGCATAAGGAGAAACTATTGGTGTACTTACAATTTTCTTTTCTAATTTATTAGTTATTGCATATTTCCAATATTCAAATTTAATTTTTTTATTATGATATATGCTATCTGAAATATCTTCAATATTTTTTAATACTTCTGCATTTTCTGTTTTGTTATTAACAGAATATACTTGATAATCTTTTAATTTGTCATTTTCATATACTGTTTGCATTTTTTTACATTTTCTTATTATTTCTTTTGCTATACTTGGAACTATGTAACTTGCATAGCTAAAATTATCTATAATTGCTCGTATTTCTCCTGGTTCAAAATCTGTTTCTGGGTCTCGATTTATATAATATCCTTTTCCATTTTCATCTCGCGTACTTATGTCATAATCTAATTTATATTTTAATAAGTTTATATTCCTTCTTATTGTTCTTGGATCTATTTCAACATTATATATTTCTTTGACTTTTCTTTGTATTTCAGTTGCTGATAACATGTGATCACAATCACTATATTTTTTTAAAATGTTTAATATGTATAATATATTTCCATTTTTTTCGTATAATTCCATATTTTCTACCTTTCTTACTCTGTTTTTGCATTTTGTATAGCTAATACAAATCTTCTTTCCATTTCTTCGCTTGGCATATACTTATGTTTAGATATAGCATTTAAAAAATCATCATAATATTTGTCTTCTATATATTTAGTTTCTTTTTTAAAACTTTTAAAAAATTCATACAATTCTCCATATGTTATTATTTTATATTTTCCACCATAATTTTTCGAATTAGTTTTATTTATTTTTTCTTTTTCTTTTTTTATTTTTTCCTCATTATAATTTGGAACAAATATAAATGCGTATATATTCCTATTATTTTGATTAAGTATTGCATATTGATAATATGTATCCAATTGTGATAATTCTTTTTCTTTATCTATACCATTTAATCCAGAATGAATTTTATTTTCGATTATTATTATATCTTTTTCACTATCAATCCACAAATCTATATATTTTGTTTTTTGGGATTTTAAATCTTCTTTTTCTTTATGGCTTAGACTTTCACATTCATCTATTTGTTTATTGCGTTCATCTGCATCTGTATTTGAATTTCGTGTTGGTTTTTCTCTTTCTATCTTCATTTCCATATTTGAATCTATCATTAAATTGTTTTTCTCGTTAAGAAATTCAATGAATTGTTTAAGCATTTTATCATTATTTTTTAAATAATAGTAAAACATATTTGTAAATATTGTCTCATCATCTTCTTTTAATATAAGTTTTAAAAAATTAAATTGATTAGTATTACTATATTTATTGGTAATTTTTTCGTTTATTGGAACAATGTCTGTATCGTCCCAATAATCTGGGTTTTCTATTATATCTTTTAATTCTCCGGCTTCATTTAATTTTAAACTTGTGTTCTGATGCCCTATTCTCCAATTACATTTAATTATTGTAGCATTTTCATCGTCGCTATAAAAAGATTTTTGATTTTTATTTTCATTCATAGAAATAATTATTGGCTTATCTTCTTTTAGTTTAAAAACCTTATCAGCCTTAAATGTAACATATACATCTTCATTTTTTTCCCCATGTACAATAAATTCTATATTATTTATTGTTGTATTATAATATTGAATATCGTTTAATTTTTCTTGTTTTTTACAGGCTGCTTTTCTTCCTTCTGGTGAGTCATTATATTTGTTAATTAATTTTAATCCTTCTGCTTTACCTAGTATTTTTATCTTATTACCATCATAAATCTTACTAGTAAATAAAATATATTTAATATTAGTAGTTGTTTCTCCATCTTTATTTGTTTTTTTGTATTCTTCACTAATGCAACCATGAGGCACTATATATATATAACTTTCATTTTTATCTGTTTTAAAAAAATTTATTATTTCATGTCCTATATTGTTCTCAGTAAAAGTTCCTGTATACATTTTATTAATAAAAATATATTCTTGCTCATTTTCCTCTTTTTTGTTTTTTCTTTTTACTACATTATCACTCATTTTTCTTCTCCTACTATTTCATTAAATTTCATCCATATTTTTACCATTGCATAAGTATCAAGTTTGCAATAAACTAAAAGCCCATGCCTTATTTTTTCTTGTTCTTCTTTTGTTTTGTCTTTTAAACTTAAAAATGCTTCTTGAGCTTCTCCTCCATTATGTACTACTGGTAAATTATGATAGTTAAGTTCTGGATCATCTGGATATAGTGCTGGCAAAACTGCTTTTATTGATGCAGATCCATGCATTTCCTTGCAATAATATTTTCTTTGTTTAAATGGTTCTAAAAAATCTACCATATTGCTATTTATTCTATCTATTTCATCTTTTAAATCTGGATACATTTTTGCAATTTCATTATTTCTAGCTGGTTCAAAAGATTTATTATATATAATAACACTACCATTTTCATGCATATCTCTAATCATACTTTCTGCAAAATGCCTTATAAAATCTTTGTCTTCTACTTCCGCTAAAAATTCTTTATGCTCTAAAGTGGCACCTTTCTCTCTAATTATATGTAAAGAATATTGAAATGGGAGTTGTTGATATGGTTTAGTTCCAACGACTTCTGGTATTGCTGTTTGATATGTTTCATAATCAATAAAGTATAATGGATATTTTAGTAAATCTAATAATTCTTTTATGGCTTCTTTATCAACTTTAGGTTCTAAATTATTTAATTCAAAATCTATCTGTTCTAAATATTTTGGATTTAAATCTTCATATTGTAAATCTTCAAAAGATATTTTTCCTTGATAATATTTTTCAATTTTTTTTCTTTTTTTCATTCCTCCCGAAATATCAAAAACATTAGGTTTTGGTAAGCCTCTTGTACAGTATTCCCAAAATTCACAATCATAAGGCTCAAAACATTTCATTCCTATATCTGTAATTGGCTCATTATCTTTATCGTGCTTTTCCATATACTTATTTAAAGCCTCAATATTATTTTTTATTTCATCTTGTTTTGATTTTACTATATCTGTTATATCTTCAACACTAAATAATTTATTTAATTCAAGTTTTTCTTTTCTTATATATTGATTGTTAATATAAACAATACAAGCTTTTTTCACATTTAACCCAAGATGAGATAACACATAATATTGATAAGATACATCATCTAAATAAATGTCATGAATTTCTGTTGAACTTTTTACCTCATATATTTCAACTCCATCCGTATCATTTTTTAATATGTCTACACTACAAAAATTATTATCATAATTGAAAGAAGCTTCTGCGACAATATTAGGCTGATTTTGTAATATTTTTTTAGTTTGTTCAACCATAATGTTAAGATTTTCATTAAATTCTATTTCTTCATATTCTCCAAATAAACCTTTTGCAAGATTTCCTACTTTAGTTCCATTTTCAAGGACAGAATCTTTTGCTGTTTGAATAGCATATTCTGTTTTATATTTTTTTAGCCAAAGAATTTTTTTACATTGTACACATTGACAATATTTAGATTTTGATAAATAGACTTTATTCATAACATTCTCCCTTTTTATTATATATTATATTATAAATTTTTCAAAACTCAACTGGTCAAATAATGTCATTTGAATTATAACATACTTTTAATTTTTTACAAAATTTTAAACATCTAGTTTTACATTTTTCTTTAAACTTTTAAATGATTTCTAATATTTTTTAATAATTAACTAGTCATTATATTTTTATTAATTAAATTATTAAAACTTGCCAATATTCCAATTTCAAAATAAATATCATTTATATATGTTCTAACAGTTGTTTTTGAAACAAATAATTCATCTGCAATAATATCTTCAGGAATATTACCAAAAAATTTGTACTCAATAACTTTTAGTTTTGTTTTATCACATTTTCTAAATTCTTGAAGAACATTATCAATTAATTCTTTCCATTGCTTATATTCTTTTATTTTATTATCTATACTAATATTTTTTATTACTTGTGTTTCTACTCTTCTATTTATTTTATTTTTACTTTTAATCGAAGTATTAATATCTCTTCCTTCTGTTGTATCTTTTTCAAGTTCCAGTTCATTTATTAATCTATCATATATTGGATATTCAT
>CALVBA010000034.1 GCA_944325695.1 uncultured Anaeroplasmataceae bacterium
TTCCGTTAGTCGGCACCACTATTGTAAAAACCTCGATTTAATCGAGTTTTTTTTAATTTTTGAGAAGAAATTGAGAAACTTTTTTTAAAAAGTTAATTTATTAAAATAAATTAAAATATAGTTTTCCACATTATTTTTAATTTTTTTCATATCAAAAATGAATTTTGTTTATCTTTTTTTGAAAGTAAATTTATAAAAAATATACATACAGTAATTAACTAATATTTTACTTTCATTTTTTTACAACTTTCTTTTATTTATTTTCTTTTATCTCTCTTTAATAAGCACTCTCTTAATGGTTTCTTTTTTAATGGTTTTCTTTTTATTTAAACGCCAAAAAGGACTCAATTTTGAGCCTATTTTTTAAGTAAATAAACGGTTATATTAATTCAATTTTTTAACGAAAGTTCAGTAGCTATAACTACTTATAAAATTAAAGAACTAAATTAAAAACCTATGTCTTTTTACATCACATGAATAATGATTTTATTTCATATGATTTCAATTTTTTTTGCGTTTCAGCAAATAGTTTAGCTAATTTTAAATCTTCATCAGACAATGAATCATAATAAACAAAATACGGTTTTCCATGATCGTTTTTAAAAAAGACTTTTCCATTACAATGCAATATTCTTAATTTATCATCATAATAAAAACGACCTTTTTTAAGTTTTCCCTTAGTAAATTTTTCTCCGTAAAACATTTCAATATCAACTAATCTACCATCACTTGTTAATAAGCCTAATGAAGTTAACTTATCACAAAATTCTTTAGCTTCACTAATCGATTTTAAATTTAAAATAATCGCAATCTTTTTATAATCTAAAATCTCTTCTTCACCAGTGACAGAGTCTTCATTTGTTACTATTAAAGTTGGTAATTGACCACGACTTAGTACAACATCATTATCACAAGCCAATAAGCTAAATAAATATAAATAATAATAGCCTTTATAATTATCTTGTTCACAATTAAATGAATCATTAATTAAAAATTTTAAATGATTAATATATTCTTTTGAAAATTTAAACCAACTAACAAAAATTCTTTTTTCCATAAATACTCCTAAATTTAAATAAAATATACATACACATAATCTATTATTAAAATTAGTATTTTAATCGTCTATTTGCTTTTTTCTTTCTTTCACTAGTTTCAGCTCTTCTTCTAAATATTTAATAAGACGATCGTCACGATTCTTAGACGTTAAAGCAAACCACATTAACAGATTTAAGAATTTCTCTTCTAATAATTCCTCTTCCACAATTATTCCTCCATAAAACTTAATAATTTTTTTAAAAACCTTGCAAAACTAAACTATTTTTTAAAAATTTGTTAATTTTAATTACGGTGGAATTAATGCTTTTTCTGCATATTTCCTTTTTTCATTTACATCGACTTGAACATAGTATTTTTGCAGAGTTGTTGATTCAACATGTCCTGCCCGTTTCATCACAATTGTTATTGGAACATTATTTAAAGCTAAATTAGTTAAATTTGTTGTTCTAAAATCTTTTGGTGAAAAATGATCTATTTTAAGTTCATTCTGAGCTAATTTTAATTTAAGTAATATATTAGTTCTTGAGATAGGTTTGTTACTTAGCTCTATTCTAAATATAAAATCATCTTTTTTTAAATTATTTATTTTTATTAAATTAAGTACTAATCTTTTTGTTTCTTTAAATAAAGGAAATTCACGCACACTGTATTTTGTTTTTGTTTGGCTGCGTATTTTATAACCAGTTAATTCTTTATTTGGCCTACTAACTTGTGCGTCAACTATAAACGAATTATTTTTAAAATCAAAGCTTTCTACTAATAGTCCTAAAGATTCTCCAAGTCTTAATCCATAATAATAAAGAATATGTACTAATAATGACATTTTAAAATCATTGTTTTTATTAAAATAATTAAACATTTTTTTATAATCATTAAAACTAATATAATTTTGTTTCTTATTAGTATTTAAAGATTGCATATCTAGAATAGGTTCAAGAATCGATTCGTCTAACGGAATAATTAGATAACGATTTAAATAATTAATAAATGCCCTACAATTTTGCAAAATTCCTTTTTTTAGTTCGTTTCTAATATCTAAATTATTTATTTTGATTGTAAATTTATTAAGCATTTCATTATTTAAAGATTTAATTTTTATATTAGAAAATGTTGGCATGAAATATTTGTTTAAACGCTCTTTATATTTCTCAACTGTGCGTGCTCTTTTTGCTGCGCTACCCTTTTTAAGTGATAATAAAAAATCATCCATAATTTCAGCGCATGTATAATTTGTTTTACCTTTTACTAAATAATGATTATTTCTTTCTATCTTTCTTAAAAAATTAGAAGCTTGTTTTTCAGTTTTAAAGAAATTACCATTATCATCTCTTCTAATAGTAGTTTTATTTATTTTTATATAATATCTATCAGTTTTTTTATCTAAATAAACATTAGCCATATAATACTCCTACTTTGATTTTTTTCTAGCTTTTTCATCATAAAGCTTGTGCTTTTTACTAAACTTTAAAAAATCACTATATGATCCAATTTCTTTTCCATATTGTATTTTTAGTTTTTTAAAAATATCACGTAATTTTACTTCAGGATATGATTTTAAAGCTTCTTGAATTACAAGCTTATATTTTGCTTCGAATTCAGAATCAGTTAATTCTGGATTAAAGGCTTTACAATCTTCAATATCGTTAATTAAAAGACTATTTTGCTTTTTAAACTCGTCAAGTGAAGCATATTTTGTTAAATAATCGCCACAATCAACAATTTTATTTTCTTTCTTTTCAATTAATGGTTCAAAAAGACCAAAATAACAATCAGTTGCATAAATTCCTGAATAGACTTCTTTATATATTAAATAGAATTTTGTAGCTTTACTTTCTTCATCTACTCCACCTATTTGACTGACTTTTGTTTTTAAAACTTTATAATTAAAATACGATTCACAATGTAATTTATGCATAGTTAACTTGTTTGCAATAAAATATAAAAAATGTGAGAGTAATGAATCATAATTTCTTGTAATACGATATTCTTGTAACAACTTATTAATTGGATTTAAGAGTGTATCTATAATAGTTTTATCAACTAAATTATAAAGTATTAGCGCATTCTTAATTTTCTTCTCTTTTTTAAGTGAAACTGTAGTTTCAAATAACTCAGATAAGTCTGCGTTTATAGATCCAATTCGTTGATCGTTAACTAATAATTTTACATATGGAGTATTGTGAATTGTGTATAGATGACGAATAAGCTTAACAAATTTATTAAATTCATCATTTTTTTGATTTGGTTGAAAATCTAACTTATCTTTCCCAGAATTAGTAAACATATTGCCACGTTCTTTACCGCCTTCCGATAAGTTATAAATGCCACAATCAGAAACGCCAGAATTAGCAAAAAAACGATTTCCTAAACGCCACCAGTCAAAATTCCAAATACGACATCTATGAGTACTTAATTTATAATTTTCAACGTCTTTATCATTGAATATATCAAAATCAAAAATAGGAAAATATTCTTCATTCATTATTCTAAATGGGATTCTCATTGAAATATTTGAATAAACATTTGGACGTGGGGATGAATAAAGGTAAAAACATTGACCAAAATCGCTTAACATATCGATTAAATCTATTGGTTCACGTCCATCAAAAACTGCATTATCTTCATAATTAAGGAATTTATCAGGGAAGTTATATTTTTTTAGTAACTCATTAGCTTTATTTAAATCTTTTTCAGCTAAATAATCTTTATATTTTTTAAACATCATCTTAATTTGAACTGACGATGTAAAATATTGTTTTTGTAAAGCTTCTTTTAAATATAATTCATAACTAACAAAATCAAAATTCTTAAAAATAGCTTTATAATTATTTATTTCTTCTAACCATTGATTTTTAAAGACTCTTTGCGTTGTAAGAGTTACTGCAGCATTAAATGAATCTTTTCCAGCTCCCATAACGCCAGTTGTTAAAGTTGCAATTCCAAGCGTATTAATAACATAATCTTCATTTAAATCTTGTAGTGAGTAAATCTTATTTTTTGCATGATTGATACGCCATCTAAATAAAACAATTACAATAACAATTAACCATATAAAACTTGGAATAAAATATAATTGTTCATATAAGCTTGTAAACGAACTAAATACAAAATAATAAAGATTTGATGGGAATAATAAAATATTTGAAAGAGAAATTAATAAATAAGCAATAAAATCAATAATTACTGCGCCTAAATTAGTAAAAAGTAATATTGTTATTATGAATAAGCTTTTAAAAATTTTTGATGATAATAATACATGTATATAATTTTTTAATTCGTTTATTAAAATATCAATTTTATTAGCTTTAAAGTTTTCATATGAAATTAAATATTTTGTTTTTCCTACTAATTCAGGATTCTTTGGTAATAAAATTAATTGTTTTGTAATTACAATGAAAGAAATAATTAAAAGAATAATAGTTATTATCAAGTTTAAATAAGTAAAAATAAAAGTTAATCCTGATATTGAATTTAAAAAATATGTCTTATTAAAAAGCATAAAAAATGAAGCTTTTAATTCACTTAGAAAAGTATCAGCATTAACTGGAATTATTGTTACTTGTCCTTGATCTAAATTATCAATAATAAAATTGTATGAATTATAAGGTATATTTGATTCAATGAGAAATAATCTTTTTATGTAATAGCTAATAGATTTAACTATAAATTTGAAACTAAAATGTAATCTTAATAAACAATAATATGATAAAACACTTAAAATAACAAAAATAACTATGATTAAAAAAGTGCTCACAAGTAATTCAATATTATTCTTAGTTAATTTTAAGTGCTTTAGCATATTAGTTTTCTCCAGCTACTGAATTTAAATATAAAAAACAATTTTCGCTAATCGAATATAAACGATCGTTTTTTAAAGTAATGTATTGATTATCATTAAAAGTTATTACTGTTTCTTTTAGTGTAAAAGTAAATGTTTCTGTAATGTTATCTTCAAAATTATTTTTTTGAACGATATATTCTTCACGAAAAACAAGTGAATAACTATTATTTTCTTGATAATAAATTCTATTTACTAATTTATCAAAATTCATTGTACGATCAATAAGCGTATAAGGACTAAAAAAATATGTCAAAATCCAAATAATAGTGACAAATGCGATAATAATTGTTATTAATTTAAGAGCACTTTTTACTTTCATAATTTATACCTATTTATTTTTTTTGATTGCTTTATATATCGTTTTAAAAGGCCAAGCAATTATTTTTAATATAAATTTGATTATTGGAACTAAAACTGGACTTAAAATTGCTATTAAAATGATGGCTATAATTATTGCAATTAAATAGATCCAATTGCCTAAAGTATCGATTATATTTGACCACCAATCATTAACGTCACTTAAAATGTAATTAACAAGTGTTGGCGATTTATAACCAGTAAAAGTAATAAAATCAACATATGCAGGATTTCCGATTGCATTAAAAGTAATATTTTCTCCGTTATTTTCTCTTGCAGTTACTTTTAATAGTTGTGAATTATAAATTTCGTGACATGATGTAACATTATACTTTAATGAATATTCATAAGTTCTTTTTTCACCACTAGCTGGCATTGTTTCACCAGTTTTAACATTAACTTTTAAATCATCATTTGTTTTTAATACCCTATCACAATCTGTATCAGAGTTAGCACCATCAATTAATATTGCATAGCTTGGATTAAAATTATCTTTTTTAAAATGTTCTAAAGAATCATTAAAAAATTCTCTTGATAATTTATATTCATCACCACTTAATATTTCATCGAATTTTGACAAATTAACTATTGGTTTAAAGTTATAAGTTCTTTTATAAGGAACATGTTGCCAATAAGAAGAAGCTTCATTTATTTGTTGATATGAATAGTTAGTTTGATCATAATCAGAACTGATTGTTTTATGAATTGCTTGACCATTATTTAAAATTTTTGCGTTATAAAATCCGTTATAAAGTTCGTTAAAATTAGGATTATAATAATTCACACCATAAGGTAATTCATTTACTGGACCTCTTTGAATGCCTGAATTATCACTCATTTTTTCTAATTCATCATAATTAAGATTCTTAGTTTCAGAATTTCCCTCAGCAGTAAAAACTAAAACATCTTCATCATAATTAGTTAATGAAGTTGTCTTACCATTTAAACTAATACCATTTTCTAAAAAACCATATTCTTTAGATTCATATTTTCCAGCAAAAACATCGCCGTAAATATACTCGTATGTTTCATCAGAAGTAAATATTCCGTCATTACTATATTGATAAAACGGACTGTATCGAATATAGTCGTAAGAAAGTTTATAATATTCAACTTCTACTGAAATTAAATCACTAATTTCAATATCAGTAAAATCAACAAACATGTATGTAATTTCTTTAGCTGTTTTTACATTAGTTTCTGTCGCTGTATTAGATCTAATGTAAAAAGCACTAACTACAGGAAAATAATCTTCCGCATCGATTACTCCAAGTGCAGTCCCTAAACGGGCTTCATAATAATGAACATTATTTTTAAAATAATAATAATTATTTTCTAACAAATCCTCACCAACATACCATAATTCTGGATCTACTTTAGAATAGTCAAAAATCTTTCTTTGATTATCAACAAAAGTAATAAATTCAAATATTCTTATTCTATTTTGTGATTCTGTATTAGTATTTGATGAAAAATTTTCTAACTTAAATTTATAAAAATAACCATTTTCAACATTGTATTTATTTATATAAATTAAGTCTTTAAGTTGATTATTTTCAACATAACCTAATGAAGTATTTTCATTTAAAATTTGAGAATCGCTATAACTTACTTGAAGTTTGTTTTTTTCTAATTGCAAAGATGAATAAAAATAAAAATATATGTCATTATGAACTGGGACAAAAGTCAATAGATTAAAATCTCCATAAATTGATTGTGATTCATCAGCAGCTTTAATTAGTTTTTTATAATCAAAGTTGTAATATTCATTATCATCAATTATGCCATCATCATTAATATCGCCATATAAAAGTCTTAAATCTGTATAAACGTTAATTGAATCATAATCGAGTGGTGATTTATTAGCTAATAATTTTGCAGAAGAAAGTACTCCAGCTTGATAAACTACTGGTGATAAAGTAATAATTGAAGCTAAACTACTAACTGCTAATAATAATTTCATAATTTTCCTAAAAAACTGTTTACAAATAATTAATTTTATGATTTAATATTCTATAGGCGTCCCGTGGTAGCTAATGACTACCGCCCAGTTGGCGCCTTTTTTTATATTTTTCAATGATTTTATCTATTTTTGAATAATCATCCTTATGTATAAAATATTTTTTTAAAATTCCTGAAAATTTTCTTTTAGGATGGGATAAAACATCATCTCTTAAATAGCTTGTTTCTTTAAAATTAGTTGGATTATGAATTGCTATATTAGAATGACGTCCACGATATTTTTGAGTTGTAAGACCGATATTTATGTAATCTTTTTTTGTTTCTCCAACGATTAAAGATGGATGATATGCTTTTTTACCATGTTTTCTACAATAATTTTTCCTATAATGCCAAATTGATTTATCATAAAATTTTTTCATAATTTTTACCTCGAATAATTAGTAAACCATTGAATATTTTCTTTTAAGACATCTGCATGTGAATAAGTGAGTAATTCATTATTTTTTGATAGTGTTGAAAAACAATAAATTCCAGCTTCATCAATAACTTGTTTTTGTGAAACAAAATCAGATTCAGAATTAGTTAATTCTCCTAATGAAAAAAAGACTTTTATTTCATATTTTTTATCTATAAAAATCGAAGATAACGTTACTAAATCAAACTCATTAATTAAGTAATTACTGGCATTAAAATATTTAATTAAATTGCCATTCTCGTCATATGAATTTTTTCCTAAAATTTCTAAATTAGATGAAGTTAAATCTACACTAACTGTTTTAACAATACTTTGATTCTGACTTATTTCTAAATGCAAATAATTGGTAAATGTGGTTCCGTAAGTGTCTTTTACGGAACCAACAGCACCAATAAAAAGTTTGTCACTATCAACTTCATAGCTCTTGTTAATAATTGAGCACGAACTTAAAGTGACCAAAGAGGAAATTAAAACAAAAAAACTTATTCCTTTCATAAATTAAAAAATTACTCCTAATTCATCAAGAGCTAATGATCCAAAAGGAGTAATTGGATCATTAGTAATCGTCGAATCGATTAATTCTTTTAATGTTGAAACCATTACAGCACAAAGAGCAGCCGTTAATAATAGCATGATTATTATTAAAACTACTTTTTGTGCGGATGATTTCTTTTTCATAAACTAAAAAATTACATTACCACCAGTAAAGGAAAGGTCTCCTAATGTTTTTGTAGCGTCAATTGAAGTGAAAACTAAAACATCTTCTTTTTCATATGCTTGAGCTGAAAATTGGAATCCACAACCAACTTTACCTTTGTTATTGAAATTTGCAACAAAATCATCAAATAACTCTGTTGAATTAACTCTTAAATAACCACCATAACTTTGACGAACGTTTCTTCCATATGTAAAAAGTTCTTTAAGCTCATCGAGATCTACAGTAACAGATTTAGATGTTACTAAACCATTTAACCATGCAGTCACTTTTGTTCCGATTGCAGTAATCATTGAAGATAATGTCCCTGACGTATAATTTTTATCATCGTAAAAAACGCCCATTCCATCTTCACCAAGTGTTATATCGTTTGTCGATGGTAAAATTGAATTAAATTGAGTTCCATCATTAGCTTTCCAGTTATATGTAAAAACTAAATCTTCTGATGGTTTATCTTCAATCAAAATAGAACCAACAGAATAAGTTGGTGCTTTTGTGGTAGTAGTTATTTTTAGCCCGTCACCAAAAGCTGAATTTGTTGCTGAAATATCTACAGAAGCTTCGGTTAATACTTTTTGTTGATAATCGATAGTTATACTAGCTTTAGCTTCTGCTAATTCTTCACTGTAAATTGTATAAGTCATTTGATGACTGAATGCTTGTAAACAAGTTAAAGTAATTGTTTTTGCGGTCTTATCTAAGACAGCAGTCATAAAAGTACTAATATCGTCTTCAACATCTCCACTTGTCCAAGTAAGAGCGCCAACAATTTTTTGTGGATCTAAGTTTCCTGAAACGGTATAGCTAACAACTTTTTCTGTTTGACCAGCCGCATTAGTGCCTACTGAAAGAGTTTTTAGTTGAATAAATTCAGAATTTGTTACTTCTTCTTGTAATTCATCAATAATGTGCAAAATTACTTCGTAATCTTTCGATTTATCACCTGTTTTAACGGTAATAGTAAAGTTGTAATCACCAATTTCAATAGCTTCTTCTACAACTTCTTCACCTTTCATAATTGTCATGCTAACTTCGTAGCCTTCTGGAACTTCTACGTCTGGAGTGAGTGCTGAACCAGTGTAAACTTTAGTTTGTTCAGATTCTATCTTGACGTCTTTGAAAGGTAAGAGATCTTCGCTCTTAAATGACCAATCAGTCATTGCACCAACAGCTAACGTACCTGCTGCGCCTAATAAAACGACAGTAGCTAACAATGCTGTAGCTACTTTTTTTGCTTTAGATTTTTTTCTTGCCATAAATTTATCTCCTAAAATTTGAAATCGTGTTAAGAAACCTTGATTTTTTGCTTAAAACTAAAGGTTACTTTAGACAAAATACTGAAAATCGAATAGAATGTTCGCTTATTCAAAGATAAAATAGCATTTTTTTTTCGATTAATCAATAAGAAATCGAACAAACTATACAATTTTTTTAAAATATTTATATGAAAATCTATTTGAAAGAGCGAATTAAAGAAAAAGGCTATACAATGAAAGAAATTTCAAAAATTTTAAATATTCAATACGATACTCTTTCAACATGGTCTCGTGGTGTTCATGAACCCGATTATAAATCTTTGTTTGATATATCTCGATTTCTTAACATTCCTGTTGATTATTTTTTTGTAGAAAAAATTGAAAATTCAGAAAAACATATAAGTCAGGAAGATTTTAAAAAAATACTTGATCTTCAAAATCAAATCAATGAAATCTATGCAAAATACCGTTAGCGCGGCCGCGACATTATTATGTTTGTAATTAACGACTTAATTATAAAATAATTAAATTTAATCAATTTCCGTAAGTCGTTAATTTTACTTGGCGCACTTCATTACATTCTGTGCGCTCAATAAGCAAACAACGGCTTACTTGATTTATTAATATATCTCTAACAATAGTTAGAGATAATCAATAAGCTGTTTATTGAAGGAGTTAATTAAGAACGAATATGAGCAATCTACAACTAGCTAGAATTTTAAAAGAAAAGCATTTGACACAAGCTAAAGTAGCTAAAGATTTAAATGTAAAATTTTCAACATTTTCAAATTGGTGTCGTTGTGTAACCGAGCCAGATATTAATGAGCTCATAAAACTAAGTGAATATCTGGATGTCTCAGTTGATAAACTTGTTGGATCTAAAAGACGTACAGTTTCAATTCCTATTGTCGTTTTAAAAGAAGCTAAACAACATTATGAAGCTTTACTTAAAATTTACGAAAAATATTTAGAATAATTTCGTATTGAGAAACATTTTGAGAATAATTTTAAAAAATTATAAATTTTTTATTTAAGAAACTTAAATTTGAATTGAAATTTTAATATAAAAATCATAGATTTTTTATTAATTAATTTTTGGTGCTTTTCCGTTAGTCGGCACCACTATTGTAAAAACCTCGATTTAATCGAGTTTTTTTTAATTTTTGAGAAGAAATTGAGAA
>CALVBA010000035.1 GCA_944325695.1 uncultured Anaeroplasmataceae bacterium
ATCTTTATTGTAAGCCTGCTTGATAAACAGCCTTCGGCTTCCATTATTAAAGATTTTGAAGCAACAGAACAGCATATCAATGATTTATAACAAAACCATGTGGGAATTTGTAAACCGTTTCCCGCCATAAAGACATTTAAAAAATATAAACTTCGCGGACCAGTAACGATTTGTTTCTGGTCTTTTTTATGAGCAAGGCATTATTCATACTTCTCTATCTGGTCGTTATCTATGTAATGAGCCATACTCTAACCTATTACAGGCTATACATGTTTATAATTAAATATCCCGGTTATGTATTAGCATCCTTAATTAATATAAAACAGAGGATATGCTTTTGAATTTAACTTAACAACGTTTTTGCGCACTCTCATCATATAATATATGATACACTGTGAGTTATTATATGACACTTTTAAATAAAGTTTACACACTTCTACGCCTTGCCTTCATATCAATTCATTTAAATTTTGTTTCACCAGACAGCATTTCTCAATAATTTTTTAGTGTGGAACAAACTGTTCAGCAAGCTTTTAACCATATACTGTTTATGTTTTATTTCAAAGTGTGCTTTTTCCAGCTCAGAGCAAGTTATTTGATCCTTGTTACGTTTACCGCTCCTATATGCAAACCTACCGTTCACATCTGCTCATAACAAAGCATCCAATTGCAGTTCGTGAGTAGTTTATATAATATTTAAAGCAATTTTGCCATATTTTCTACCTCTTGCCATATATTATCAAGTTAAATCATTTTCTCAATATGCGCGCACCTTCATTATTTTATGTAAATTTTACCTCTTAAAAATCATTTTAATTAAAATCTCCATCAGCATTATATACCTTAATTCACCTTCTTAGTTATGAATTTATCTTTAATTTGTATTTTGGAGAATTTTTAAAATAACACTAATTCATGATAAGCAATCCAACAGCGCCGTTAGCTTTAATTCAATAGAATAAGCTATGTTATTCTGCTATGACAATAAACGTGATCTACCTAAAAATTCATATGATACACTCTTGTTGCCGAGCATGCTAGATAGCAACAGACTTTATCGCTCACTTTAGTAAAATTTTACCTTACATAATAATTTTTACATTTTTCAATATTTAATTTTATTTTATAAGAATAAAAGCACTTCCTTCCCGAAGAACATTTTTATTACTTCAATGCTCTTCGGGAAGGAAGCATAACAAAGCTCACTTGTTTTCTACTATTACAATGATTAATAATACTTAAAATTACTACATTATTATTGATACTTACTTATCACTGCTTTAACAAATCACTTAACTTAGTTAATCTTTTTTTTCTTGCTAAACTTAATATTGTTTCTAACATATGAGTATTATAATGCTCCATATACGAGAAAGATAATAAAACATCACCATTAAGATTCTCTATTTGAAAGTATCCATTATAGCTATTAAGTCGTATTTGTTCCCATGTATAAAATCTATCAATATCTTTTGAAAACCATTTATGTTCATGATAATTTATGCCAACATCAGTTAATTCTTCTCCAAAACCTGTATCATAGCCATCTCGAAAATTCTCTAAAATGTTCTTAATTATTTTTCCAGCAACAGCATTCCATAAACAATCGATAAATTTATGATAAACATTTTTTCCTAAATCAATTCTTACACTATATTCATCACTTCCAAATTTTACAATTCTATCTGTGCCGGTAGGTATTCCGTTTATATATTTATTTAAAATCCCCCAACTAACATACTTAATTTTTTCTAATTTATAAATTCTATCATTCCATTCTATTCCTTTGGGCGAAATTTTTATTTTTTTCTTATTTAAAAACCCCCACTCTCCTTCGTATGTTATGTTTTTAAAATATTGGCTTTCAATTTGTGCTTTCCTATTTATCGAAGCAATTGTCTTTATAACATCGTTAACTCTTTTTTTAGTAAGACTAATAAATTCATTATCTTTTGATTCCATTGCCCACTGTAAAGCTATCTTGTAATATGTAAGCGATTCTTGCCACATTCCCGCCCATGTTAAAACATTTGCAAATTTATAATACAGTCTAGCTATCACATCACAACTCGAAGCATAAAACTGAGCCTCAAAAAATTCTACAGCCATAATTTTGTCTCTAAAATCATTAATCGCATTTGCATATTCATCCAATCTTGGTCTTATATATGCATAATTTTGACGTTCGTGTTCATCATCCATAACTATATTGTCATACAGTTCATCAATTCTATTTGTAATATTAGCATGCAGTCTATAAAATTTAAGATATTTTTCTAATATTGCCTTATCTTCTTTAAGTAGTTTATACAACTTTGGTTGTTCAGTAAATAAATCTAATTCCAAATTAACTATTACAAGTGCCATTTCAGTAGAACTATTTTTTTCAGACACATCCATTGCAAACTGTCTGATTCTATATCCAATATCTACACTTTCTTTTTGTAAATCATATTGTCCTCTTGATGATGCATATACCTGTAAAGGTTTAGCTATGTAATCAAATTTTTTAAGTAATGAACATAATTCGTTTAAATCATCTATTGTATTAAATTTATCAAGATCCTCTACAAAATCAAAAATACAATTTTTATAACTTTTTAAGGTTTCAGTAAATTTATTTGCATATAAATTTATAAACCTTTCATAAACTAAACCATATTCCGTATAATAATCAGATGCATCCAATATTTCATGTGCTATTTTAATGATAGTTTCATCAGAAAATCTGTTAAAAATATTGTTTAATGCTTCGTTAATGTCATTAAAAAGTTCTTTAATCTCATTTATTATTAGTGATTCATCTTTACAGATAGTAATTTTAGCTTTTCTCCTTGAAGAATTAATTTCCATAGCAAAGTTTTCAATTTCTGAATTTATGTTGCTATAAGTTATATCTAAATTTATTATGCACTCAGAAACACAAAACCATGATATAAAGTATAGTGCTTCACAAAATAATAAAGTTTGCTCTCTTTCAGAATATGGTCCAATATCCAAATCATAAACAAAATCATCAAAATCTTCAGAAGAACTAAAAGTCATTTCATTTTCTATAAATTTTTTGAAGTCAAATCTATCATCAGAATAAAACCATCTAATTTCAGCAACTAATCGCTTTACTGGAGATATTAAAGTTAATCTAGCATCATCATATTTTCTCTCATTTGCATCATCCATAAAAGCTTTATCTTCTGCTTTTTGATTTATTGTTTCTATTGAATCATAAGGTGTTACTTCTAAAATATAAAAAGGATTATTTTCTATTCTCATAAGATTCAGCTCCTGATCCTTCGGAAATTAAAATCCTATTCTCCTCTTATTTTCTGCTTTTTTATTTTTTTCCAACTCAGATAAAGCTTTAAACAAATGCTTATCAGAAACCTTTTCATCATTTTCTCTTACTGCTATCCTAGCTGCCTGTCTGACAACATAAGAAACATCAGACAACGGTCTATTTAAAAGTTCTTCTGATAATTTATTTAAATTTATGTTTTCTTCAATCGGTATCTTCATTAAACTATTTTCCAAAACTGCAGTAATTTCCTGCTTGTTGGGCATTCCAACTTCTTCAATAAAATCAAATCTTCCTTTTCTTAAAATAGCAGGATCTATAGCATCAATCATATTAGTCATGCCAAATACAATAACCTTTGCATTAATTGCTCTTGGTATGTTTCTAAGGAATTCATCAACTTCTTCAATATGATGTATTCCATTGCCAGTATTTGCTCTGGAAGAAACATATGACTCCATTTCATCAATAATCAATACAGATGGAGCCGCTTTAATTGCTTTATCGAAGACTTCAGCGATTTTTTTGCTGGTATCATGAATATAAGGACTTGCAACACTTGAAGAATTTATTTCAAAGCATGGTAATTTCAAAAACTCAGCTAATTTTTCAACAGCATAAGTTTTACCGCAACCCGGCTGACCATATAACAATGTAGCCGGAACAGAAGTAATTCCCATCTTTGCATACTTTGCCATATTTTTAACAAAATCAATAATTTGTTCATTAAAATATTTAGTTAGTTTTTCACGCCCCGGTAATTCAAAATCACCTAATTTCGTAACATCTACATTAGATTTCGTTAAAATTTGTGCTTCAGTCGTTTTCTTTTTTTCTTTAATATTATTTACATCTATATTCAAAGATTTAAGTGCAGCCAATATATATTTTTCATCTAGCCAATTATTCAGCATGCACACTTTTTCAACATCTTTAGCACTTACTTTTAGACCATCAGCTAGCCACGCTCCCATAAGATAATTAAAATCGAGTAAATTTACATCTTTAAATTTGATAGGTATTAGTAAATCAAATTCTTCAAAATAAATTAAATCATTTAGCTTGTCCAAACTACCTTTTAAATTAAGTTTTCTCGCCGCAATGCATAAACTCATTAATTCATCTAAATTATTTGCATAAGGTCCATTTACAACTGAATAAATACCATTATCAGGCTTAGAAATAAAATAATATCCATTTTTATACTTAATAAATTTACCAATGAATGATTTTAAATAATCATTAGGATAATTTATCAATTCATTGTAGATCTCATTTTTTAAATACAAAGCATTTCGTTTTTTCTCTACTTTTAAAATTGTAAATGCCTCACAACTACTAATAACTTCTAAAACTATTTCACCAGTTGTCAGTTTATCTCCGCGTTTAAAATTTGCCATTACTTTAACCTCTCATTATATTGGCAATATCATTAATGCCGTCTATATCTCTACTTTCACGCGCTAATCCATACAAATCAACAATAAGCCTTCTAAGTTTATTATATTCATTATTTTCAATTAAATTTTCGCCTATTTTTATTAATTGATCTGCTTTAACTTTATCTGTATACATATATCGATGTGTACGGCAATATTGGAATATACTTACAACAAACTTATTATCTTTGTTAAATTTGATAAAGAATATTTTATCGTCAATAGTTTTTATAATATCTTCAAAAGTTTTGTCAGCACGTTGTATAACATTTTTTGCAGTTTCAAACAAATCATTAAATTGTTGTTGTTCTATACTATCACACAAAACTTCAATATTATTTTTATAGTTATTCAATACTCTATCAAACTCAACTTGCCGCAAAATATCAACATTATCTGTTTTTATCTTATCTAATAATATTTTAGCCTTTAATAAATTATCAAAATTCTTTTTTACGACCTCTGGTTCAATATTAGTAGTTTCTTTTAAATCTATTGCATCATATGCTAATTTTCTGACACTATCCAATCTTTCATCTTCGATATCATTTTCTAAAGTATTTGCTTTTTGTAAAATAATTACGGCATCATCAACTATTTCATTTATTGTATCTTCATCAGTCATATCTATTTGTCCATCATTATATGCATAAAAATTGTGACCACTATTAAAAGATATATCATCTAAGCTAGGAATGGTAACATCAACATTAATAGTTCCAGCTTCACTAATAGTATAATTAAAAATTAATTCTGCTCCAGCTTTTATGCTACCATATTCTAAGTCTGTACCTTCTAACTTCATGCAACCAACATAGCGATTATCTGAAATATTATCTGAAATGTCCCCTTCCCACATTTTTATTAAAATAGAATTAGAACTACCAGCCTTAATAGTTTCAGTAGCTTTATATTTTCTTCTACCTTTTACTGGAAGCTTATCGCCTTCCTTAACTAAATAATCCAAAGAAACATTATCTGAAAAAACACTGTCTTTTACTTCTATACCAATTGAATGGGAAGCTAATATTGCACCAACACTAGCGTTAACTTTGCTAATAGTTATTGTATCTTCTTCTAACTTAATTTTTCTTGAAGAACTATCAAACACAAAAATTTCAAATACGTTGTCGCCAATTTTCGCTAAAGGCACTCTCAATATATTGCCATTTTCCAATGGCAACATACCAGAGTCCCAACCAGTATCAACTGAACAAATCTGAAAACTATACCCACTAACAGTTTTTTCTAATTTAACGCCAATTTTTGCCTTGTTTTCCGTTGTCCTGCTATCATACTTAAAAATCAAACCTAATTCTTTTGAATTTAAAATTTCAGCGTGGCTTCCCTTTCTTTCGTGAATTTCAGAAGACCAATCTATAGTTTCAGCAAAAATAGCCGCTCCTTCCGATACAGCAGTCATAGGATTAATTTCTAAACCTTCAGATTTGATTCCTAATTCGCCGACTACTCTATCGCGTAAATATTTATAATTTGCTGGTCCACCTATAAAAACAATCCTATCAAAATCATTAATTGGTACAGCTGATTTTTTTATAGTTTCGCGAGCTGCTTCAACTGCTTCCATAATTAAGTCTTCTATTAATTTATTATATTCGTCTCTAGTAATATTAATATCCAAATAAATTTCTTCTCCGGTTTCATCTATATCATGTAAAGAGCCATAAATATCAGCATCTTCAGAAGAAGACAGTTCTATTTTTGCTTGTTCAGAATGAAATCTAGCAATTTTTAGCATTTTTTCATATTTTTCAATACCTCTAATCTGCTGTGGTAAACTATAATTCTTATACAACCATGGTATTACAATATTATCTAAAATTTTCATATCCATATCAGCACCACCACACATAGCAACACCACCATGTGCGATAACGTCAACTTTACCATTTAGATTTGTGGCAATTGCACAATCTAATGTGCCACCACCTATATCGAAAACAAAAAAGCAGCCATTTTTATTTTTGTCTTTAACCGCACGTACGATAGCTGCAACCGGTTCTTGCATTAATGCAACTTTACCAATATTTGCTAATTTAGCCGCTTCTTCAGTTGCTGCATTTTGCCTTTGATCGAAAGCAGCAGGCACTGTAATAACCGTAGCTTTATCATTACTATTCATAATCTCTTCAGGAAGGCATCTCATAAGTTCTTTTAAAATTTCAGCACTGCACTCAATCGGAGTCATACTAATACCAGCAAATTCAATATTAGTTCCAGTACCCATAAATCTCTTAAATTGTTTTGCTACTCTATCCGCTTGATTACCTAATTGATTATAAGCTCTTTGTCCGCAAAATTGTTTACCGTTTTTATCAATAAAAATATTTGAGGGCGTTACATCACTCTGCCCCTGTCTGCTTTTATATACTCTTACCTCTTGACCATCATATACAGAAATAGCGCTGTTAGTTGTTCCAAGATCTATTCCAATGTAATATTTCATTATCCATTCCTCCAAGTTACAATACTTATTTATTTTCACCAACTAAAACTTTGCCATATCTTAAAATATGACTGTTTCCTTTTTCTTTAATAGTTGGTTCTATTGTTTCTATAATTATTAAATTACTATTCTCAGAAAAATCATCTAAATTTAAAGCTTCAACTGGCAATTCTGCGCTAAAAGTGTTTCCTTTGAAATCAATAAATTCAATATTCAAATAGTCGGTCATTTGCATAATTTTTTTCTTAATACGATTATTAGCACTAAGCACTCTCTTCCCATAAATTGGTTGTAAAAACAAATATTCATCATATCTATTTATGCTATTAACATATCGTATAGTTTCACATAAAAATGTAATTATTAAATCTTTTTCATTAGTATTATTCATTTTAATACCCCTATCCTCGTAATTACTTTTTTTCCTGAAAAAATCACTTAACTCCTATTAACTAAATTATAGTTTAGTAGGTATTTCCTTGTAAAGGAAAAATATAAGTAATTTGTAAATTAACAAAAGTCTTTGTTACACAGTATTTTTTAAGAGATACTGGCAATGTAAATTTTTCTATATCTTTTGAACTTCTATGATAATTTCAAGTAAATCACAAATACTACTATTTAACTTTTTAATAATGTAATTATAAAAAAGTTAAATAGTAGTATAAATATATAATACTTAGACATAGACCCAGTTATTCTGCCATGCTAACAAAACTGATAGAGCTTCAGTTCATATAGTGCAATCCAGTTGCTAGTCATACTAGACATATTTCCTAGATAACTTTCTGCTTTGTTCAATAATATTTTGCCTTGTTTGACTCATTTTGATAATTTTCACTTTATCTTCTAAATTTAGTTCAGTTTTTAGGTAATAAAAATACTTCTTTTGCGATGAACAGCTTTTTATTTTACTATTCTTCGTAAAAAAAGCATATCAAAATGTACAAGCTTTTTCTTTTGCCAATTTTATAAGCTCATTCCAAATTCAAATGCTTTCTGCGGATATTCTGTTTTGGCTACAGCTTCGCGAGTCGGGCAGCCCGGTGCAAGAACCATGCCCCTATCCTGCCAGTGCATATACCCGGCCAGAGTTTCATAATGTTTGGCAATGCTGCGCATTGTTAAAGGCGTATCACTTCTGCCCGCAGCCAACAGCACCGACTGTTTGCCGTTTATATCGTATGTGCGTGAATAAAATCTGTCGATAACCGTTTTAAGCTGCGCCGTAAGCGCAAAATAATAAACCGGGCTTACCAAAGCTATAACATCGGCTTCCATAAATTTTTGAATAGCTTCCGTTTCTATATCATCTTTATGCACACAAGGCCCGCTCATATTTAAGCCGTAGCCGCTTAAATATAGTGTTATCAGCTTATTTTTAAAAACTCTCTGCGGTTCATAAGTTCCCCTCCTGTTCTGAATATCTTTACTATCATTATATTAAAGCCGTTTTTGTGCGTCTA
>CALVBA010000036.1 GCA_944325695.1 uncultured Anaeroplasmataceae bacterium
ATTTAAAACACCCAATGAAGTCATGCTTGGTTTATAACTTACATTAGGTGTTGCACTTAATTTGACAAATCATCAAACAAAAAAAGGCTTAATTGTAAGCCTTAAAAATTAAATAACTATCTGCTAAAGCGCAAGCTATTGCATTTTCTATCACGACCATAGCTCGCAAAATAATAGCAACATCATGTCTTCCTGTAATTTTTTGTTCAATTACCTTTTTTTCTTCAAAAGAGTATGTGGGTTGTTTTTGAAAGATACTCGGTGTTGGTTTAACAAAAACTTTAATAATTAAATCATTACCATTACTTATTCCCCCATTAATTCCACCGTTATTATTCGTCTTTGTCGTTCCATTTTCATCAATAAAAGAATCGTTAAATTCGCTTCCTTTTAATGTTGCCCCTTTAAAGCCAATTCCAAATTCTACACCTTTAACTCCGCCAATACTAAATAACAAATGAGAAATGGTTGATTCTAACGAGTCAAAATATGGTTCTCCAAGTCCTTTAATCATATTTTTTACAGTTACTTCTACAATTCCCCCAACTGAATCGCCAGATAATCTAATTTTTTCTAAATACTCGTCCATTTTAGTTAAGTCTTTCAAATTGCCTAATTGAATAATTCTACTTAAAAAAGTGCATGGTAACATTTTCTTAGCCACAACACCAGCTGCCACTAATCCAGTTGTTAGGCGTCCTGAAAAATGCCCACCACCACGATAATCTTGAAATCCATGGTACTTAACATGAGCTGTAAAATCTGCATGACTAGGTCGTGGTTGATTAATTAAATAAAGATAATCCTTACTATTAATATTTTCATTAGAAAAAGTAAGTAATATCGGTGCCCCAGTTGTAAAACCATTAAAAACGCCTGATTTAATAATAATTTCATCTTTTTCAAGGCGCTTTGTTGTTCCTATTCGACCTGCTTTTCGTCGATTTAAATCATCTTTAAACATTTCCTTGTTTAATGGAATTCCAGGTTTAACGCCATCTAAAATAACGCCAACTTCACTACCATGTGATTCGCCATAAATAGAAATGCGAAATAATCTACCAACGCTATTCATCTTTTAACATCTCCTCTAAAGCATGGAAAACTAACTCTAAATTGTGACTCTCATTATCTTTAAACCAAATTTTTTCAGCGGCATCAGCTTGATATACCAACATTGGTAATCCGTTATTAGGTGATTTTTTCTTTTGCAATAAAACTGTATATGTCGGATTAAAAATAATATCAATAATTACATCTGCCTTAGCAATAATATCATCTGTCAAAGGACAATCATTTATCTGTGGATACATCCCAACTGGTGTAGTATTAACAATAATATCAATTTCTAAATTAACTAAATCATCATAGCTAACAGTCTTATCATCTTTTTTTGTTCGACTGACAAAAACTACATCTGCTCCTAAATCAACTAACGCCCAATAACAACTTTTGCTAGCACCACCTGTCCCTAAAATAAAGCATTTTCTCTTATAAACATCAATTTGCTGTCTTTTTAACTGTTTAATAAAACCGTCATAATCGGTATTATATCCAATAACTTTACCATTTTCATAACTAATAGTATTTACTGCATTAATTCGTTTAGCCTTATCATCAATTAAATCTAAATATGGAATAATCGCTTCTTTATACGGAATTGTGACATTAAAACCTTGATAAATGCCATTACGTAATAACATAATTTGATCGTGTAATTGTTCTTTTTGACATTCAATTAATTCATAACTAGCATCTTTTTTTCTAATCTTAAATAACTCATTATGAATAAAAGGGGAATAACTATGTCCTAATTTTTTCCCTATTAACCCAAATCTACATTTCATTTTTTTGATACTCCTTAGAAACAGTCAATAGAGTTTTAAAAAAATGTAGATAATAATCTTTTAACGCCTGATTCTCTAATAATAAAACATTTCTATTTATTAAAGATTCCTCGCGCTTAGCATCATATACCGGTAATCCATTTTCTTTTTTATACATCGCAACATCAAAACTAGCCTGCATTCGTTTTTCAAATAACTTAATCATTTGCATGTCAAGATCATTAATTACATAACGAGCCATTTCTAATTTATTTAAAAAAATAAGATCTTTTTGAGCATCATGTAATGTTTTAAAAAAATCTGGATATGATTTTTTAACACAGTCAGCATCAAAAAGGATAATATCGCCATCAGCTTTTTGCGAAGCAATACTTAATGCCATACAAATACGGTGATCATTGTGAGTATAACAAATTCCACCATTAAACTTATCCACGCCGTAAATAATCATACCATCTTCTAATTCAATTATTTTAGCTCCTAGTTTTGTTAATTCTAAATACATTGCATGTAAGCGATCAGATTCTTTAATACGTAATCTTTTAGCATTAATAATATTGGTTACACCTTTACTTAAAGCTGCTAAAACAATTACAATCGGCCCTAAATCAGGACAATTAGCTAAATCAATTGTCGTTCCATATGTTATACTTGGTTCCACAATAATATCATCATTTAAAATCTTTATATTGGCTTTCATTTGTTGTAATATTGAAATAATAGCTTTATCTGATTGATATGACTGAAGTGGAAGATTTTTTAGTCTAATCTTCGATCCAAAACACGCTGAGGCTAAGAAAAAAGCCGCCTGTGAGAAGTCACTTTCAACAGTATAATCGCAACATTTATATTCTTGGTTACCATCAATATAAAAAACTTGATAATTATCATGTTTAATACAGATGCCGAATTTATTTAATACATCAAGTGTTAAATCAATATATCCTTTACTTTCTAAGGGTGTTGTTACAACAATTTTTGAATTATCATCTAATAAACATAATGCATATAATAATCCCGTAATAAACTGACTTGAAACATCACCTGGAACTTCATATATTCCCGGTTTTAAAGTATCATAAACAGTAAGTGGTAGTGCTTTTTCACCTTTTTCATAACGAATATTCATCCGATCAAATAATGAAATATAGACATCTAAAGGTCGATTTACTAAATTATTTTCACCCTCAAAAGTCATCTTTCCGGCAATTGTCATCATAATTGGAATCATAAAACGAAGCGTTGATCCAGATTCTCTTGCATTAATCACATCCATCTTACGATGAAGATTCCCACCATTAACAATGATGTAATCTTCTTCCATTCTAAAATTGATTCCTAAAGCTTTTAATGCGTCAATAGTCGCTAAAATGTCCTCTGAATATATAATATTACTAATTTTTGATTGTCCTCTAGCTAAGGCTGCTGCGATAATCGCTCGATGAGAAAGTGATTTTGATGGGGGTATTTTTATAGTTCCTTCAAGATTATTATTACCTAATTTGACATTCATCTAAAGACCTCCTTTATAAATCGGATTCAAAAATATCATAAATTAACGATTGACCAAAATCTTTAATTAAAATAAAATGTATTGTTCCAGCTAAATTCTTTTTATCTTTAGTGATTAGGGGTAAATATTCCTGATAATTAACTTTTGTCGTAGGTAGTTGATATTTTTCTAAAATGTATTGTAATTTTTGATAACAACTTTGTTCTGTAATTCCAAGGTCAATCCCAAATTGAATTGCCATTAACATTCCAATGCATACCGCTTCGCCATGAAGTAAATCAAATCGTTTTTTATCTAATTCTAAAAGATGGCCAAAAGTATGACCAAAGTTCAATTTCATGCGTTCTTTTTGATCAAATTCATCATTTAAGACAAAACGACGTTTCACCATTAACGATTGATAAATAATCTTAGTATCAATTTCATCTTGTTGGTATAACATCTTAATGATATTAGCATTTCCAATGCAAGCATGTTTAATTAATTCACCCATTCCATTGTTATAATGACGACGTGGTAAAGTTTTTAATACTAAAGGATCAATCAATACTAAAGAAGGTTGTTTAAAAGCGCCCAAAACATTTTTCATGTTTCCCAAATTAACACCTGTTTTTCCCCCAATAGAAGAATCCATTTGTGCTAATAAAGTTGTAGGAATAGAAACATATGGTAATCCACGGTATAAAGTCGCAGCAATAAACCCTGTTAAATCACCTACAACACCACCACCTAAAGCAATTAATAATTCATTACGACGAATATTCATATTTAAAAGTTGTAAACAAACATCTTGATATACTTGTAATGACTTAGCTTCTTCTCCACCATCAACGATTACCTCATTAACGATAAAATCATCTTTTAATAAGTTTTTAATATATTCAAGATAATAGGAAGCAACATTTTTATCTGTAATAATATATACTTTATAATGTGAATATACCGCTTTAATTCTACTTGCTAATTCATCTAAAATACCATTATCAATTAAAATTTCATAGCTATGATGTGAACCCATAAAATCCATTTTTATTTTTTCCATTGTTCGATCTCCTTACAATCAAAATTCTTAAATAACAACTCATTTAATGGAGTTATATTTCAACTGTGTGGATAACTTTTTACCAAAAAAAGATTTTTATTTATCATAATATTCTTATAACATCGATAAATATTTTTACAATTCCACAAAATGATTTTATATTATAGCTTTTTTCCGATAATAGGAGCTATTTTTTTTAAATCATCCATTAAATTTTTAAAACGTTTTGGTTTAATGCTTTGTGGACCATCACATAAAGCACAATCTGGATTATTATGTACTTCGACAATTATTCCATCTGCTCCAACTGCTAAACTTGCTTTAGATAAAGCCTCAACCATACTCCATTTTCCAGCCGAATGTGATGGATCAACAATTACCGGTAATGTGGATAATTCCTTAACTGCTAAGACAGCTGATAAATCTAAAGTATTACGAGTATAAGTTTCAAAAGTACGAATTCCACGTTCACATAAAATAACTTTTTTATTTCCCCCTGATAAAATATACTCTGCACTCATTAACCACTCTTCAATGGTCGCACTCAATCCTCTTTTTAACAAGATTGGTTTATCAATTTTACCTAAAGCTTTTAATAAATGGAAATTTTGCATATTACGAGCTCCAACTTGAATAATATCCACATCTTTAACAAAGCGTGGAATCATGTCAACCGATTGAATCTCTGTAATAATTGGCATATTAGTTACCTTTTTAGCTTCTAATAATAAGTCTAATCCTTCTAATTCTAGTCCTTGAAATGAATAAGGACTTGTCCGTGGTTTAAATGCTCCACCACGTAGAATATGAGCCCCATAATTTTTACATTCCATAGCAATACTTATAATTTGTTCTCGTGATTCCACACTACATGGTCCAGCAATAACAGTAAAATTATCGCCTCCAATAGTTACATTACCAACTTTAATTTCCGTCTTTGGTTTATTTTCGTATGGATCACATTTTGAATTTTCTTGAATTTTGGTAACACTTTCGATAGCGTTAAAACTTTTTAAATGCTGAAGATCTATTTTTGAAGTATCACCGATTAAACACCAAACACAAGCCTTTTTACCTTTAACTTCTTGCCATTCAATATCAAATTCATTTAAATAGTTTTTTAACATTTCTATATCATAATCTTGTGTATTTGGTTTTATTTTTATAATCATAAAATGACATCTCCTTTTCATTTTACCTGTTTAAAACATATTTATATCATACACAACTTTAAGATTAATGTAAACCAATTTAACTAAGTTTAAATAAATAAAACCCCAAAGTCTAAACTTTGGAGTTATATTTTTAAGCTTGAACAGAATCACCTGTGATAGTAAAATTTACATTTGTAAATGTTGCGATAGTATTTCTAGTCGCATACATTCCAACATACATATAGCTTCCATCGATACTTACTAAATCAAAGTCATAATATGATACTTCAACACCATTAATCGCAACAATAACTGTTGAATTAATCTTTTTAATGCTTAACTCTAAACTATCACCTTGTTTTAAGCCTTCTAAATTATTGCCAGATGGTGTTAATTTTCCATTAATACGTGCATATAAACTATTTCCAATTTGATTATCTGATGAGTAATATACTCCAGCAGCACAATAATTACTAAGAATTGATTTGTTAAATTGGTCAATATAAATATCATCGCGAAGCATAATACCAAATCCTGTTTGTTTATTCGCTGTAAATGTTGTTAGGGTTACTGTAGCTGTAAATTCAATATTTTTATTAGCAGCAACTTGTTTAAAAATCATCGCTAAACCTTCACTACTTGAAGAAATTTTTCCTTTTCCAGAATCATTTCCAACTGTGAAAGTATCAGCCGTACTATTTATCGTGTAGAAACTTCCACAATCACTACTTCCAATATCACCAAAAGCAGTTCCGTACCAACCTTCACTTTGAACATCCCAAATACTACTTTTCATCGATTCATCAAATGGTGCATATTCAGGAATTTCATAATTTTCATTATATACTAAATCAGTTTCTTTTACTGGCATAACTAATTCATCTTTTAAATATTTTTTTAGCGAATTTTCAGTTGTATTTAACGCTTTACAAATTTCATAAGCATTACGTTTTGCTCCATATATGTTAGTATGTGTCGCATCTAAAGTATCTAAGTTAGGAAGTTTTTGTGTTTTATCACTATTATACTTACCTGCAGTTACAGCATGGAAATTCAATGCTTCTTCATACTTCAATTCTTCATAAATATTTTTTGTTATATTCGTTAAATCTATAAGAGTTGTTTTTGTTTCTAACGCTAAATCGCAAATTGCTTGTGGATAATTTCCACCTTCATAAAGAACATCGCCAACTTGCACATCACTTGTAATGTGACCTTCTGATTTTGAATAATCATTTGATTTACTTAACCTAACAATTGGTGTACATAAAATTGGAATAGCTCCTTTTTGTTCGGCTAATTCAATGTAATAGTGATTTAAAACATATTTAAATGATACTTCTGAATCTAAAGTTGTACTACCTAAAACACGAGTATTATCATCTGTTTTCAAATTAGGATTAGAATAACGAGCTAATTCACCTTTTTCATCGTTATGTCCAAAACCAATCAACAAATAATCTCCTGGTTCTAGACTATTTTTTAGTTCTGTGTAATTATCTTCTAATAAAAAGCTTCGTGAACTTCTTCCTGATAAAGCAAGGTTATTCACAGTAACCTTTTCATTAAAATAATTTGCTAATTGTGTTCCATAACCATAACGTGGTAAAAAATAATCATCATTAAATGATGAAACTGTTGAATCCCCAACTACATGAATCGTTGTTGGTTTCAACTCTTCTACTAGTGATGAACTACTACTACTTGAACTTGAGCTACTACTTTCCTCACTAGAACTATTTGATGGTTGATTTTTAGAACATCCTGATGCTAATAACACGCATGATACTAGTCCTATTGCTGATAAAATTCTTTTCATATTATTTCCCCTCTTTTGAAATGTTACTTATAATATACCATATGTAAACGTTTTATTCAAGATTAAAAAATAAAAAACGCTAGGAATTATTCCTAGCATTTACAAAAATCTATTGATTTAAAATCCACCCAATTCCTAATGCTCCAGGTCCAGCATGCGCTCCAACAACTGGTGTTAACGGATAAACGTGGATTTCTTTTAAATCAGGTCTTGCTTCTAAAACACGTGATTTAAATTCTTCTACCGCAGCGTCGTTATTTGTATTACAAATAAATACCGTAACATCTTTGCCTTCAATTTCTTTTAAGAACATGTCAACTGCAAGTTCACGCGCTTTTTTACTAGTACGTGTTTTTTCAATTTGATTAACAGCACCATCACTATTAATTTCTAATACAGGACGAATTTTAAGCATTTGTGCAATTGACCCCACAAATTTTGATAAGCGTCCGTTTTTAATTAAATATTCTAATGTATCCACAGCAAAAATAATGTGATTGTGATCACGAATGAAATCTAAACGCTTTAAAACATCTTCTAAAGATTTTCCTTCATCAAACATTCTAGCTGCTTCCAAGGCCATATATGCCTCTGGATATCCTAACGTCTTAGAGTCATAAACATGTACTTCAAAATTTTCCACTTCAGATGATGCTAAAGTAACAGCACGTTGTAATCCGCTTAAAGCACTCGAAATACAAATAACTAAAGCTCCATCAAAACCTTTTTCTTTTAATGTGTTAAATTCTTCAACCATTTTCCCCATTGAGACAAAAGCAGTCTTAGGAAAAGCATTTTTATCATTTTCTAATCTATCATAGAAATCTTTTGATTTTATTTCTGTATAATCATCATATTGTTCATCGCCAAAAATTACTACTGATCGAAAAACAGGAATGTTATATGGTGTTTCAATATAGTCTGTTGCTGCATTTGAACAAACAATACAAGCATATTTTTTCAATTTCAAAACCTCTCTTCTTTTTATATGATTATAACAAATAAAAAACGCTTTTAAAACATTAAAAACAAAAAAAATTTATTTTTTATCTCATATTATCTATAAGTGTAGACAAAAATAATTAATTTTGTAAATAAATTAAAAAACGCTAATAAAATTAGCGTCTTTTTTTATTTTACAACAATATTTACTAATTTATTTTTAATAACAATTACTTTTACAATCGTCAT
>CALVBA010000037.1 GCA_944325695.1 uncultured Anaeroplasmataceae bacterium
TAATAAAAAAATATCAAAACTCTTAAAAAGCAACGTTAAAAGTATAAAAGCTCTTGTATAAAATATTAATATGTGGTATTATATGGATGGTATGCGTGTATACGCTATTACTAAAAATAATATGCAAGAAAGAGGATATCAATATGAAAAAATTTGACGTATTAAACAGAATTGCAGCTGTTGGTGTAGTTGCAGTTGTTCGTGCTGAAAACGAAGAAAAAGCAATTAAAATTTCTGAAGCTTGTATTAACGGAGGAGTACCTGCAATCGAAGTAACTTTTACTGTTCCAGGTGCTGAAAACGTAATCAAAACTTTAAAAAATACATTCCCTGGGGATAAATTAATCGTTGGGGCTGGTACAGTTTTAGATGCTGTAACTGCAAGAGTTGCTATCTTAAATGGTGCTGAATATATCGTAAGTCCAGGATTTGATTTAGAAACTGCTAAATTATGTAATAAATATCAAGTTCCTTATATGCCAGGATGTGTAACAATCACTGAAATCGTTACTGCTATGGAAGCTGGATGTGACATTGTTAAATTATTCCCTGGTTCATTAGGTGGAGCTTCATATGTTAAAGCTATTAAAGGACCACTTCCACAAGCAAATATCATGCCTACAGGTGGAGTATCTTTATCAAATGTAGCTGAATGGATTAAAGCTGGAGTAGTTGCTGTTGGAACTGGTTCAGATTTAACAGGACCTGCTAAAACAGGTGATTACGCTGGTGTAACTGAATTAGCTAAAAAATTCGTTCAAGCTGTTAAAGATGCAAGAGCTGCTAAATAATATTCAATTAAAAAACTAAGAGGGTGAACGATTTGGAAAAAATAATCACGTTTGGAGAAATAATGCTTCGCTTATCTACTCCAGATTATAGAACAATTAATCAAACGCGCTCTTATAACGCCAATTATGGTGGAGGAGAAGCCAATGTTGCAGTATCGCTTGCACACTTTGGACATAATACATATTTTATGTCAAAACTTCCACCAAATCAACTTGGTGATGGAGCTATCAAACACTTAAAAGGTCATGGAGTTAATACTGATTATGTAGTACGTGGATCGACAACGCTTGGAATCTATTTTGTAGAAACAGGTTTTGGTGGACGTCCAAGTAAGGTTTTATATAACAGAAAACACTCAGCTATCACACGTATTACCATTGAAGAATTTGATTTTGATGAAATTTTTAAAGGTGCTACATGGTTTCATTTAAGTGGTATTACACTTGCCTTAGGACATCGTGTAAGAACAGTGGCGTTAAAAGCATGTGAATATGCCAAAAAGTATGGCGTTAAAGTTTCTTTTGACTTTAATTATCGTGCAACTCTATGGGATGTTGAAGAAGCAATTCCTGAATACAAAAAAATTATGCCTTATGTCGATGTTGTTTTCGCATCTTTCTATGATGCTAACACAATATTAGGAATTCCATTAGATGAAAATCTTAAAGACGAAAGCATGCCTGTAAGAAGAGAAAATGTCTTTGCCAAGATGATTGACAAATACAATTTATCATATGTTTTTGGAACTGATCGCGTTGTGTATTCAGCTACTGAAAACTCTTTAGCAGGATATTATTATGCTAAAGGATATAAAGGAAAAACAGATCCGATTCGTTTTAATATTTTAGATCGAATTGGTGGTGGAGATGCATTTGCTTCAGGGGTTATTCATGGATTATTAAAAGATTATAATAACCCTGATTATGCTGTTAATTTTGGAGTAAATACATCTGTTTTAAAACACACAATCTTAGGTGATGCATGTGTTTTAAGCGTTGAAGATATTGAGTCATTCATGGATCATATCGGTGGAGCCGAAGTTAAGAGGTAAGAAAAATGATTATTGGAAAATTAAAAGATTTGCAAAGATATAAAGGTTTAACAGAAAATATTGATATTGCGATTGATTATGTGTTAAACAACGACCTTTTATCTTTAGAAAAAGGAACATATGTTATTAAAGAAGGGGCTGTAAAGTTAATTCGTGATACTTATATTGCTCGTCCTTTAGAAGAATGCTATTTTGAATCACATGAAAAATTTTTAGATTTACAAATCGTTTTAAAAGGTCAAGAAGGTTTTGGATATTGTGATGCAAGTGAAATGGGAATCACAGTTACTGCACCATATAACCCTGAAAAAGATGTTTGTAAATATAGCATTGAAAAATATGATCTAAATATTTTACGTGATGGTGCATTTGCATTAGTTTTCCCAGAAGATTTACATATGCCTAAATATGATATTGATGGAAAAACTGTTGAAAAAGCCGTAATTAAAATTAAATTATAATAATATATTAAAAGGAGAATTATTAAAATGGCAAAAATTGTTACATTAGGAGAAATCATGTTACGTTTATCGACTCCAGGTCAAAAACGTTTCGTACAATCTGAAACATTTGATGTTGTTTACGGAGGAGGAGAAGCTAACGTTGCTGTTTCATGCGCTAACTATGGTCATGATGCTTACTTCGTTACTAAATTACCTACTCATGAAATCGGACAAAGTGCAGTTAATGCATTAAGAAAATATGGAGTAAACACTGATTACATCGCTCGTGGTGGTGAACGTGTAGGAATTTATTACTTAGAAACAGGAGCTTCTATGCGTCCTTCAAAAGTAATTTATGACAGAGCTAACTCTGCAATTGCTGAAGCTGATGTTACTGATTTCGATTTTGATAAAATTATGGAAGGTGCTGATTGGTTCCACTGGTCAGGAATTACACCTGCAATTTCTGATAAATCAGCAGAATTAACAAGATTAGCTTGTGAAGCTGCTAAACGTCACGGTGTAACTGTTTCAGTTGACTTAAACTTCCGTAAAAAATTATGGACAAGTGAAAAAGCAATTTCAGTAATGAAACCATTAATGCAATATGTTGATGTATGTATCGGAAATGAAGAAGATGCAGAATTATGCTTAGGATTCAAACCAGATGCAGATGTTAATGCTGGTAAAACAGGTGCTGAAGGATACAAAGAAATCTTTAAACAAATGGCTAAAGAATTCGGATTTAAATATGTAATTTCAACATTACGTGAATCTTTCTCAGCTACTCACAACGGATGGAAAGCATTAATTTATAATGGTCAAGAATTCTATGAATCAAAACGTTATGATATTAATCCAATTATCGACCGCGTTGGTGGAGGAGATTCTTTCAGTGGAGGAATCATCCATGGTTTATTAACTAAACCTAACCAAGGTGAAGCATTAGAATTTGCTGTTGCTGCTTCAGCATTAAAACACACTATTAACGGAGATTTTAACTTAGTTTCTGTAAGTGAAGTTGAAGCTTTAGCTGGTGGAGATGCTTCAGGACGCGTTCAACGCTAATCCGTAATATAAAGCTATAATAGATTCGATTTTTTTCGAATCTATTATAATATATAAATAAAAAGGAGGTCTTTTAATATGAAAATGGAAGTTCGTTATGCAAATAACCCAGAAGATTCAAAGTATTATACGACTGAACAATTAAGAAAACATTATTTAGTTCAAAA
Organism: uncultured Anaeroplasmataceae bacterium; assembly: GCA_944325695.1. Taxonomy (GTDB): domain Bacteria; phylum Bacillota_I; class Bacilli_A; order Acholeplasmatales; family Anaeroplasmataceae; genus UBA3384. Next base: position 3,522 of record CALVBA010000037.1, read on the forward strand.
TGTTTTTGAAGAAGACGAAATGAACTTTGTTTACTCTCATCAAGATCGTATTATTGCAGGGGGAGTATTACCAGTTAATAAAGAACTAAAATTAGAAACATGTGATGAACTAAGAGCTGATTATTTCTTAGAAAGACGTGAGTTAGGGTTTATTAATATTGGTGGTTTAGGTGAGGTAATCCTAGATGGAAAAACTTACACTATTAAACCTAAAGATGGAATGTATGTAGGAATGGGAACAAAAGAAGTTATTTTTAAATCTGTTGATCCAAAAAATCCTGCTAAATTCTATGTAAACAGTTGTCCTGCCCATGTTACTTATCCAACTTACTATATTGATTTTGAAAAGGCAAATCATGTACCATGTGGTGAAGAAAAAACATTAAACAAACGTGTTATTAACCAATATATTCACCCTGATGTTTGTAAATCATGCCAACTTGCTATGGGAATGACTGAACTTGCTGTAGGAAGTGGATGGAATACAATGCCTTCACATACTCATGAAAGAAGAATGGAAGTTTATTTCTACTTTAATTTAGATGAAGATCAAGCTGTATTCCATATGATGGGAACAAAAGATGAAACTAGACATATTGTAATGCACAATGAAGAATTAGTAATTTCTCCTTCTTGGTCAATTCATTCAGGAGTTGGAACTTCTAACTATGCTTTCATCTGGGGAATGTGTGGAGAAAACCAAACATTCACTGATATGGATCACATTGCAACAAAAGATTTAAAATAAAATTTGGAGGAACGAAGTATGAATAACATTATAAACAAATTCAGCTTACAAGGTAAAATTGCCTTAGTTACTGGTGGTTCTTATGGAATCGGATTTGGAATTGCAAGTGCTTATGCACAAGCAGGAGCTACAATCGTTTTTAACGATATCAATCAAGAATTAGTTGATAAAGGGTTAAAAGCATATGAAGAATTAGGAATCAAAGCTCACGGATATGTTTGCGACGTAACAAATGAAGATCAAGTTTTAGAAATGGTTGCTAAAATTGAAAAAGAAGTTGGAACTATTGATATTTTAGTAAATAATGCGGGAATCATTAAACGTATTCCAATGGTAGAAATGTCTGCAAAAGATTTCCGTCAAGTTATTGATATCGACTTAAACGGACCTTTCATTATGGCAAAAGCTGTATTACCTTCAATGATTAAAAAGAATGCTGGTAAAATCATTAACGTTTGTTCAATGATGTCAGAATTAGGACGTGAAACAGTATCTGCTTATGCTGCTGCAAAAGGTGGATTAAAAATGTTAACTAAAAACATTGCATCTGAATATGGACAATACAATATCCAATGTAATGGATTAGGACCTGGTTATATTGCTACTCCACAAACTGCTCCATTACGTGAAATTCAACCAGATGGATCTAAACACCCATTTGATCAATTTATCTTAGCTAAAACTCCAGCTAACCGTTGGGGAACACCAGAAGATTTAGCTTATCCTGCAATCTTCTTAGCTTCTGAAGCATCAGATTTCGTAAACGGACATATTTTATATGTTGACGGTGGAATCTTAGCTTATATCGGTAAACAACCACAATAATAATTAAAGCACAGCCTAAAAAGCTGTGCTTTTTTCATATTTATTATATTGCTTAATTTTTATAATTTTAGATATGTATAAATTTATTGACAAAAAATAATTAAAATTTTATAATTACACATGTCTTATGGGACCTTATAGGCCTAAAAAGAAAGGAAGAAAAAAATGAATCAAAATAGTTTAAAAATTAAACGTTTAGTAGGAATAGCATCTCTACTAACAATCGCATGTGTATTACAAGGGATTTCAGGATTTATTCAATTCGGACCATTTAATATTACATTAGCATTATTACTCCCGTTAATTGTTGGAGCTATTTTATATGGACCAACAGGTGGAGCAATTTTAGGATTAGGAATTGGTTTTATAGTATTAGCATCAGGACAAGCAACAATTTTTTTGGCAATTAATCCTTTAGCTACAGTTTTCTTATGCTTAGTTAAAACAGCGGTAGCGGGATTAATTTCCGGGTTAATATTTCAAAAAATGTATAAAAAAAATTTAAAGTATGCTGTTGCATTATCATCTATTGCTGCACCAATTGTTAATACTGGTATTTTTGCAGTAGGAGTTGGAATATTTTTTCAAAAATGGTTAATTGAGGCTGCTGGTGGTAACAATCCATTAGTGCACTTGTTTACTGTAATTATTGGTACAAACTTTTTAGTTGAGTTTATTGCTAATGTTGTTTTAGCTCCAACAGCATTATATATTATTAGAATTGTTACACGTAATTATAATTTAGGTATAACATTAGAAGACAGTTATATTGATCAAAAAAATAAATAAAAGGATGATAAAATGCAAGTTTTAATAGATGTCGGAAATACTAATGTTTGCATTGGGATTTGCGAAAATAACACAATAACAAAAACATACCGGCTTATAACGGAAGTAAACAAAACTGCAGATGAATATTATGTATTAATTCATAACATGGTTGACATAAGACAAGTAGAAAAAGTTTATATCGCAAGTGTTGTACCGGCTATTACAACTTTGCTGATTGAATTATTTAAAAAATATTATAATATCGTTCCATTAACTTTGCAACCAGGAACTAAGACAGGAATTTTATTAAAAACAGATAATCCAAAAGAAGTTGGTGCCGATATTATTTGTGATGCTATAGGATCTAAAAAATACGGTGATGAGGTATTAGTCATTGATTTAGGGACTGCGATTAAATATATTTATGTACAAAATAATATTTTAAAAGGGGTAATTATTAGCCCTGGAGTTGTAATATCGATGAATGCTTTAGTTAAAAATACAGCTTTATTACCAGAAATTGATATTAAAGTTCCTAAAAATGTTTTAGGAAAAAATACATTTGATTGCATGGCATCTGGTGTTACATATGGGGTTGCAGCGCAAGTAGACGGATTAATTGAACGTATAAAAAAAGAAGTTAATAATCCTAACCTGGTTGTTGTTGCAACAGGTGGTCTAGCAGAATTAATTGTTCCAATTTGTAAAGATGAAATTCAAATTGACCACAATTTAACATTAATGGGGTTAAAAGAGATTGGCGATAAAAATATTTTAAATAATTAAATATACGAAGTTGAGTAAAAATTATTACTCAACTTTTTAATTCTATAATAAAAAACTTTAAAAATAAAACAATATACGATATAATAAAGGTATAATGAAGATATGGAGGATTACTATGACTTATTTAGAAAAAGCTAAAAAATGGCAGAGTTATGATAATTTAGAATCAAGTTTAAAAGATGAATTATCTAAAATGAGTGATTCTGAATTACAAGAAGCTTTTACAAACGATTTAGAGTTTGGAACAGGGGGATTACGTGGTGTTTTAGGAGTTGGAACAAATCGTATGAACATTTATATTGTTCGTAAAGCTACATTAGGTTTCGGAAGATATTTATCACGCTTTGATAAAGCCTATGACCGTGGTGTTGTAATTGCTCATGATAATCGTCATATGTCAAAAGAATTCGCATTAGATTCGGCTAAAGTATTATCATCAATGGGGTATAACGTTTATTTATTTACTGACCTACGACCAACACCAGAACTATCTTTTGCTGTTCGATACTTAAATTGTATTGGGGGAATTATGATTACTGCAAGTCATAATCCAAAAGAGTATAATGGATATAAAATTTATGATAGCGATGGATGCCAATTAGTTCCTGAGTATGCTGATCAAGTTATTGAAGAAATTAATAAAATCGATGATTATTTTAATATTGAAACAGGACTAAATCACGATAAAATTACTTATTTAACAGAAAAAATTGATGAAGAGTATATAAAACGTGTTAAAGAAATTATTTTACAACCTAATTTGCCAAAAGATTTTAAAATTACATATACACCATTGCATGGAACAGGACAGGTTTTTGCTTGTGATGTTTTAAAAAGTGTTGGGTATGATGTATATCCGGTTACTGAACAGATGACAAACGATCCTGACTTTAGTAATACTGAATCATCAAATCCTGAAGAAGCTAAAGCTTTTAATCGTTCAATTGAACTTGCGCAAAAAATTGGTGCTAAATTAGTTTTAGCAACCGATCCAGATGCAGACCGTTTAGGTGTTGGAGTTTTACATAATGGCAAATATGTATTACTTACAGGAAATCAATCAGCAAGTATTATCTTAAATTATATCTTAGAAACAAAAAAACGTTTAGGAACATTACCACAAGATGGATATGTCTTTTCAACAAATGTTTCAAGTAATTTACCGATTAAAATCGCTCATCATTACGGATTAAAAACAAACATCACGTTGACAGGGTTTAAATATATCGGTCAACAAGCTAAATTAATCGAAAATAAAGCTAGTTATGTTTTTGGTATGGAAGAATCATATGGATGCTTAATTTCTGATTTTGTTCGTGATAAAGACTCAATACAAGCTATTTTAATGTTGTGTGAAGCTGCTAGTTATTATTTTACAAAAGGATTAGATTTAGTAGAACAATTAGAATGTATTTACAAAGAATATGGATATTATAAAGAAGAACAAACATCAATTTCTTTAAAAGGATTAGAAGGGGCTAAAAAAATCAAAGAAATGATGGAATATTTTAGAAACAATGAAATTAAACTTCCATCATTTAAAATTATTTCAAAAGAAGATAACCTAAAACAAGAAAAAATTACAGCTAATACGGTAGAAAAGATTACTTTACCTAAATCAAATGTTATTAAATTTAATCTAGATGATGATTGCTGGTTTGTATTACGTCCAAGTGGAACAGAACCTAAAATTAAAGTTTATTATGGAGTAGTTGCTACTTCAAATGAAGAAGCACAAAACAAGATGCTTCTATTAAAAAATGAAGTTTTAGAAATTGTTAATAATATTTAAATAAAAGCTATAGAGCAATTAGAAGTTATTCTAAATGTTTTATAGCTTTTTTTTATA
>CALVBA010000038.1 GCA_944325695.1 uncultured Anaeroplasmataceae bacterium
AGCATTTCTTTCTTCAAGTTCTTTAATACGTCTATCTTTATCATCTAAACTTAATTTCATAATAAAACCCCATAAGTATTTCTAGTATTTTCTACTAGTCCAACTTATGGGGTTCATTATAACTTTATAGGTATTTTTATTATCTGAAATAACTTTATATAAAAGATTGATAATATTCATGTTTTAAATTAAAAAAATATATATATTTTATCTATAGTTATTGAAAAAGAATATTTTTTATGATCTAATATATAAGGGTGGTAATATTTATGGAAAAAGAAATAATTAATAAGTTAGATTCATTAAGACAAGAGTATTCTTTTTTAGCAAAAAAAGATAATAGTTATATTTTGAATGCTTGTGTTACACAAGTTCTTTTTTATAAAAATCCTTCAAATATTTTGGGTGAAAATGATTTGAAAAACATAATTGTTGATGGTACTAATGATGGGGGAATAGATTGTATTTTAAATGATCTTGATTCTGATTATAATGATATGGTATTTATCCAGTGCAAGTATTATGAAAAAATAGATCGAGATACGATTCGAGATGCTTTAAGTAAAATGTATTTAACTTATATGAATTTACTAGAAAAAAAATTTAGTAATTTTAAAGATGATTTAATAAGTCAATACACAGATTGTAATTACGAAATGGAAGATGGATCATTAGTGAAATTTGTATTTTGTACTACCGCTCCTAAAAATAAAATTAAGGAGAAAGAAATTCAAAAAAATTTTAAAGATTTAATTGGCGATTATAATATCAAATTAGAAATATTGTTTGAAGATGATTTGATTGATAAAATTATTGAATTTGATTCTTTAAGAAGAACGGTAAGTGCAGGAAAAATTATTCTTGATAAGGCAAAAAATTACTTAATTTATAATGAAGATGAATCAGATTTATATGATGATGCTGTCATCGTTAATGGATCTGCTAACTCGATTAAAGAGTTATATTCTAAGCATCATTTAGCTTTGTTTTCACAAAATTTAAGGTTCTTTGTTTCGTCTAAAAATATTGATAAAGACATTAAAAAATCAATCAGTGATTATAAAAGAAAATTTTGGTATAAAAATAATGGTATTACAATTATATGTGATGATTATGATATCTCAGGAAAAGAGTTAAAACTAAAAGGCTTTTCTATCATCAATGGTGGACAAACGACTACTTTAATAGGTAAAAATGATTTAATTAATGAAAAAAATGATTTTTATCTCCCTATAAAAATAATAAAGATACAAGGGTACAATGACGAAGATAAACAACAGTTTATTTTTGATATTGCGATTGCTACTAATTCACAAAAAGCTATTAAACCTGCTGATTTAAAAGCCAACGAACCAGAACAAGTATTATTTTCAAATATTATGCGTCAAAATGGTGTTTTTTATAAAACAAAACGTGGAGAAGTAATCCCAAATGATTATAAAGAAAAATATAAGAATTGTGATTTAGCAAAAGCTTCAAAGCTAGGGTTAGCTGGAATTTATTTAATGCCTGGTACATCAAGAAGTAGACCAAGTATTATATATGATGATAAACAACCATATTATGAGGGGATATTTGGAAAAGAAAAAAGAGATGATAGTGCATTAACAATTAAGGATTTGTTATTTATAGATAATTACTTCGATACTACTTTTAAAAAAGAATTCGCCGGAAAAACAACCAAAACAACTAGAATTACTTTTGCCAACAATTCTAGAACACTATGTTTAAGTTTTGCAGGTTTTTTATCTAAGTACTTAAACAATAAATTTAAAGAAGATGAAATTAAAAAAATTGTTAATGCTGACTATAAAACAGAAAATGATATAAAAGAAGTGCACAAAATTTTTATTAATTCCCCTAATGTTTCTGGAATATTAAATAAAAGAGCATATGAAGACTTAGATTTACTGAGAAGTAAGTTATATGAAGTATTTTCGTTTATATGTAAGCAAGGTTCAATAGTATACAGTAACATCGATCCTAAAGAAAAAACAAATGAATCAAATTGGTTAAAAAGCGATACATCATTTTATAAAGTTATAGCAGAAACCTTTGATGATTTAAACGAGGAAATAGAAAAAGATCATGAAACTTATTCTATATTTAAAAAATAAAATGCTATATAATTTATGATAAAATCAATCATTTTTTTGATTTATCCTAAGTATTTTATACGATATAAATAATACCTATGAAGTATAACTTTATAGGTATTTTTATTTTATTCATAAAATTATTATATTAATGATCTATAAGGAAATTTTAAATTAAATATTTAAATTTTATGTTTGTTAAATAGCTTAAAATAATATATAATTAATATACATTGTAAAAAGAATTGGAGGGTTTTGATGTTTATATTAAATCGACTAAAAGAAGGTATATTAGCTATTTTGCCAATTTATCTAATAATATTAATTTTATATTTTACACCGTTTTTAACTTTAACAAATTATGAGTTATTAGTTTTTACTGCTTGTTCTGCTTTGGCAGCTGTTGGAATAAGTTTATTTAATCTCGGTGCTGAAAGTGCTATGACACCGATGGGAAAAGCTGTAGGGTCAGGATTAACAAAAAAAGGCAATTTAATGCTTTTAATTATTATTTCTTTTTTACTTGGATTAATGCTTACTGTAGCTGAACCTGATCTACAAGTTTTAGCGAAACAAGTTTCTACATTAATAAGTCCACTTTTTTTTACACTGATTGTAGGAATTGGAGTAGGTCTTTTTATTGTAATTGCAATCTTAAGAATGATTTTTAAAGTCAGTTTATCTAGTATTTTAATGTTCATGTATGCTTTAACATTTGGCTTAGCTATTTTGTTGGTATATGTTGGAAATGGTAATTTATTACCATTAATAATGGATTCAGGTGGAGTTACAACAGGACCGATTACAGTTCCATTCTTAATGGCATTATGTATCGGGATTTCACAAATTATTGCCAAAAAAAGCGAAAAAGATATGAACTTTGGGTTAATGGGGTTGTGTTCAATTGGAGCTATTGTAGTAGTTTTATTTGTCGGGTTATTTTTAGATAGTAATTTAAGCTACAAAGTTGGTGATTACAGTTTAAATCCTAATTTTTTTAATACTTATTTAAATAATTTATTTGATTCTTTTAAAGAAGTAACAATTGCTCTTATATTAATTTCTATTTTCTTTTTAATATGCAATTATCTATTTTTACATATATCAAAAAATAGATTGATAAAAATGGGAATTGGGATGATTTATACGTTATTAGGTTTATCTTTGTTTTTATCATCCGTATCAACAGGATTTATGCCAATTGGGTATTTAATCGGCGAACAATTGGCAAGCTATGGAAATACTATTATATTGACGTTTTGTTTTATTGTTGGAGCAGCTACTGTGTTAGCTGAACCTGCGATTCATGTTTTAAATACGCAAATTTCAGAAGTTACAGGTGGAATTGTAAAAAAACACGTCATGTTAATTGGATTGATGATTGGAGTAGCGTTGTCGTTAGTTTTATCCATTATAAGAATTATTTATCACTTTGATATTATGTATTATTTAGTTCCTGGATTTTTAATATGTTTATTACTTTCATTTTTCGTTCCAAAAGTATATGTTGCACTTGCATTTGACTCAGGTGGTGTTGCAGCTGGGGCGATGACATCAAGTTTTATGCTTCCACTTGCCATTGGTGTATGTGTTGTATTGCAAGGTGAATCACAAGTTTTAACTGATGCTTTTGGAATTGTTGCAATGGTGGCTTTAACACCAATTATGGTGATTGAACTTATCGGTTTAATTGCGATAATTAGAGATAAATTAATTATGAAAAAACAAGTTTCAAATATGATTTTGGAAGAAGATGAAGTCATTATTAAATTTTAGGTAGGTGATATTTATGAAAAAAACTAAAGAAAATAACTTAAAAAAACTTAAATTATTGATTACTATTATGCCACACAATAAACGATCGCTATTCATGAATATTATCGAACAATATGATTGTAATTATCATCTTTCTTTTCAAGGAATGGGTGTAGCGACAAATGAAATTAAAGATATGCTTGGATTAAAAGATACTCATCGCGATGTTTTATTTAGTATTATTCGTGAAGACAAAGTAAAAGATTGTCTGTTAGAAATAGAAGATAAAGTTGGACTTTATAAATCAGGTGGAATTGCTTTTTCAGTTCCTTTTGAAAGTATTATTGGAATAAATAATTATCTATTCTTAGCCAATTTAGGAGGTAAAGGTAATGGAAATTAAATTATCATTAGTTGTTATTATTGTTAATAGTGGTTACTCAGAACAAGCGATGGAACTTGCAAAATTAAAAGGTGCTCGTGGAGGAACTATTTTAAGTGCCAATGGAAGTGTAAGACCTGAAGCAGAAAAATTATATGGAATTACAATTCATGAAGAAAAAGAGATTTTATTAGTGACAGTGAAAAATGAATCTGTTGACGATATTTTAAAAGGAATATATGAAAATTTAGGTAGAACATCAGAAGCCCAAGGTGTAGCTTTTTCTTTACCAATCGAACATGCGACAAGTAATTTATATAAACAATATATTCCAAAAGATAAAAATAATTAAATATTTATATGAATCTAATCTTAAAATGATTATCTAATGGTTTTATTAGTTAATCGGTTTTTGGTAAAATAAATTAAAAACCGGTTTTTATTAATAATTTAATCCTTATCATAGCTAAACAAAGATCTTTATGGTAAACTATAGGTATAAAAGTGATATTTAAAGAAAAGAGGTGATATTATGACATTAGAAAATATCATGAAACAACACAACTTTGTAGTAGTGGGGAATACAATTTTAGATGACAAATATGCTTATAAAATAAAACATGGTCTATTAGATAAGGGGTATAATGTATCATGTGTTTATAAAGAATTAGAAAGCATTAATGATGTCGCAGAAGATATTGATGTCTTAGTTTTATGTATTAATCCAGTTTTAGGATTAAAACTATTAAAAGAATGTCGGAAAAATATTAAAGCAGTAGTTATTCAACCTGGTGCTGAAAGTGAAGAAATTAAAGATTATTTAGAAGATAACGAAATACCATATTTAGAAGGATGTGTATTAGTTGGATTGCGTTTATACGCAAATAAATAATAAAAAAGAAGAAATAACATTTTGGTTATTTCTTTTTTTAATTTTAATTAAATTTTTTAAAATACTATGAAAAAAAATTTATTTAAATGGATAAAAGTTGAACTAACATTTGTATTAAAAATTTAAGATATTAACTTTATAAGAGAATATAAGAAATAAAAACAAATAATAAAAAGGATTGTCAATAAATTCTTAAAATGATAAAATATAAAAGAACAAATTATTGCCACATAGTATAATGGATAGTACGAACCCCTCCGGAGGGTTTAATATGAGTTCGATTCTCATTGTGGCAGCCAATAAACAAAAATGGTTTGATACAGTAATATTCTGTTTCAACTTTTTTTATTTATAGTACTTATAAGTTATTTAAATTAAATAAAAGATAAAAAAGGATATTATACATAAAAGAAATATTCATTAATTGTTGCTTTAAATAAACGATTAGATTTATAATTAAAGTTATGATAAAATAAAACAAATGATAAACTTGTAGTTATAAAAGAGGAAAAATATGAATGAACTAGAAAAAATGATTAACGGAAAACTATATGATTCTAATGATGATTTATTAGTTGAAAAAAGAATTAAAGCTCATCGATTAGTTAAAATGTATAATGATAGTTATGAAAATGAAACGATAATACGACAAAAAATATTAGAAGATTTAATGCTAAGTGTTGGCAAGAACGTATATCTTCAAGGACCTATTTTTTGTGATTATGGCAAAAATATTACTATTGGGGCAAATACATATGCTAACTATAATTTGACTATTTTAGATGTCTGTAAAGTTAGTATAGGAGAAAATGTTTTTATCGGACCCAATGTTTCTTTTCTAACTCCTAAACACCCACTTCTTTTTGAAGAACGCAATAGCTTTTTTAACCATGATCATAATAGAATTTCGACATATGAATATGGAGCTCCAATTACAGTAGAAAATAATTGTTGGATAGCGGGAAACGTCACGATTTGTCCTGGAGTTATAATTGGTGAAGGTTCTGTTATTGGTGCAGGGAGTGTTGTTACGAAAGATATTCCTAAAAATAGCTTAGCATTTGGAAATCCTTGCAAAGTAATAAGAAAAATAACCGATCAAGATCGTTTAGATTTAAAAAAAGTATAATATTTATGTATCTATTTTATTATATTTAAAATGATAATTGAAAAAGAAGGTAATTTATGATTTTAATGGTGAGTCAACGAACGGATATTCCTGCATTTTATCCAAAATGGTTTATAAATCGTTTAAAAAAAGGTTATGTCTTAGTTAAAAATCCCTTTAATGATAAACAAGTTAGTCATATTAGTTTATCGAAAGATGTAATAGATTGTATTTGTTTTTTGACTAAAAATCCTATTCCCTTAATTCCGTATTTAGATGAGTTAAAAGATATCCCTTATTTTTTCCATATTACTGTGACAGGATATGGCAATGATATTGAAAAACGTGTTTTAGATAAAAGAAAAATTATTAATAGTATTATTGAATTATCAAAAAAAATTGGTAAAAATCGGATTTTTTTACGATATGATCCCATTTTAATTACAGATAAATACAGTCTTAAATATCATGAAAAAGCATTAGAAAAGCTGATTGTTTTGACAAAAGATTATGTAAAAGAATATATTATAAGTTTTGTGGATGTTTATGACAAACTTAAAACACGTTTTTTAAAATATCATATTTCTTCTGTGAAAAAAGAAGAAATTATTGCAATTGCAGAAATTATTCAAAAATTAGCAGATAAATACAGTGTAAAGTTTAAAAGTTGTGTGGAAGAAGATTTATCAGATTATGGAATTTATGAAGCTAGATGTATCGATAAAGATTATATTGAAGATTTAATTGGTTTTAAAATTATGGCTAAAAAAAATAAAAATCGCCAATGCGATTGTTTAGAAGTTGTTGATATTGGGACATACAATACTTGTTTACATGAATGTTTATATTGTTATGCAAATAATGAAAATATTTTTAAAAATGTATTAAAATATGATGTTGATAACGATATATTATGTGCAAGCTTAGATGATGTTAAAATTACCAAAAGAAATGTTAAAAGTTTAAAGTGCAAACCATCTTTATTTTAATTTATCCAAATAAAAAATCTACTTTTCAGCAGATTTATTTTCTTTAAATTTCTTAATAATTTTATCAGCAATTTCTATTGGAACGTAAGGAGTAATATCGACATCAAAACATACTAATTCTTTAATGGCACTACTAGATACAAATAGGTTAGTTGTGGATGGGAATAATAAAATAGTTTCGATTTCTTTATCAATATTGCGATTAAACTGATATAAGTTAAATTCATTTTCATAATCTTGAATATTGCGTAATCCTCTAATAATAACGGAAATATCATTTTCTCTTGCAAACCTTACTACTAAATCACTTGTTGATGTTACGATTGCATTAGGTATGTCTTTAGTGCATTCTTGAATTAATTGGATGCGTTCGTCAACAGTGAATGTTGTTTTTTTGTTGATATTTTTACTCACAAGTACATAAACAACATCAAATTGTTTACAAGCCCTCTTAATAATATCTAAATGTCCATTTGATAAAGGGTCAAAAGAACCTGGATAAACTGCTTTTTTCATATTAAATTCTCCTTAAAATGAATATATAAATACGTTCCATATTATACCACAATTTAGATTTTAATAAAATATTTTTTAAAAATTAAGTTTTAAAGGGTTATTTCTTTAATATTTATTTAACAATATCCTTATTAAGAATTTACAATCATATCAGTAAGTATTACCTATAGGAAAAGTTAATCTTAAGGATACATTATCTTTAAAATCTTTAATTAGCGATTAAAAATTAATGGTTGATAATTGGAATTTAATTTAGGTGAAATTAGATTTTAATATGAAAGATAAAACTAGGTTAACTTTAGTTTTAAAAATGAAATTAAGACATTAACATATGATAAAACTAATATGAAGGAATTAATGGAATTTATCATATAATAATTTATTTTTAAATAAATACCAAAGAGAAGTTAATTCTTCTCTTTTTTTTATAGATGATTTGTCAAATTAAGTGCAACACCTAATGTAAGTTATAAACCAAGCATGACTTCATTGGGTGTTTTAAATTGAATACATTTTCTTGGTCGATTGTTCAAAAGAGCTAAATTACTCAATAATTCATTTTCATCAATTTTAGATAAATCCATTCCTTTAGGGTAAAATTCCCTTAGTA
>CALVBA010000039.1 GCA_944325695.1 uncultured Anaeroplasmataceae bacterium
AACACAGAAGTTAAGCACTTTAACGCCGATGGTAGTTAGCAATAGCGAGAGTAGGTAGTTGCCGGGCTTCTCTTTTACAAAGTTAAATCCCTTGAAAAAAGGGATTTTTTATTTTATATTATTTATTATAAAATATATAGTAATCTTTCGTGTTGGAATTTGATAAGATTTATGTTAAAATGTAAAAATGATTAACTTGTTATTTCTTTAAAAGAGATTATTTTATGTGTAGGGGGAATAAGATGTATTGCACAAATTGTGGTAAAAAATTAAATGATGATTTTAAGATTTGTCCATATTGTGGAACTAAATGTTTTGATATATCTCTTGATAAAAGTTACATTGACAAATTAAATACGACAAATATTGAAAAAACAGATTATTCTAGTATTTTTACCAATGTTAATTACAAAAAAAATAAAACGAATATAAATGATAATGTGGAAATTAGTTGCAAGATTATATGTTTTTTTATTCCAATTGTTGGATTGATTCTGTATATATTATGGATGAATGAAAGACCAAATTCAGCCCAAAAAATTGGACTTTCAGCTTTGTTGGGGTTATTTTTTCAAATTATTTTAATAATTTGTTTTTGTTTAGGTGTTATTTTTTTTATATTCTAATAAAATATATTCAGTTAATAATTTTATTTAATTACTTATATTATTTATGAGTTGTCTTATTAGTATTTATTAAAAACATTTCAAAATTATTAAATTCACATTATCATATTTATTAGTAATTAAATGACATAAAAGACGTAAAAAAACATTAATAATTGCTTTTTATATTGGAAATATTTTCTTTTTGTGTTAAAATAATGAAAAGAAAGTATTATATTTAAAAATCATCTATATAAGTTTTAATTAATATATTTATATTATTAATATTTAATAATTTTAATCATAAATTGATATAAGACAATTTGTTATAGTTAATTAAATCGTAAGATATTTTCTATAATTTAAATTAATTTATTAAAAAATATATGTATTTTGGAGGGTTTGTTATGTATTGTAGAAATTGTGGAAAAAAAATTGATGAAAACTTTAAAGTTTGCCCATATTGTGGAACTAGTTATGAGCAAAATTTTAATATGAATTATAATGTTAAACAAGAGGTTAATTCTGAAAGTAACGGAATTTGCTATGGTATAATTGGGTTCTTTTTTCCGATTGTTGGTCTTATACTATATTTAGTGTGGATGAATGAACGTCCTAGAGCTGCTAAGTCAGCTGGAATCGGAGCATTAATTAATGTTATCTTAGGGGTTATTTTTGCTATTATTGTTTTAATATTTATCTTTTTGGTGGGAGTAAATTCTCTATAGACGAAATATAAATTGATGATCTATTTAAACACCATATTTAAGGTTTCACCTTAATTTGATGGTGTTTTTATTATTTATAAGGCAATTTAATAAACTTAAGGATACTATCATTGGTGTTAAATAACATATTTATTTGTTAAATATCAATTGAAAAATTTGATTAAAGTATTAAAATATTATATTAAATAATTTTAGGTTTAATCTCGATTTCAAAATTTTAATAATTACTTTTATTTATATAAACTTTTTATTGAAAAAGAACTTATAATATGCTAAAATTATAACAAAAAATTGGGAGGAAAAATAAATGTTTTGTACAAAATGTGGAAAAGAAATTGAAAATGATTATGCTGTTTGTCCTTATTGTGGTGCAAATCAAAAAGATGTAGAAAATAATACTAATAATCAAGTAGAAGATAATAAAAAAACACAGACGCAAGTTGTGTGTGGAGGAATTGCAAGTTTTATATTTCCTATTGTAGGATTAATCTTATTCCTTATTTGGCGAACTAATCGTCCAAATGATGCTAAAGTCGTAGGAATAGCAGGGTTATGTGGATTTGTAATTAATGTTTTATACCAAATTATAAATTTATTTATTTAATTGTAAAAGCGATATTTAATTATCGCTTTTTATAAATTAATATAGCTATATAAATGCAAGTTCTTTAAGAAATAAAAATAAAAAACTTATAAATTTAATTTGATGAAATTATATAAAGAAATGAGGGATAGAATGATAAAATTTTTTGCTAAATGGTTGCCTATTTTTTTTGGATGCCATTGTCTTCCAGAAAGATCATTTTTTATTAAGGGGAAACAATTTCCTATTTGTAGCCGTTGTACTGGAATTTTAGTTGGTATCTTTTTAGCAATTTGTACCTTTTTTTTCGTGCAAATTCCAATATATTACTTAATTATTATGACTATTCCAATGATTATAGATGGTAGTGTTCAAGCGAAAACAAAATACGAAAGTAACAATAAATTACGTTTTTTTACAGGACTTCTTTTTGGGTATGCAGGAATCCAGCTTAGTTTAATACTACATTTAAAAGCTATAAATTATATAATTGATTTAAGCTTTAGATAATATTTTTAATTTAAAAATATAAAGATGTAATTTTTAATGTCATATGGTTAGGTACCATGTTTTTTTTTATTTTTGTATAAGGAATTAAGAATATAATTTAAAGATAGTTCTTGTATTATTGTTTGATATTGACAATGAAGTTTTAAATCGATATAATATGTATGTTTGTATAAAACAAATAAGAGATGTTCCTTGCCAAACCATCTCAGATAAAAAACAAGGAGGATATTATGAAAAAAATTACATTAAAAACGGTTGCTCGACAAGCGATTGTTGCAGCACTATACTTTGCATTAAGCTCTTTATCACAGGCTTTAGGATTAGCTAGCAATGCAATTCAATTTCGTATTAGTGAGGTATTATTATTACTTTGCTTTTTTAATTTAGATTATATTTATGGAATAGCTATTGGAACATTCCTATTTAATTATTTTTTAGGTGGTCTGGGAGTAGTTGATGCTTTTTTCGGAACTATCGCTTCAATAATAGCGATGGTTTTAATTAATAAAGCAAAAAATTTATATGTAGCATCGATTTTTCCTGCAATTACCAATGGAATTATTGTTGGAACAGAGCTTTATTTCTATTTTGAATTTAAAGATATATCATACCCTTTGACAATGATTTTTGTAGCAATTGGAGAATTGCTAGTTGTAAGTGTAGTTGGAGTCATTTTGTTTAAGAATTTACAAAAAAATAATGCTTTTATGGATATTATTGAAAATAAACGAGAAATATAGTATAATATTATTAGTATAATTTGGCAAATTAAAAGTCAGTTTAAAACTGACTTTTTTTAATGAAATTGGTATAATATAGTAAAGGAAGTGAGTATTATGGCACAACAAAAAATGATAAGAACGAAAGAAAAATGTCGTTATATTAACGATTTAGGACAAGGTGTTATTACATATCAAGATACAAATTATGTTGTTAATGGTTTATTAGAAGGTGAAGAAGCGATTTTAGATTTATCAACAATCAATCGTAAATATGGAAATATTATTGAACTAAAAACTAAATCAAATGATCGAATTAATGTCAAGTGTCCATACTTTTTAGAGTGTGGGGGATGTGATTTATTACACATGAGTTATGAAAAAGAGATTTCTTTTAAAAAGCAATTAGTACAAAATGCTTTTAAGAAATTTGATCGCTTGTTAAAGGTTTCTGATGTTATTAAAGCAGATAATCCTAATAATTACCGAAATAAATTACAAATGACATTTAAGCTAAGTAAGACTAAAAAGGTTGTTTCAGGCTTTTATGAAGAAGGAACACACAAAATAATTCCAGTAAAAAACTGTATGATTCAAAATGAATTAGGAAACAGCGTGATGGATAATATTAATTTAGCTCTAACAAAAAATAAGATTTTACCATACGATGAAAATACTCATAAAGGTGTAATTCGTCATGTTTTAATTCGCGTTGGTGTAAAAACAAATGAGGTAATGGTTGTTTTAGTTACAGCAAGTGATTTATTTCCAGGACGAAATAACTTTGTAAAAACTTTATTAAATCTAGATAAACGCATCACAACAATAATTCAAAATGTTAACCCTAGAGATACATCCATTGTTTTAGGTGATAAAGAACGCATTTTATATGGTCCAGGATTTATTTATGATTATTTATTAGGATTTAAATTTAAAATTAGTTCTAAGTCATTTTATCAAATTAATCCTGAGCAAACGGAAAAACTATATGAAAAGGCGATTGAATTAGCTGATATTAAAGCTAATGATGTTGTTTTTGATGCTTATTCAGGTATTTCAACGATAGGTATTGTCGCTAGTAAAAAGGCTAAGCAGGTTATCTGTGTAGAACAAAATAAAGATGCTGTTAAGGATGCTCTTTTAAACATTAAAGTTAATCGTATTAATAATGTTTCTGTTTTTAATGACGATTCAACAGAATTTATTAAAAAAATTGCTCCAACTAATCCTAAGATTGATATTGTTTTTTTAGATCCGCCTAGAGCAGGATCAACAAAAGAATTTATTTCTGAGGTTTGTAAATTAAATCCTCGCAAAATTGTATATATTTCATGTAACTATAAAACATTAGTACGTGATTTAGAATATTTTGAGGGATATGAAATTAAAAACATTATTCCGGTTGATTTATTTCCTCGAACTGTTCATGTTGAGACGGTAGTAGTTTTGTCCAAACTCAATACTAAAAAAACATATCAACATTGAGATACATACAGATGAACTAGATCTAACTAAAGCCGAAGCCAAGGGTACATATGATGATATAAAAGACTATATAAGTGAAAAATATGGCGCCAAGGTATCATCACTAAATATTGCCCAAGTAAAAGAAAAACTAGGTATCAAAGAAAGAGATAATTATAACATCTCAAAGAATAAAAATAATAAGCAGCCAAACTGCACAAAGGAAAAAGAAGAAATGATCATTGATACACTTAAGCATTTTAAAATGATTATATAGATTAATAACCAACTCTGGGGGAGATAAAATGGCAGATATCAAAAAAGAGCAAGAATGCGAAGAACTACATCGAGCAATATGGTCGATCGCCGATGACCTAAGAGGGAGCATCGATGGATGGGATTTTAAGTCCTATGTATTAGGAATGATGTTTTATCGCTATATTTCTGAAAATCTGACCAACTATATCAATAAAGATGAAATAGAAGCTGGTAATGATGACTTCGATTATAAAGAACTATCAGATGAAATTTCAGAACAGGCTAGAAAGGATATGGTTCAAACCAAAGGATTCTTTATCCTTCCTTCTGAACTCTTCTGTAATGTCCAAAAGAATGCTGCTAAAGATGAAACCTTAAATATGACGTTAGAAAAGGTATTTAAGAATATCGAAGAATCTGCTAAAGGGACACAAAGTGAAGCCAATTTCAGCGGATTATTCGATGATATTGATGTTAATAGTAATAAATTAGGTGGCACTTTTGCCAAAAGAAATGAAAATCTAGTTAAAATGATGGGCGGTATTGCCAATATGAAACTTGGCAATTATCAAGATAATAGTATTGATGCATTTGGTGATGCTTATGAATACTTGATGTGTATGTATGCATCCAATTCCGGAAAAAGTGGTGGCGAGTACTATACTCCGCAAGAAGTATCAGGGCTTTTAACTAGACTTGCAATCGTTGGTAAAAGTGAAGTAAATAAAGTATATGATCCAGCTTGCGGTTCTGGTTCTTTACTTTTGAAATCTGCCAAAATTCTTGGAAAAGATGCCGTACGTCAAGGTTTCTTCAAGCAAGAAAAAAATCTAACTACGTACAACCTTTGTCGTATCAATATGTTTTTGCACGATATTGATTATGATAAATTTGATATTGCTCACGAAGATACATTGATTTCGCCGCAGCATTGGGATGATGAACCGTTTGAGGTAATCGTTTCAAATCTGCCATACTCAAAATGGGAAGACGATGATAATCCAGTTTTAATCAATGATCCACGCTTTTCTCCGGCTGGGGTATTAGCACCAAAAAGCAAAGCTGATATGGCTTTTATAATGCATTCTTTATCTTGGCTAGCTACAAATGGTGCAGCATCGATCGTTTGCTTCCCAGGAATTATGTATCGAGGTGGAGATGAACAAAAGATCAGAAAATATTTGATAGATAATAACTTTATTGATTGCATCATCCAATTACCAAGTAACCTATTCTTTGGTACCTCAATAGCTACTTGCATAATGGTTTTAAAGAAAAACAAAACCGACAATAACACTTTGTTTATTGACGCAAGCAAAGAATTCATCAAGGTCACTAACAATAATAAACTCACAGATGAAAATATCTCGAATATCCTTAAACTATATACAGATAGGCAGAATGTTGAATACAAAGCTTTTTTAGCTCCATATCAACAAATCAAAGATGAAAACTATAATCTTTCAGTTTCTACATATGTTGAACAAGAAGATACTAGAGAAATTATAGATATCGTGAAGCTAAATGCAGAAATCAAAGAAATAGTTGCCCGTGAAAATGTCTTACGAGCAGAAATAGATAAAATTATTGAAGAAATTGAAGGTGGCAATAATGACTAATACAAAGGGATATATTTATATACTAACGAATCCATCTTTCAAAGAATTTGTAAAGATCGGATATGCCGATGATGTAAAGAAAAGACTTAAACAATTAAACAGAAGTGAATGTATTCCTTTTGCATTCCGTATTTATGCTACCTATGAGACAAATTCAAGATTATCTGATACCAAGATCCATTCCATAATTGATAAACTAAATCCAAATCTTCGCTCTATTGAAACATTTGAAGGCAAAGAAAGAAAAAGAGAGTTTTATGCGATGTCTGCCGAAGATGCATATTCTATTCTAGAAGCAATTGCTGAGATCAATGGATGTCAAGATAAACTAAAAAGAGTTAAACCAACTAAAGCTGAATTAGATGCCCAAGATGAAGCTGAAGAAATCGAAGAAGAACACAAAGAAATTAGAGCACCATTCCGTTTTTCAATGTGCGGTATTTTGCCTGGTGAAGAAATAGTTTTTACTAATATAGCTAGTGAAAAAAATGGAGCTATATGCAAAGTTTTAGATGATAAACAAGTGGAATATAATGGCAAAGCCTATTCTCTATCTGCATTAGCTACAAAGCTTTCTAATTCAAAATGGGGTGTAGCTGGACCTAGATACTTTAAGTATAAAGGTGAATGGTTAAATAATATCCGTGATCGATTGGAGGCAGAAGCTAATGAGTAGATTAGATGAGTTAATTAAGGAATTATGTCCAAATGGGGTTGAATTTTCTTCATTATTAGAAATAGCAGATATTAAAACTGACAAATTAAACGCTAATGCTATGGATGAGAATGGTATATATCATTTTTTACTTGCGATGAAATCCTTATAAAATTAACACATATGCATTTGATACCGATGCCATTCTAATTTCTGGAAACGGAAGCCAAGTTGGCACTTAAATCGATTTAAAGGCAAATTTAATGCATATCAAAGAACTTATGTGTTAGAAAATTTCAAAAAAGTTATAAAACCTTTTTTATATCATTATTTTATAGTGAACCCCATAAGTTGGACTAGTAGAAAATACTAGAAAGACTTATGGGGTTTTATTATGAAATTAAGTTTAGATGAT
>CALVBA010000040.1 GCA_944325695.1 uncultured Anaeroplasmataceae bacterium
AAATTTGAGTTATGGCTTGAAGGATATGATCCAAGTTGCTTAGATGCGATTTTAAATAAAGTTATTCAAACGGACTTTACTTTGGTTGCTCAAGTAATTCCACAAGCCTAATAATATTAAGTTAAGGTGGAAAAAAGATGAATAATAAAGTAGTAAAAAAACAAAATGGCTTTATAAAGGGCTTAAAAATAGGATTTAATATCCTTTTTTATGCCTTTATTGCCGGATTAATTATTTTCTCTATTATCAATATTAACGTTAAGACAAATGCTGATATTCCTAATTTCTTAGGGAATGGTTATTTATCGGTACGTTCTGATTCGATGGAAGGATTACGAGAAGATAGTTTTAAAAAAGGTGATTTAGTATTAGTTAAATTACTTGATAAAGAGGAAGAAAAAGCATCACTTCAAGTGGGGGATGTTATTACTTTCTATGATATGAATTTACAAATGCTTAACTCTCACCGTATTGTTGATGTATACGGTACAGGGGATGCTTTAACATATGTAACACAAGGGGATAAAGCTGTTGACGTCTTAGGTGTTAAATATGATAAAGAAAATCAAGCTGCTAATCAAGCATACTATGAACGCGTATCTTATAAAGATGTTAAAGCGGTCGTTACTGGAAAAATTTCTAATCTAGGAGGAGCTTTAGATTACATTTCTAATCCTAAAGGTGGATTTGTTTACTTTATTGTTTTACCAACAGCTGTTTTCTTAATTGTTGAAATTGGATTATTTATTCGTAATTTATTGCAATACAATAATGAAAAACAAGCATTAAAACAAGCTCAAGAAAAAGAAGTATTATTACAAGAATTAGAATTAGAGAAAAAACGTATGCGTGAAGAATTATTAAAAGAACTTCAAGAAAAAGAATCGCAAGATAAATAATGAAAGGGGTGCTGTTATGGTTGAATTTTCCAAGTATTACATGGAGTTTATTGGACAGTTATGGAATAATATTGTCGATATATTTAAAAGCCTTTTTAAAGTTATAGCCAATATATTTTATAATGATCCTAATGAATATATTAGACTATTATTGGGTTATAGTAAAAATAATGAAAATTGGAATGCTTTAGACTGGATTTCGCTAGTTGTTGTGTCGTTAATCAATATTATTTTTGTCTTTTTACTTCTTGTGATGGTTTTTCAATTCTTACGGCGCTATTTAAAATTTGTTCGTAAAGAACGTGAAAAAGACGATTTAATCGAAGAAGTAGCTATTTTGAATAATAAGGTTTTAGAATTAATTGATGAAAAAAATAAAATCTTAGCAATGAAAGTTTCTCAATTAGGATTAAATCCACAAGAATCTAACAGACAAATTAATTTTGAGACACCAGCTGTTATTAGTAAGAAAAATAAAGATGCTAAGAAAGCTGAAGGTCGTTTCTCAAAATTATCACAAATTGACGAAAAATACGGATATCAAGTTTATAATGTGCATATGGACTTAACAGACATGGTAACATTGGAAGGATTAGTTGAAAGATTTATCAATTTCTCAGCTTCACAACTTCGTTTGTATTATACAAAGGAAACTGTTTCGTTATTCTTTGCCGGACTTGCAACATCTAAGGTTATTATCTTAGAAGGGATTTCTGGTACAGGGAAAACATCTTTACCATATGCTATGGGTAAATTCTTTAAATTTGATACCTCAATTATTTCGGTTCAACCTTCATGGCGTGACCGTGCTGAATTGTTAGGTTATTTAAATGAGTTTACTAAAAAATTTAATGAAACAGATTTATTAGCGTCATTATATGAAGCTGGATATCGTGATGATATCAACTTCATCGTATTAGACGAGATGAACTTAGCACGTATCGAGTATTATTTCGCTGAGTTCTTATCTGTAATGGAAATGCCAGATATTAATGAATGGAAGATTGACTTAGTTCCAAAACAAGAAGAAAACGATCCGAAGTTATTAATTAATGGTAAAATTTTAGTTCCACAAAACTTATGGTTCGTTGGAACTGCCAACAAAGATGATTCAACATTTACAATCACAGATAAAGTTTATGACCGTGCTGTTGCAATTGAATTAAATAATAAAGCGCGTTTTGTCGATGCTCCATATACTGAACCTGTTGATATGAGTTATGAGTATTTAGATGGATTATTTGCTAAAGCAAGAAAAGAATTTGAAATGAGCGATAAAATTTTAGAAAAATTTGCTGTTTTAGATGAATATATCCAAGAAAACTTTAAAATTGCATTCGGTAACCGTATCATGCGTCAAATTAAAATTTTCGTACCTGTATATGTAGGATGTGGAAATACTGAGGTTGCTGGACTTGACTATATCTTCATGACAAAAATTTTACGTAAATTCGAGGCTTTAAACTTAGCATTCTTAAAACCAGAATTAGAAGAGTTGATTAATAAAATTGATTCATTATTTGGAAAAGGAGCATTTAAATCTTCAATTGAATTTATTGAAAATCTAATCAAAATGAACTAATAGAAAGGGGAGATAATCATGGACGAAAATAAGCAAGTTGCTAGTGAAAAAATCGATTTAATTGATGATTACTATGATGATTATCTCCAAGCTATTAGTAATGTTAATGAACAATCAATCTTAGATGATTTCATGCGAAGTGTCATGCGTCGTGGGACAAGTAAGTTACTTAATCAAACGACCATTGAACATAAAACTTTTGATTTTTCATGGGTCGAATCAATTGAAAAATATTTACCCAGCATTGATAAAATCTTCCGCAATCCGAAGTCACAATTAGCTTATGATGATGAAATTATTGCGGTTGAAAAAGCTAAAAAAATTAACGCTGAATCTATTCGCCATTTGTCTAAACATACCCATTTTATTAAAGAGATTAAAGAAGATGGAGATATCATTCCAAGTAAAATCCTAACTAAAATGGCTAACGATAGTTTTTTAACATATGAAAACAGATTTGCCGTATCTTTATTAAAGAGAATCTTTAAATTTATTAATGTACGTAAAGAAGCATTAATTAAAGATTCTAAGCCACATAAAATCGATACTTTAAAAGATGAAAAAGTTTTTAAAATAAAAAATAGTGAGATTACATATAATTTATCGTTTCAAATCAAGTCTCCTTCGCGTGCTAAAAATAATAAAATTGATGAAGTTTTATCTCGCATTGAAAAATTAGAAAATATGATTGCGGTTTATCGAGGAACAACCCTTTATCGCTCTTTAGAGCATGCTACAGAAGTTCGTTCACCAATAATGAAAACCAACATCATCTTAAAAAATGCTGATTTTAAAAATGCTCACACATTGTGGTTATTATTAGAAAGATATAATACTTTAGGATTTGATGTGGATGTTGAAATGATTAATCCACGTCCTAGTGAAGAGTTGATAAATGATTTAGAACAAATCTCCACTTTAACATTTGCAGCTTTTATGCATCATCGCGAACGTCATAATTTACGATTTAATAATCGCTTGCGTTATCGTAACCGTAAATTAAAACGTCCTGAAGAGATTTTGGAAAGTGATATAGCGTATGCACCAGGGGTTATCAAATTTGAGGATTACTCGGTAAGTGAATATTTTTATGAAGCTACAAAAAAATATTATGAAAAAGAAGCACAAGTTTTATTAAATGATGGTGCAAGCTATGAAGTGGCATTACAAAGCATTTATAAA
Organism: uncultured Anaeroplasmataceae bacterium; assembly: GCA_944325695.1. Taxonomy (GTDB): domain Bacteria; phylum Bacillota_I; class Bacilli_A; order Acholeplasmatales; family Anaeroplasmataceae; genus UBA3384. The sequence continues at coordinate 3,664 of CALVBA010000040.1, forward strand.
CAGATGTTAAATATTACTAACTTCTTGTATCGTGATTTATTTCAAGCCTATGGAAATAATGATGATTTTTTCAAGAATATTGAACAACATGATATTAATAAGTTACGTAAAGAATTACAAACAGAAACTAAAAAACTTAATATTTTAACTGATGTTTATAAGGTTAAAAAAGAAGATTTAAATGATTTAGAAAAAGAAATTAGTTCTCAAAGAGTAAAGATAGCGCAAATTGAAAGTGCTATTAACTGTTTGAAGATTAAAGATACAGTAGCTTTAAAAGAAAAAGAATTAAGAAAATCGCTAAACGAAGAGAAAATTCGTCTTAATCAAAAGCTTAAAGAAGAAGAACGTATTAAAAATCTAAAAGAAAATGAAACAAAACGTTTAGAAAAAGTTCGTCAAATTTATGAAGAACGATTAAATCGTAATTTGCAACAATTAGAAAATAGATATAATCGTTTGACTGAAAAACAAACTGCTCATACAAGAGAGAAAATTGAAGAATTACATTTTTCAAATAATGATTTAGAAGCTACTATCAAAGCTTTAAAAGAAGAATTAGCCTTACAAAAGAAAGCTAACCAAGAAGCTTTAGTTTTAGCAAATGACGAATATCAATCACAATTAGAAGCATTAAAAGCTGATATGGAAGCTGAAATAAATGCTTTAAAAGAACAGTTAGCTTTAGATAGAGAAAATCTTGAAGAAGAAATTGATCGTTTAAATGAAGAGTTAGATTTAGACAACGCAGCTTTAGAAGAAGAAAAGCGTAATTTAAGTCTTAACTTAGAAAATGAAGAAAAACTTGCAAAAGAATACAGCAAAACGCAAAAAGAATTATTAGAATATCATGCGTTTTTAGAAAAGATGAATCAAGATGAGAAAATTATAGCATTAGAAGAAAAAATTAAAAAAGTAAAAAACGAAATCTTGATTACTACAAATAAAACAATTAAAGTTATTAAAACAAATGAGGAAAAAGCAAAACTTATTGATTCATATACTAATTTAATGAATGATGATGAAGTTAAAAGAATTAATATTATTAATCGATTTGAAAAAAGAAAACAACCATTTTGTGTGGTTGTCAAAAAGGATTCTGACAAACTTCGTTTAGAAAGCTATTTTAAGAAAAATTAATTTTCAAATAGGAGGGATGATAGTATGGCAAGTAGTAAAAAACTAATTACGTCAATGATATGTCTTATTTTATCTGCCCTTTTGTTTGTCGTTTCAACCTTGGCTTGGCTTTCTTCATCAAGTATAGTAGACTCTAGTGTATCAATTTCAATTGGTGATTTACGCTCTAGCGGAACGCTTTATTATCATCAAAATAATGATGATATCGCCTTGCGAAATGTCGATGAATCTATTAGTATTGATGATGCCAAATGGAATGCTGTTAGTGATACATCATTACTGTTTGAAATGGCTTCACCTGGGGATGTCTTTTATTTTAAAATTCATTTAAAAAATGAAAGTCGCTCTGTTTCGGGAAAATTAGATGTTCTTTTTGGTTCAATAACACAACAGTTAAATGTAAATGAGTATAATCAAAGTTACGTATTTACTGATAAGGAAAACCATATTAATCCGGATTTATCAAATAAATTAGGTGATTATAATGTTACTGATTATGGAATTGGTCTTGCGATGAATTTAGATGTTCGTAATGTTAAATATAAAATAGATACTGCAAGTGACTCTAACACGAATATTAATATGGGAAAGTTCTCTAAATTAGAAGAAGGACAATTAAAACCAAATAACACAACTATTTATGCAAAAGAGGCTATTTTACCACAGGAAGAAGTTGATATTATATTCACTGTTACATTTGATGAATCTATTTTATATGCTGAACAATACATATCAATTTCAAATGGTAGTGATAATTTTTATTTCCGTCAAGGTGGTTTAGTTGGTTCTGGTGAGCCAAATAGTAATGTTTTTCAACGACAAATTTTTACATTTAAGAATATTTTTATTAGTCTAGAACAAGTATAAATAGGATGAACAATATGAAAAAAATACTTCACAATATAACTAAAATAATTGTAGGATTTCTTTTAGGATTATCTTTATTTATTTTAATTTCTGGTACGGTAGCCATTAGGGAAGGAAATGTTCCTTCCGTTTTTGGCTATTCATATAGTATTGTAGTGACTCCATCAATGGAACCTACGATTAAAACAGGCGACTTGATTATAACTAAAAAAGTTGAAATTGATGAAATTGAAATAGGTGATGTGATCTTATTTAAAGCTTCAGAAGGAGAAATAGCAGGTAAACACATCGTCCATCGGGTTATTGGTATTATTGATGGAAAATATCAAACACAAGGGGATAATAATCCAATACCAGATGAACAACTTGTTTCATATGATATGGTAGTTGGGGAATATGTCTTTAAATTACCATTTAAAAATGTGGGCTTATTAATTATTGAAAATAAAAGCATTATTTTTATTATTCTAATCGGAATTTTTGCTTTCATGATGATTATGCAAATATATAACATTTATCGTACATTAAATGATGAAAAAATAAAAAAAACACAAGAACAATTTGATGCTGAAAAAGAAGCTTTAAGAAAGCAATTAACTGAAGAAATTAAAAAAGAACTTTTTGAAGAGCAAAAAAAAGGTCAAGAAAAAAATGATAATAATAAAGATGTAAAATAGTGATTTAAAATTATTTTTTCCTTGACACCTATGGCTTATTTATGTATAATACATTATGGTACAATATTATCCACAATATGGCCCTTAATAATTTTAAGGAGGAAAATGCTAATGAAAACTTATATGGCAAATAATCAAACTGTAACTCGCAAATGGTATGTAGTTGACGCTAATGGATTAACATTAGGACGTTTAGCTACTCAAGTTGCATCTGTATTAAAAGGAAAACATAAACCTACTTTTACACCACATGTAAACTGTGGAGATTATGTAATTGTAATCAATGCTGAAAAAATTCAATTAACAGGAAACAAATGGAATGACAAATTCTACTATCGTCACTCTGACTATGCTGGTGGTTTAACTAAAACTGCAGCTAAAGATGTAATGGCTAAATTCCCAACTCGTATGGTTGAAAAAGCTGTTTACGGTATGTTACCTCATACAAAAATTGGTGATGATATGAGAAGACAATTATTCGTGTATGCTGGAAATGAACATCCACATGCTGCACAAAAACCTGAAAAATTAGAAATTAAGGCATAAGGAGGAACTTGAAAATGGCAAAAATAGTACAATATTTAGGAACTGGTCGTCGTAAAAGTTCAGTTGCTCGTGTTATTCTAACTTCAGGAAATGGAACAATCACTATTAACGGTCGTTCTTTTGAAGATTACATTCCATCAGCAGCTACTAGATTAGACGTATTACAACCTTTAACATTAACTGAAAATACAGATAAATTTGACGTAAGAGTAAATGTATTCGGTGGAGGAATTACAGGACAAGCTGGAGCAATCCGTTTAGGAATCACTCGTGCTTTAATGGAAATCAATCCAGAATTACGTGCAACTTTAAAACCTGCTGGATTAGTTACACGCGATCCACGTGCTAAAGAACGTAAAAAATACGGTCTTAAAAAAGCTCGTCGTGCAAGCCAATTCTCAAAACGTTAATATTTTCATTGCAAAATATTTATGGATTTATAAAAAGACTAGAAGACTTCTCACCTTCTGGTCTTTTTTATTATTATATTGAAACAAGTTTTTTTAAGTATTATAATATTCATAAAAGTGATAATATCAAAAAAG
>CALVBA010000041.1 GCA_944325695.1 uncultured Anaeroplasmataceae bacterium
GATATAAATTAAATTGGAGCGGGTAATCAGAATCGAACTGACACAATCAGCTTGGAAGGCTGAGGTTCTACCATTAAACTATACCCGCAACTTAAATGCACGATTATTATACATAAAAAAAAATTATCTGTCAACTATCTTTTTTAGTTTTTTTAAAAAAATTGTCAAATGTAATTTCATTGCTTAAATTTATAAAGTATGTTAGACTAATAATACATTATATAATATATTAGGAGGAAATAAAAATGAAAGTTATTGAAATTACAAAAGAAAATTTTGCTGAAGAAGTATTAAAAAGTGACAAACCTGTTTTAGTTGATTTCTGGGCAGCTTGGTGTGGACCATGTCGTATGTTAAGTCCAGTTATTGAAGAAATCGCTGAAGAATTAGACGATGTAAAAGTATGTAAAGTAAATATTGATGAACAAGAAACAATTGCAAGTGATTTTAATATTATGTCTATTCCAACTTTAATTGTTTTCAAAAAAGGACAACCTGTAGATGCTTTAGTTGGGGTTAATCCAAAAGAAAAAATTATTGAATTAGTTCGTAAATAATATGCGTGATTGTGTAATTGTTGGAAAAGGTCCAGCAGGAATAAGTGCTGCCTTATATCTAAAACGTGCTAATGTTAATTGTGTTATTGTCGCTAAAGATTACGGGGCATTAGAAAAAGCCCATCTAATAGAAAACTATTATGGAAACAAAGCTAGTGGCTTATCGATTGCTAAAGCTGGCGAAAAACAAGCTTTAGATCTTGGAATTGACATTTTAGATGGTGAAGTAATTGGAATAGAATATAATCCAAATGGTGGTTTTATCGTTAAAACAAATAAAGAAGATATTGAAACTAAAAAAATCTTATTAGCCACTGGTAAAGCTAGAAGTAAAATCAATGTGGAAAACTTTGCAAATCTTGAAGGAAAAGGGATTAGTTATTGTGCCTTATGTGATGGTTTTTTCTATCGCAAGAAAAAACTTGGAATTATAGGAAGTAAGCAATACATGTTAAAAGAACTTGAAGATTTAAAAAAATTTACAAATGATATAACTGTTTTTACAAATGGAGAACCATTAGAAGTTGATGTAGACGGAGTTAAAGTTGTAACCGACAAAATAACAAAAGTTATTGGCGAAAATCGTCTTGAAGCTTTAGAGTGTTCGAAAGATGTATATCAATTAGATGGATTATTTATCGCCATTGGAACACCAAATGCTGTTGATTTTTCTAAACATATCGGATTAGTAATGAATAAAAATGATATCGTTGTTGATGGAAATTTCATGACTAACATTGAAGGAATATATGCATGTGGTGATGTTGTTGGTGGAACATTACAAATCAATAAAGCTGTTAATGAAGGTATGATGGCGGCATTAGCAATCAAAAATAGTCTAAAAAATATCTAAATACTTCCTTATTTAAGGATGTATTTTTATTTTATATAAAGAAATATCTTTTTTTAATTTCATATTGTGATATAATCAAAATAAATAAGGAGGTTTTATTATAAAAAATTTAATTAAAAAGTGGCCGATTACTCTTTTATCGATTGCTGCAATTTTTTTAGGTGTTTTCGTATGTACACTTAATCCTGGAACAGTTGTTAATATTATATTTCAAATTTTAGGAGTACTACTAATTATTAAAGCAGCTTATTTGCTAATTAATATTGGGAAAGTAAATCGTGTTGATTATTTTTATTACATAACAAATATCATTATTTCACTTCTATGTGGTGTATTAATGATTATGTATTCTAATGATCTTTTAAACATTGCCATTGCGATTTATTTAATTATCATTCCAATTTTAAAAATTATGATGGCTTCAAACAAAGATTTTGCGGTTAAAATTCATGGTTATAAAATCATTTTAGGAGTTTTAGTTTTATTACTAGGCGGATTGATTTTTAAAGCATTCTTTATCTTAATTGGAATTTTAATTATTTTAGCTGCGATTTTTGTTTTATATGCTATTATTTGTGAAAAAGATTACTCTTTTGAAACATTTAAAACAAGTTATACAAATGCTCGTATGTCTTTTAAAAAGAATAATGATGATATTATTGATGCTGATTTCAAAGAAAAAGATGAAAATAACGATGAATAGTTAAAAAATGAAACGTAAAACATTTTGGTATTTAGTAGGGATTGGCAGTTTAATTTTGCTATTTTTAATCATTTTATCTTCGATTTTACAAATTGGTGAAAGATTATCGAAAATTAATATTTGGTTAGAAATTGCTTTTTACATCTTAGCATCTCTACTAGTTCTCATTTTAATAATATATCCGATTATTGTAATTGTCTTTTCTCCATCATTTAATATTACGACGACACTTGATAAAGATTCATTAAAAAATCGTCGAACATATAAAACAGTAGCTAAAAATTTGGCTAAATATGATTTTTTAAAAGATTACGAACCAAGATTATTAAATTTTAGTAACTATGATGAACTTCGTTCTACATTAAATGAAGTATATCGTAATGAAATGAAAAAACATCTAAATCGTATTATTATTGATCACGCTAAGACGGTTATGATTAGTACAGCCATTTCACAAAACGGAAAACTTGATATGTTTTCAGTCTTATCAGTTAATTTGCAAATGATTAAAAAAATTGTATGCGAATGTGGTTTTAGACCATCAATGAAAAATTTATCAAAATTAAGCATCAATGTTTTATCGACTGCTTTAATCGCTGATGGATTAGAAAATATCAACTTAGAAGATGTTCTTCCTAATTCGACAATGAATGCTATAGCGGAAATACCGTTTATTAAACCATTGACATCAAGTATTATGCAAGGTGTTTCTAATGCCTTACTAACAATCCGTATTGGTTTAGTGGCTAGAAGATATTTATTTAATGATTCACAAATCATGACCAAAAACGAAATTCGTAAATATGCCTTAATCGATTCATTAAAGCTATTACCGATTGTCATTACGGAAGTGATAAACATAATCCCAAATAAGATCGTTAAAGTTTTCTCGAAAAAACCAAAAGAAGAAGATATTAATGTTTAATAAAGCACCATTTCGATGGTGCTTATTTTAATAAATAAGATTGTAAAAATTAAAATTTAGATTATAACATGAACTTCTAAAAATATCTTATAAAAATAATTGACATTTATTGTTTTGTAGTGTATAATTACCGTGTTGTAAAATGCAACCACATAGAAAAGGTTTTAAAAAGTTTATCTTACCTTAATAGTGTGTCTTAAAAATTATGAGGAGGTGTGCATATGTACGCAATTATTGAAACTGGTGGAAAACAAGTTAAAGTTGAAGCTGGACAAGCAATCTATGTTGAAAAATTAAATGTAGAAGCAGGTGAAACTTACACATTCGATAAAGTTTTATTTGTTGGTGGAGAAAAAACTGTTGTTGGTGCTCCTTACGTAGCAAACGCTACTGTAACTGCAAAAGTTGAAAAAAATGGTAGAGGACCAAAAATCGTTGTTTTCAAATATCGTCCAAAGAAAAACGAACGTCGTAAAAAAGGTCATCGTCAAGCTTATACTAAATTAGTAATCGAAGCAATCAACGCTTAATGAGCTTATGATTAATATTTTAGTTAAACAACATAACTTTATTAATCTTATTGAAGTATCAGGACATGCCGATTATGCGCAATATGGTAGTGATATCGTATGTGCTAGTGTATCGACAGCGGTTATTTTAAGCATTAATTTAATTGATTCTTTCAAAAAAATTGATAAAATTGCTTATGAGTATAATGAAGATGGTTATGTTAAAATAGTTGTAAAAAGTTTTGATGAAACAATTGAAGTTATACTGAATAATTTGTTAGATGCTTTAAAGGACTTAGAATTACAATATCCTGAAAATATTAAAATTAAACAATAGGAGGTGCCTACCATGTTAAGATTAAATATCCAATTATTCGCTTCTAAAAAAGGAGTAGGATCTACACGTAACGGTCGTGACTCAGAATCTAAAAGATTAGGGGCTAAAAAATCTGATGGAGAATTTGCTACAGCAGGTTCAATTTTATACCGCCAAAGAGGTACTAAAATTTTACCAGGTACAAATGTAGGTCGTGGTGGAGACGATACTTTATTTGCTAAAGTAACTGGATTCGTTAAATTCGAACGTGTTGGTAAAGACAAAAAACAAGTATCTGTTTACCCAGCAGAATAATAATTAAATGCCCAATTTTTTTGGGTATTTTTTTTGATTATAAATATCACGAAAAGGAGTGATTTGATGTTCGTAGATGAGGTTAAAATAAAATTACAAGCAGGAAAAGGTGGAAATGGAATTGTCGCATACCGCCGAGAATTAAAAGTTGAACGTGGTGGTCCATTTGGAGGTACAGGTGGCCGCGGTGGAAATATTGTTTTTGAAGCTGATGAAGGATTACAAACGTTATTAGATTTACGCTACAATAAGATCATTAAGGGTAATGACGGTGAAAATGGTCGTAATAAAGGAATGAATGGAGCTAATGCTGAAGATACAATTATCCGTGTGCCTGTAGGAACGATTGTTTTTGAAGCAGCAACAAATAAAGTAATCGCAGATTTTACTTCAAACAAGCAACGTCAAGTCATTTCTTATGGTGGCCGTGGTGGAAGAGGAAATATGGCTTTTGCTACGGGGACGAATAAATGTCCTGACTTTGCTGAAAAAGGAGAACCTGGTCAAGAAATTGAAATTCGTTGTGAATTAAAAGTTTTAGCAGACTGTGGTTTAGTAGGGTTCCCAAGTGTCGGAAAATCGACTTTAATTAGTGCTGTTAGTGCGGCAAGACCTAAAATTGCAGCCTATCATTTTACAACTTTATCACCGAATTTAGGGATGGTTAGAGTTGATGATTATCGCTCATTTGTTATGGCAGATTTACCGGGATTAATTGAAGGAGCAAGTCAAGGTTTAGGGTTAGGATTCCAATTTTTACGTCACATTGAACGCTGTAGAGTAATTGTTCATGTAATCGATATGGCTGCTGTTGATGGACGTGATCCTTATGAAGATTATTTAGCAATCCGTAAAGAATTAAAAGAATATAAGATGAATTTATTAAATCGTCCTGAAATTATTGTGGCTAACAAAATGGATCTTGAAGGAGCTAAAGAAAATTTAGAACGTTTTAAAAAGCAACTTAATAAAGATGTAAAAATTTATGAAATTAGTGCTATGGCGCATCAAAATTTACAAGAGTTAGTTTATGCAATTGCGGATACTTTAAATGTAACTGAAAAATTCTCTTTATATGAAAAAGAAGATTTAGAATATGTAGAGTATAAATTTGTTAAAGAAGAAGAATGGTTTAAAATTACTAAAAATGAAAAAGCGGGAGTTTTTGAAGTTACTGGTGATCGTTTAAGAAAATTATTTGATATGACAGATTTTTCTCATGATTCTGGAATAGCACGTTTTGCTCGTCAATTACGTTCGTTAGGGTTAGATGACAAACTACGTAGTTATGGAGTAAAAAACGGTGATACAGTTCGTATTTTCTCATATGAATTTGAGTTTATTGATTAATATTTAATTAAGGCTTACTTTATACTTAGAAAGTAAGTCTTTTTTTGTAA
>CALVBA010000042.1 GCA_944325695.1 uncultured Anaeroplasmataceae bacterium
CATTGCTTATCTTTAAAATTTAATTCTATAATTAATCACATAAAATTAAATGTTTGAATAATAAACACCAAATACAGTCAAGCCATCCAATGAAACCACCAAAAAAAGTTACTAAAATCGCAATGATGTATTTTAATAAACTTCCTTTTCTTAAGGCATGGCTCCAACGTACAAGTACTTCTACTACCCAGTTAACCCCTGGAATTAATAATAAAATAATTTGTACAATTCTAGATTGTTTTTCAAACCATCTTTCCATTTTTTAAAACACCTCCTAATAATTTAATTTTACACAAAAAACAAGACATTTCAATTACTTTAATGAAATATTTTCTAATTTTAGTAATGTTTTTTTCTTATCAGGACCATAATAATAACCTCCTAATTTACCATTACTTCCTAATACGCGATGACATGGAATGATTATAGCAATCGGATTAGCTCCAACTGCTTGACCTACCGCTTGACTAGACATCGTAGGACTTATTTTTTTGGCAATAGCCCCATATGTTGTAGTAGTTCCATATGGTATTTCCATTAATAAGTTCCACACTTTCATCTGAAATGGAGTTCCTGATAATTCTAATTCAATTTTCAAAGACGGATTTTGACCTTTAAAATATAAATCTAACCATTTTTTGACTTGATTAAAAATCGTTAAACCCGGATTATTAACAATAACATCGTTTTTAAAGTCCAAAGAAAGAAGTTTTTCTTCACTACATCTTATCTCAATTTCGCCAATTTGCGATATATATTTATCCACATAAATCATAAAATCACCTGTTTCTTATTTTCTAAATACATTCTAATATAAAATTATCTTAATTAGCAAGTTAAAATATCATCTTTAATCAACGTAAGCCTTCTTTATTTTTAATTATTAACTTAAACCTGAAAGTGATCGCATAACTAAATCAACATCACGATTTTCTAATTCTTGAATAATATGTAAATATGTTCTTTGCGTAGTATTCATACTTGAATGACCCAATCTACGTGCCACACTAGCAATCGATACTCCTGCAAATAATAATATTGAAGCATGTGTATGGCGCAGTCCATGAATTGAAATAACCGGAACTTTAGCTTTTTTACAATAACGCATTAAAATATCATTTACAGTTGAATTATAAACCTTTCCACTAACAAAAATTGGTTCATCTTCTGGAAGATTTTTAATTAATTCAGAAAATTGAATTACTGTTTGCCAATCAATTTGTACTTTACGTACTGATGAACGGTTTTTAGTTGGAAGAAATCCACCATCTCCTTTATAATCCCATGTTTTACTAATAGAAATTGATTGATGAGAAAAATCAAAATCTTTAGGTGTTAAAGCCAATGCTTCTGAAAAACGTAATCCCGTTTTAGCAATAAGCATAATCAACCATTCCCAACTAACTTCTGGTTTTAATTCTAATTCATCTAAAAGTGAATGTAATTCAAACTGATTAATATATTTAATTTTCTTAGCACATGGCGCTTTTCCTTTAATAATAGCTTTTCTAGTTGGATCTCTATCCAATAAACCTTCGTCAACTGCATCCATGATTGCCCCTTTAAGTTGATGATGAAAATCCATTGTCGTTTGTCTTTCATGACATACCGCATAATCATTTATTAATTGTTGATAGGAAATGCGCGTTAAATCACAAATTTTTAAATTTGGTATTAATCTTTTTAACCAACGATGGGTCATATGATATTTGGCTAAAGTTACCTTTCTTATCGCTCCTTCCTTATATACTGTAATCCATTTTTCATAATAATCACAAAATAAATCTGTACGTTTAACATCTTCTAACATCTTATAATAGCCTCCATTTAATCATTGGCTTACGTTGATTAAAAATGACGCTTTTTTACTTACGCTGGAAAAAAGCGAAAAAAAAGTCAAGGATTAACCTTGACTAATTTTATATATGACTATTTTTGAAATAATTTATACTACTAATTATACTTTAAAACAAATTCTCGAAGATTTTTATCAATAAGTTTATTCAACTCAGGTCCTTTTATTTTTTTATTACACTCTTTTTCTAAATAAGCTTTCGCTGTTTCTTTACAAACTGTTTTTTTCAAGTCAGTAAAGCGTGAGTATTCATCAATATTTTTTTCGGTTATATTACGACTAAGCATATTCATAAGTTTTTGACGATCAACACCATAATTCTTAATAAATTGTTCTATCTCGTTATCTTTATTTTCACACATATAATCGTTAATATAATCACGGAAAGTCTTATTTTCTTCAATTTTGATTTTTCCACTTCTAATATCCTGTAATAAGATTTTGGCAAATTCTTGTTCTTTCTGACTTAAGATAGAAAAAGAATTATAAATATCTTTTTCTGTTTTCTCAAGAACTTCCTCTGATTCACATTGATTTATTTGTTTTCGATATTTTTCGAATTGACTGTTCATATAATCAGCATCAATTTTATCAGTGTTAATTTCTGTTAAGTATCCAACTAAATCATATGCTACTCCGTTACTAGCACGATCACCACGTGGAATTTCCTTGTATCGTCTTAATAATGAATAATATATTGTTTGAGTAAAATTTAATTTATTTTTTTCATTTGTTTCATTATTACTGTATGAATTTATTTCCCAATCAAAACCTTGAATTTTAGCAGCCTCAAAATGAGAATTAAGTTTTCCAAATAATGAAGCAAATTTAGCAATAGCTGTACTATTTTCAGGTAGTTTTTCAAAGTTATTAATTCCTGAATTTTCAAATAATTCTTTAATTTCGTCAAATAGGTTGTTTATTTTTTTAATATTAATGGCAAATTTATCCACAAATAAGCCAATTGGATTTTCCCCTGAATAAAGTTTAACAGCTAAATCAATATTTTGTTCCATCGTGTGTGGCTTACGATAATACTTTATTGTTCCAAATGGTTTTTCTGGACCAAAAATCCGATTCGTTCTTGAAAAAGCTTGAATAATATTTTCATATGTCAACATTCTATCTAAATACAAAGTATTTATCCACTTAGAATCAAATCCCGTTAACATTTGATCAACTACAATCAATAAATCTAGTTGTTCCTCGGAATTACTTCCCATAAATTTATAAACATCCTTGTGTGCTAAACGCATACAAATATCTTTTTTAAATAAATTGTGTGTCGCCAAAGTAAAGTTTTGATTATATTGCTTATTATAATCATTAATAATTTGTCTTAATCCTTCTTCTTTATATTCAAAATTTTCATTATTATCAATATTTGGATCAAACAAACATGTAACTTTTAAATCTGGTTTAGCTTTTTTAATAAGTCCATAGTACTTAATAGCTTCATTAATACTATTTGTTGCGAAAATAGCATGGAATTTAGATGACCTACTCAATGTTTTCCATCCATTAACTATATCTTCGACAACACAATTTTGATGCTCTTCTTTAAGATATTGTTCATTTGGAATAAAGTGCTCTATTCCAATAATTTCCTTTCCATCCTTAATAGATTTATCAGGCATTGGAAGGTTATATATATCATAATATTTCTTAGATTTTTCTGGATCATCATAAATTTCATCTATACTTTTAATTTTAGTTTGATGTAAGGCCACTGCCTCTTTAACATCTCTATCTTTAAATGTTAATACCTTGTAAGTATCAAAACCTAGTACGTTTTTATCACGAATCCCATCAGCAATGCTATATCTGTGAAGTTCATTTCCAAAAATAGTTGTGGTAGTATTTAATTTTTTTTGATTATCTTCATAAATAGGTGTTCCAGTAAAACCAAAGAAAATAGCACTATAAAAAGTTTTTTTAATACGTATCAACATTTCCCCAAAAGTAGAACGATGAGCTTCATCAACAATAAAAACAATCTTTTTTTTATTGATAATCGCAATGTCTAATGGACTAAGAGAAAACTTATCATCATTAACATTACTCATCTTTTGAATTGAAGTAACAATTAATGTATCTTTAGGATCAGAACTTTTAAGTTTTGAGATTAAAACACGTGTATTTTCAGTTGCTTGTACACTTTCGTTTTCATCGGAAAAAGAACGATACTCTTTTAAAGATTGCGTTCCTAATTCAATTCTATCTGTTAAAAAGATTACTTTATCAGCATACTTACCATAAGCAATTAATTGAGCAGTTTTAAAGCTTGTCATTGTTTTCCCTGAACCTGTTGTATGCCAAACAAACCCTCCTAGTTGATCTTTTTCATCCCATTTTTTTCTTTTAACTCTATCAACAATTTCTCTTGTTGCATAATACTGATAACTACGCATAACTTTTAAAACACCATCAGAAGAATCAGCTACTGTGTAATAGCCAATTAATTCATGTGCCATCGGAATTGATAATAACGAACTTGTTATTTTTTTCCATCCTTTAACAGGGTCATTGTTGAAGTCAGCCCATTGAAAACAGTATTCTTGTTTAAAATTTTCTTTAGATCCTGGATTAGCAAAATATTTTGCTTCATATGGTGTCATAATAACAAAAATCTGAACTAATGAAAATATTCCAGTGAAAACATTATTTTCTAAATATCTTTTGATTTGATAATAAGCATCGCTAAGATATTTTTCATCTTTTTTTAATTCTACATGTATTACAGGCATACCATTAATTAAAAGCATTAAATCGCCACGATATTTATCGTCTTTAGTTTTAAATATTGGTTGTCGAGCAATTTGATAAATACTTTGACCAGCACTTATTTCTAATCGATCATATATTTTTAAACTTACTTCTTTACCAAAATTTAATTTATCATTTTCATTATCCCTTTTAATAATAACGGTCTTACCATTAATAAAACTATTTAATTTTAGTGGTGTTTTCAATGTGTTTATTTGTTCTATTATTTGCGACATTTCCCCTTTTGTTAATTCACATCCATTTAAGCGGTCTTTTTCTCTATTATTTACAAATAATATTTTTGCCCAATTTTCAATAATATCTTCTTCTGTTGGATATTCAAGTACTACTGGTATATAGTTGTGATCTACTTCATATCCTTTCCAACCAGAATCATTTATTAAAACATTTATTATTTCTTTTTCGAACTCATCTTCGCTTTTAAATACCATATTTTTATTCTTCCCCTTTCTATAAAAATATTTATTGTTATCTAAAAATAGTGAGTTTTTTAATCCATTTTTAATTTGCTTTAATTTAGTTATTTTACGCTGATGAAGAGTAATAAG
>CALVBA010000043.1 GCA_944325695.1 uncultured Anaeroplasmataceae bacterium
TTTAAATTTCGTTTTGATAATTAAATCAATGTCTTGTTGATTACGATTTAATACGATAAAATGATAGTCTTTCATTAGTTTTTCGAAATTCAACCACGTATCTAGAGTTATTAAATTATCGGCTCCAATTACAAAATATAAATCTTTTACTAAAAATTCTTTCTCGATTTCTTTTAACGTATGATAGCTACCTAAATACTTGTTGTTTTTTTCAATATCGCTTACGAAAATTTTTTGATTATTAGTCAATAATTGTAACATTTTAAAACGATGTTGAAATGGGATTAATGATGATTTGGGATAATCTTTACCAACTGGTACCACAAAAAGATGTTCTGGATTAAATTTCTCTAAAAGTATCTCCATAATCTTTTTATGGGCTAGTGTTGGCGGATTAAAAGACCCACCGTAAACAATATTCATCTAATCACCTCACATCATATTATTTTATCACAATTTATCTATATTTTAAACTACTATCTTTATAATAATCTTGCACAATTTGATTAAATTCATTTGATCTTTCGATATAGCTATCATATTGATCGAGTGAAGCATGCCCAGGCGAGAATAATAGCACTTCTTTATCGAGATCATATATCGCCGCAATTGAGGCGTCATATAAGTCTAAATACATAATACATTTTCCAGCGAAATATTCCATTATTTTATATTTAGCTTCACCATAAGCATAAACATATTTTATCTTATCATATACTTCATCTAATATTTCATAGTTTTCACAGCGAATTTTACCACCAAAAACAAGTAAAACATCGTTATCGATTGATTTAATTGCTTCTAAAGTGGCGTTTATATTTGTTGATTTTCCGTCATTATATATTTGATTATTTAATTTTTCTAAACGGAAACTAACCGGTTTAAATGTTTTTAATTTCAAAACAATGTCTTTAATGCTAAATCCAAGATGAAATGAGGCAATAATACTTGCCATGACATTGTATAAATTATGTTTACCATAAAGTGTAATCTCATTAATATTAATTATCGCTTCATCATTAAAAATAATTTCTTCATTTTCTATATAACAATCACATTTTTCTTTTAAACTAAAGCAATATTTTTGAGCTTTTGTTGGAATATTACGTAAGTATTCATCATCATAATTATAAATTAAAAGATCTTCTTCTGTTTGCGCTTGTGTTATATTTTTTTTAGCATTGAAATAACTTTCAAAATTATTATGATAATCAAGATGCGCTTCGTTTATATTTAAAAAAATAGCAATATTAGGATGGTATTCTTTAACATATTCCAACATAAAACTTGATAATTCAATAATATAATAATCTTCTTCTAATAATGCTTCACCGATACTATACCCAATATTACCGCAAGCTTTATGTTCAGTTATATGACTAATTAATGAAGTTGTAGTGGTTTTACCGTTAGTTCCAGTAATTCCCACACTTTTAAACGGCTTAATACGATATGCTAACTCTACATCACTAACAACATTTTCCAATTTCTTATTTAACTTAATTCCCGGACTTTTACAAATAATCCCTTTTTTGTCGGAAGTTATTTCATTTATAATCATTGAATCAATTTTTTTATCATCAAGAAACTTCTTCATCCCTTGATTGGCCTTACCATAACCTAATAGATAAATCATCTTATCACCATATATATTATATTAATCGTTATTTGAATTAATGCAAATAAATAAATGATTTGTTTTTCGGTATATCCTTTAAGCTCTAAATGATGGTGGTATGGTGCCATTTTAAAAAGGCGTTTTCCTTTAGTTTTTTTAAAATAAAAGACTTGCAAAACAACGCTTAATGTTTCAAAAATAAACATTATTCCAAAAAAGATAATCGCTATTTCTTCTTTCGCATAAATTAAAATTGCAATAAAAAGACTTCCTAAGCCATATGCTCCAACATTTCCCATAAAAATAGATGCTTTCGGATAATTAAATAATAAAAACGCAGATAAACTTCCTAAAATAAGTAATAAAAATTGATAATCATAACCTTTATTAGAACAGATAAAAATCACAAATACTAAATTAATTATCATTAAACTACCTACTAATCCATCTACGCCATCGGTTAAATTAACAGCATTGCTTCCGGCTGGAAACAAATAAAGTAATAAAATAGCATAGAAAAAGCCCATTTCAATTTCATAATTTAAAATTGTAATACTGGTATCCATTTGAAAAATAATTATTAAATAGTATAACAAGATCGCAATTAAACATTGCAATATATATTTAAATAATGGAGATATTCCCTTATTGTTTTTAAAACGAATAATCATGTAGTCATCTATAAATCCAATTATTCCATATAATAAGAAGGATATAATCACAAAAAGCATTTGACCATCTATTTTATAGAAGATAGTATAAAAAACAATAGGGACGATTATAAAGATAATCCCCCCTAATGTTGCGGTGCCTTCTTTAACTTTGTGACTTTCTAATCCTTCTTCACGGACGCTTTGTCCTATTTTTAATTTATTGAAATAATAAATAAAAATACTATATAAAAATACAGATATAATAAAAACAGAAATAATTGGTAATAATTTTAAAATATTAATCACCTCGCAATGAATTTAATAAAATATCCTTATCATTAAATGGATATTTTATATTATTTTTTATTTGATATTCTTCGCATCCTTTTCCTAATATCGCGACAATATCTTTTTTATTTGCTTTTAAAACAGCTTTTTTTATTGCCAAAAGACGATTTGTCTCTATTTCGTAATTATTATAGTTTAAGTTTTCAATCATGTCTAAAATAATAGCTTCCTCATCCTCAAATCGTGGATTATCACTTGTGAAAATGACGTGATTGGCATATTTACAAGAAACATCTGCAATTAGTCCTCTTTTTGTCTTATCACGGTCACCACCACATCCTATAACTAAAATAATGTCTTGATTATAATACTTTAATGCTTCAAGTGAGCTTTTTACACTCTCATAAGTATGTGCATAATCAATAACATACATTCTATCATTTTTTCTTACAATCTCCATTCTTCCATCTAAATGAGTAAAAACTTGTAAAAAGGAAACCATATCATAACTTGAAAATCCTAAATCTTCTATTAATGCTAACGTCGCTAAAATATTGTAGATATTAAAATGACCAATTAATTTTGTTGAGAAAGTCGTTATATGACTATCATACTGAACATTAAATCGCCAAAGATCATCTACGATTTTAATATTTGTCGCCTGAAATACACATTTTTCTTTTATACCATAGTTTATGATTTCATTTTTAGACATTTCTAATACTAATTTGTATTTAGCATCATCGACATTTAAGATAATTTTTCCATTTGGTTTCAACTGACTTAAAAGACGCATTTTTGAATAAAAATAATCGTCTAAAGAACTATGATAATCTAAATGATCGCTTGCAAAGTTAGTCATAAAAACATAATCAAACATAATACCTTCTAATCGCAATTCTTTTAAGCTGATACTTGTTGCTTCCATGATTAAGTATTTAATTTTTAACTTCTTCATTTTTATAAACATATCATAGATTGTTTTAATTCTAGGTGTTGTGTTATTAATTGATATTTTTTCTTGATTAATCATAATACCATTTGTTCCTATTAAACAACATTTTTTATTATTATATTCTAAAAAGGAAGTTATTAACGTTGAAGTCGATGTTTTCCCATTTGTCCCCGTTATTCCAACTACTATAACATTTTCTTTAATTTTTTCATAAAAGCAATCTAATATTTTTGCGTATATTTTTTTTGTAGATGAAACTTTTATGTAATTGATATTTCCTATATCTATTGGTATATCGGATTCATAAATTATTGTTTTAGCACCGTTTAAAATCGCTTGTTTAATAAACTGATGCCCATCTTTTTTGTGTCCTTTAATAGCAACATAGATGTCATTTTTAACTGTTTCTTTTGAAATATCCGTTATATCATTTATTTTATGATCATA
Source organism: uncultured Anaeroplasmataceae bacterium (assembly GCA_944325695.1). Classification (GTDB taxonomy): domain Bacteria; phylum Bacillota_I; class Bacilli_A; order Acholeplasmatales; family Anaeroplasmataceae; genus UBA3384. The sequence goes on from CALVBA010000043.1 coordinate 3,962, forward strand.
TATGATATCACAAATATCAATTTCTATTTTTTTTAATAATTGTTTTAATCGCAAATTATCACCATTAAAGTTTATGTGTTTTTTCATAAAAAATACCCTTTGAAAAATTTTTATTTTTTTTGAAAAAAACTCTTTACAAACATTTTAAGATATTGTATAATAACTACTGCAGTAAGCATTAAAGGATATATGCACTGTTAGCTCAGCTGGATAGAGCACACGCCTTCTAAGCGTGCGGTCGGGGGTTCGAATCCCTCACAGTGTACCATCTTAATTTTTGCTAGTATTATTTATTTAATGCTTATTTTTTTGCAAATTTCGAACGAAGAAAAAAAGGATCAGGTTTAACCTGGTCCTTTTTTTTGTCTTATTTCTAAAGATTTTAAAGTATCTGATTTAATCTTATTATTATGTACGTGTAAATATTTTTTTGTAGTTTCCAATGAGGTATGACCTAACACCGTCATTACACTGTATAAGTTAGTGTCTGCTTCTACAAGTTCTGTAGCCATAGTATGGCGCCATTTATGGGGGGTGATGCTTTGATTGATGTTTAATTCTTTTTTAAGTTTATCTAAAAATTCATAAATAGTATTTTTAGCTAACTTATTACCAGTTTTAAAACTGCATAACAAATAAATATTATTAGGTACATTTTCATTTAAATAATCAATATATATTTTTAGTAGCTTTACTGTTACATCAGTAATATACACCATTCTAAAATCCTTAGTTTTAGTAAAGTCTAATAGTATCTGATTATTATTTATATCAACATTAACCGTTTTGATATTTAAAATTTCATTAATACGTGCACCAGTATCATAAAGCAAATAAATATATAAAGCTTTTTTTACATTATAAATATCCGAAAAATCTAAATTATTAATATATCTTAAAATCTTTTTTATATTGTCTTTCTCTATTATTTTTATATTTGATTTATCTTCTTTAAGTTTTTTAAATCCTAAAATATTATTGTTCATGCAAAAATCATTATCAAAATTATATTTTACAA
>CALVBA010000044.1 GCA_944325695.1 uncultured Anaeroplasmataceae bacterium
TTTGTTTGGTCACTTACATTTTAACATGATAGTAATCTCATGAGTTTTTTGTTGCACTTGTTATGATAAATCATCATTAAATAATCTTTTACATTGGTTTTATCTAGATAAATTTATATTAATATTTAATATAATTGATAAATTTTAAAAAAATTAAATAATATAAATATATAATTTTTTATAAAAAAGTATAAAATAAATAATAAATTTAAAATTAAAATATTAAATTTAATCTATTTTGATAAAAAATGAACGAAAATTAAAAATCATAATTTGACTTTTTGATAAAAAAATGTACAATAACAAATGAATGAATATTATTTAAAAAGAAAAATGTGAAGGAGGATGTTTTAGTTATGGAATTTTCTAAAGAAGAATTACAAACATTAGAAGGGATTTTAATGGTTGAAATCAGTGAAATTAAGAAATTAGTTGAAACAACAAATGAAGATACAAAAGAGTTGAATGAATATTTAGATCGTATCAAAATAATTTTAGATAAAGTCATTTTACTTAAAAACTAACAAAAATAAATATTAATTCTTGAATTAATCAATTCTATTCATAAAGTCATTTATATTTGCAATTATTTCACATCTTGATATTTTATGATGGTATAATAGTGTACGTATTAGTAAAAAACAAACCAAATTGAGGTGTATATATATGATCCATTTTTCAAGATTTGAAAGTTTTATGGATTTAGGCTTAAGTTCAGGAATTAAGTTTCAAAATGCTTTAGGAACAATTAATCTTATTTTTTCGTTAATATTATTAATCCTATATTTTCATCAATATTTTTATGCTTTTTTAGGTTTAATTACTAAACCTAAGCGTTATAAAAAAGCTAAAAAGAATCATAAGTATGCATACTTAATCAGTGCTCATAATGAAGAAATTGTCATTGGAAATTTAGTGCAAAGTATTTATGCTCAAGATTATCCAAAAGAATTAATGCAAGTTTTTGTTGTGGCAGATAATTGCAATGACAATACTGCTAAGGTTGCTAGAGAGGCTGGGGCAATTGTATTTGAAAGATTTGATTCAGTTAATAAAGGTAAAAGTTTTGCTTTAGACTTTTTAATTAAAAAAATATTTGATGAATATGATAATGGATATGAGGCATTTTTTGTATTTGATGCAGATAATTTAGTATCTAAAAATTATACAAAAGAAATGAATAAAGTCTTTGATGAGGGATATAAAGTTTCAACATCTTTCAGAGATACAAAAAACTTTGATAACTGGATTAGTGCAGGAGCATCAATGGCTTTTTTAAGAGAATGTTTATTGATTCACCAATCAAGAAGTATTTTAGGAATTGGTACATATATTTCAGGTACTGGTTTTTATGTTAGTGCTGACATTTTACGTGCTAAAGGTGGATGGGGATATCATACGATGACTGAAGATATTGAATTCTCATTAGAGTGTGCATTAGAAGATATCAAAATTGCTTATTGTGCTGATGCAGTTTTTTATGATGAACAACCAAGTACTTTAAAAGATTCTCTAAATCAAAGATTAAGATGGTGCAAGGGAACGCATCAAATCTTTGCTAAGGATTGTAAAAAAATTGCAAAGAAAAATGTAAAGAAATTTTCACCAGCATGTTTTGAATTAGGAATGCATGTAAGTCCATTACCAATTATTTCATTTGCATGGTTTGTTGTATATATCGTTTTATCATTATTAAATATTATTATTAATTCTTTGCCTGCAGATATATATTTAGCTTTTGCAATTGAAGCACTATTGAGTTTCTGTTTCATTCTTTTTGCAATATCATTGTCACATGCTTTTGTAGTTGTGATTCGATATCATAAAAAAATAAAAGCACCATTATGGAAACAAATTTTATACTGCTTTACTTTCCCAATTTATATGTTCTTCTTTATTCCATTATCATATAAGGCATTATTTAAAAAAGTAGAATGGGTAAAAATAAAACATATTGTCGATGTTAAAATTAACGAAATGAATTAAAAATGATCTCTTATGATTAAACAAATGTTTTTTGTTTAAATCAAAGAGATTTTTTTATTAAACTTTTCATTTGACAAATCTTTTTTTTTATAATAAAATTTGAATATAAAAATAAATAGGTTAATGATCTTCAGGGCAGGGTGTAATTCCCGACCGGCAGTAAAGTCTGCGAGCTTTAAAAAGCATGATTAGGTGTAATTCCTAAACCGATAGTATAGTCTAGATGGAAGAAGATAGAAAATATCATCTTTTTTTGTCCTGCTTTTTTAGCAGGATTTTTTATTAAGATCATTTCCTTTTTTAAGGAGGATATTATGAGTCAAAGAAAAACAAAACAATTAACAATCATTGCAATTTTTGCAGCATTATCATCATTACTTTATTTATTTCCTAAATTACCATTGCCGATTTTTCCAAGCTTTTTGGAAATAAATTTCTCCATGTTGCCAATTTTAATTGCCACATTCATCTATGGTTCTAAAGGTGGTCTATTATGTATTTTGCTACGTTTTATAGTAAAGATGATTACTATATCATCTTCAACAATATATGTCGGAGAAATCGCCGATTTAATCATTAGTAGTTTAGTAGTAATAGTTATTTCAATATTTAAGGATAAAACAACACTGATGAGATATTTAATGGGTATTTTAACATGGGTATTAGTAAGTGTTATTGCGAATGTTAGTTTTTTAGTACCAATGTATATTAAATTGTTTTTTCAAGGAGATGTAAATCAATTTATTTTAGCATGTGAAATAATCCCAAATATTAATATTTATAATTATATGTTAAACTATGTTATTTTTGCAGTTATACCGTTCAACTTATTATTATCATCAATTATTATGTTAATAACTCGTTTAACATATAACCGTTTAAAAGATTTTTTAAATACATTATAAGTTTTTAATAAAAGATAAGATTTAATATCTTATCTCTTTTTAATTACATATTTTATTTAGAATTAAGATTTTTCAAATAACTAAAAAAGTAATTTTTTGATAAATTAATAGTTTAATATGAACCAATAAAATGTATAAAAAAGTTAAGTATAATAAATTTTTTTAGATATATTTTTTATTTTCCAAAAAAAAGTAAAAAGTAGTTTATTTTATTGTAAAATTGAAGTATAATATATATTGGAAAAATTTTAACAAAAGGAGAATTATTATGCCAATTATTACTGACGTATATGCAAGAGAAGTATTAGACTCACGCGGAAACCCAACTGTTGAAGTTGAAGTTTACACAGAAAGTGGAGCATTTGGTCGTGCTTTAGTTCCATCTGGAGCTTCTACTGGAATTTATGAAGCTGTTGAATTAAGAGATGGTGATAAATCTCGTTATTTAGGAAAAGGTGTAACAAAAGCTGTTAAAAATGTAAATGAAGAAATTGCACCAAAAATCATTGGATTAGATTGCTCTATGCAATGCTTAATCGATCAAATTATGATTGAATTAGACGGAACTCCAAATAAAGGACGTTTAGGAGCTAACGCTATTTTAGGTGTATCAATCGCTTGTGCTAGAGCTGCAGCTGACTATTATAATATGCCTTTATATAACTACTTAGGTGGTTTCAATGCTAAACAATTACCTGTACCAATGATGAACATCTTAAATGGTGGAGCACATGCTGATTTCTGTATTGATTTCCAAGAAATCATGATTTTACCTGTAGGTGCTCCAAGCTTTAAAGAAGCTTTAAGAATGGGTGCTGAAGTATTCCATGCTTTAAAGAAAATTTTAAAAGCTAAAGGATATAATACAGCTGTAGGTGATGAAGGAGGATATGCTCCTAAATTAGAATCTAACCAAGCTGCATTTGAATTTGTTGTTGAAGCAATTAAAGCTGCAGGATATGTACCTGGTGAACAAATTCGTTTAGGTATCGACGTTGCTGCTAGTGAATTCTACAATGCTGAAACTAAAAAATATGATTTAAAGAGCGATGGAAGAAGCTTAACATCTTCTGAAATGGTTAAATTCTATGAAGAATTAGTAGCTAAATTCCCAATTCAAACTATCGAAGATGGATTAGATCAAGATGACTGGGCTGGATGGAAAGAATTAACAGAAGCTTTAGGAAATAAAGTTCAATTAGTTGGAGATGACTTATTCGTAACTAACACTAAACGTTTAGCTGAAGGAATCGAAAAAGGTGTAGCTAACTCAATCTTAATTAAAGTAAACCAAATTGGTACATTAACTGAAACTTTCGAAGCTATTGAAATGGCTAAACGTGCTGGATATACAGCTGTAGTAAGCCATAGATCTGGAGAAACAGAAGATTCAACAATTGCTGATATCGCTGTTGCAACTAATGCTGGACAAATTAAAACAGGTTCTGCAAGCCGTACAGATCGTATTGCTAAATATAATCAATTATTACGTATCGAAGATGATTTAAATGGAGTATCTAAATACGACGGATTAAAATCATTCTATAACTTAAAAAAATAATTTGATTTTAAATTAAGCTATCCTTTAGGGTAGCTTTTTTTGTCATTTTAAAAATGATGATTACATCAATTAAAAAATTCATTTTATATTTGCTTTATGTAATAGATTAAATTATATTTTAGGATGAAAGGTAGAATCAAATGTACTATTTTAGTTTTATTGATAATATAATAATTGAAAACTTTTAATTTATAACTTAAAAAAATATTAATATTATAAAAAAAGACTATATATGTAATGACCCCCATAAGTTGGACTAGTAGAAAATACTAGAAAGACTTATGGGGTTTTATTATGAAATTAAGTTTAGATGATAAAT
>CALVBA010000045.1 GCA_944325695.1 uncultured Anaeroplasmataceae bacterium
TATAATAAAATATGAAAAAGACATGTTTTAGACTATGAAATAGTCTTTTTTTCATGTATAATATTTAATATGGTGGTGAATTAGATGTTTATAAGTGAAAAAAAAATATTAAAAAAGCCGATTCCACAACATTTGGCAATAATTTTAGATGGTAATGGACGATGGGCTAAGAAAAGAGGATTACCACGTTCTTTAGGACACTATAATGGGGCAATTAATTTGGCTAAAATAGCTCAATTATGCGATAAATATGGTGTTAAATATTTAACTGTATATTGTTTTTCAACAGAAAATTGGAAGCGTCCAAAAGAAGAAGTTGAATACTTGATGCAAGAACCTGTTAAACAATGGTATACTAATAAAGACAAAATCATAGAATCTAATATTGTTATTAAAGTTATTGGTAGACGTGATCGTTTTCCACAAGATACTTTGAAGATGATTTTAGAAATGGAAGAATCAACAAAGAATAATACAGGACTAACATTAGTTATAGCTGCCGATTATGGATCACAAACGGAAATCACTGAAGCAGTAAAAAAAATTACGCAACAAGTAGTTGATGATAAGATAAAAATCGAAGATATCAATTCTGAATTAATAGAAAATAATTTATATACGGCTTGTTTTCCAAAATTAGATTTATTAATTAGAACTAGTGGTGAAGTACGTATTAGTAATTTTTTACTTTGGCAATTGTCATACGCTGAATTGTATTTTGCAAAGTGCTATTGGCCAAGTTTTAATAAAAGAGAATTATTAAAAGCTTTTAAGAGTTATCAAAGTCGTAACCGACGTTTTGGTGGGTTGAATGAGGTGAAAAAATGAAACAACGTTTTATTACAGGAATAATAATGGCTTTAGTCTTACTGCCACTTATTATATTTGAACAATTATTTTTTGTTTTTCAGATAGTTATGCTAGCATTTGTTGTTATTGGTGTTCATGAATTACTTTCGATGTATGCGAAAGAAAAACCATTTAATAAAATAATCCAATGTATGATTTGTGTTTTTGCAATAGTAACCTATTTAGTGGCTTTAGATTCATTTAATTTTGAGAGTTTAGGTGGATTAGAGTTTTTTAGCATTAAATTAAGTTATGTATCAGTGTTTATGCTTATTTCCGCTGTTTTGTTTGGAACGATGGTTTTTTTTGAATCTTTTGATGGTCGAGATGTCGGAAAAGCATTAACGATTATCAATTATGTTGCGTTAGGATCTGCTGCAGTAACAGCTTTACGTTTTATGGGGCTACGTTATATTTTTTACTTATTTATCATTACTATATTTACTGATATTTTTGCATATTTATTTGGAATGAAGTTTGGAAAACATAAAATGTGTCCAAAGATTAGTCCAAAAAAATCATGGGAAGGTGCTATCGGTGGAACAGTAATGGCGACAATTGCTGGAACATGTTTTGCTTTTTTCTATGGAACGATTTTTAATGATCCCAATTTCCCGACACTTCTTTCATTTACTAGTTTAGGAGAAGCTCCAAGTTTTGTACAATTTATTATTCTATTTTTTATTACTTTGACTTTATCGATAGCTGGTCAAATTGGTGATTTAGTCGCATCAAGACTTAAAAGAACTTATGAGATTAAAGATTTTGGTAAAATTTTTCCTGGACATGGTGGAGTATTAGATCGTTTTGACTCGGCTATATATGGGGCATTATACCTACTTGGTATATTTATGATTTTAAAAGATTTTTTTCCATTAGTATAAGTTGGTGATATCTTGAAAAAAATAATTTTATTAGGAGCAAGTGGATCAATTGGAACCCAAACTTTAGACGTTATTAGAAATAATCCTGAAAAATTTATGCTTTATGCCTGCTCATGCGGAAGAAATTTAGAACAAGCAATACAAATTATTTCAGAATTCAAACCATTATACGTTTGTGTTCGCAATCATCAAGACATTAATGTTTTGAAAAAATATCAATTTGCATGTAAATATTATGTCGGAGAAGAAGGATTAAATTGTTTAGCGATGCTTGATGTTAAAGCAACTTTAGTGAATGCTTTAGTGGGAACAGTAGGATTAATGCCTACAATTAATGCCATTAAGACACATAAAGATATTGCTTTAGCGAATAAAGAAACTTTGGTTACAGCTGGGGAAATAGTCATGAAATTGGCTAGAGAATATAAAGTTAACATATATCCTATCGATAGTGAACATTCAGCTATTTTCCAATGTATCAAGGGGGAAAGACAAAAAGATATTTCAAAATTAATTATTACCGCATCAGGTGGTTCTTTTAGAGATAAAAAAAGAGAAGAACTAATTGATGTAACAGTCGAAGATGCCTTAAGACATCCAAATTGGAACATGGGAGCAAAAATTACAATTGATTCATCAACGATGATGAACAAGGGATTTGAAGTTATCGAAGCTTATCATCTTTTTGGAATAGATATTGATAAAATCGAAACAGTTTTACATAAAGAAAGTATTATTCATTCAATGGTGGAATTTGTTGATTGTTCTGTTAAAGCTCAGCTTGGAACACCAGATATGCGTGTTCCTATTTTATATGCTTTATCATATCCAGAACGTATAGATTACCCAGGTGAAAGGTTGGATTTAAAGAAAATAGGAACACTTCATTTTGAAGAGTTATCCTTTGAACGCTTTCCTTGTTTAAAAATGGCTTATCAAGCAATTAAAGAAGGAGGAATTATGCCAGCTGTATTAAATGCAGCCAATGATGCAAGCGTTGAACTTTTTTTAGACCGTAAAATCAAATACTTAGACATTGAAAAAATTATTGAATACTATTTGAAAAATACTGTTCAAATGATAAATCCAACGATTGAAGATATTGTAAATGTTTGTTTTGAGATTAAAAAAGATATCTATAAAAAATTTGGAGGACAAAAATAATGATTTTAAATATACAACAGTATTTATCGAATATTGGATTAATTTTAGTAACAATTTTAGCTTTTATCGTTATTATTGGAATAGTTGTACTGATTCATGAATTAGGACATTTTATTTTTGCTAAAAAAGCTAATATTTTATGTCATGAATTTTCTATTGGAATGGGACCGGTATTGTTTCAAAAGAAAAAAGGAGAAACTATATATTCAATTCGAGCTATACCTATCGGCGGATATGTTTCGATGGCAGATGGAAGTTACACTGATGTCTTATTAAATGGTGTTGAAGAATTAGGATTGAATTTAGAAAACTCATTTGTAAAGGAAATTGTATTAGATCCTTCATTAGAATGTGATGTAAGAGGTAAGTTACTTTCTTATGATTTGTATGGTGAAAATAGCGATTTTTTTGTTGAATTAGAAGTTGATGGAATAAAACAATATTATAACGTCTTAAAAACAGCAGAATTTGTTCAAAAAAATAATAAAAGAATTCAATTATCAACATATGAACGTTCTTTCGAATCAAAAACATTACTTCAACGGTTTTTAACTATTTTTGCTGGTCCAGTAATGAATTTTATTTTAGCTTTGTTATTATATATTATTTTAGGTTGGGCTGTTGGAGTTGCTGATTATTCATCATCACATATCGGTTCTGTTTCAAATGGATATCCAGCAAGTGGTATTTTACAAGCAGGAGATGAAATTAAAAGTGTTGATGGAAAAGAAGTAGAAAATTGGCAAGAATTTTCAGTTATTATGGATGAATATAAATTAGAATATAAACAAGAAATAGAAATCACTTTTATCCGTGATAATAAAATATTGACAGAAACACTTTATCCATCATTTATTTTCAACAATGTTGGAGTTAGTTCATTAGGTGCCCCAGTTGATGATGCTAATGTTTTAGGTGTGCAATTAGGTATTACAGCTGGTTCAGTATTGGATTTAGGAATGTCTAAAGATGATATTTTAGTTCAAATTACTGTTGATAATGTAAATCATGATATTTATTCATGGGAAGATATAGCATCTATTTTATCGAATATTGATATTGAAAATGTTACTTTTACTTTCTATAAAAAAGGTGAAGATAAAAAATCAAAAATCATTGTAGAAAGTTATGGCGATATTTTGTTAAACAGTCAACAAGTAACAAAATATCAATATTTAATCGGAATTAGTCCAGAAACTAAATTTAGCTTTATCGGTGGTATTAAAAATGGATTTACATCATTTACAAATATGTTTACATCAATTGGTAAAACAATTGGTTTATTATTTGGTATTGGTGATGGTGGAATAAGACAAGTCGGAATTGGTGATTTAGCTGGTCCAATTGGAATTTTTGATATGATAAAGTCTTATGTCCAAGCTGGATTACTAACATTAATTAGCTTTACTGCTATGTTAAGTGTTAATTTAGGATTACTAAATCTACTGCCAATTCCTGCTTTAGACGGAGGAAGAATTATTTTCTTAATATATGAATTAATCACAGGAAAAAGAGTTAATAAAAAAGTTGAAGAGACATTAACAAACATTATGTTTATTTTGTTAATGATATTATTTATTTATGTAGCTTTCAATGATACTTTACGTATGTTTGGTTAAAGGGATTAAAATTAATCCCTTTTTTAATTATTTTTTTGACAATTAACTACATTAGATGTATAATATATTTGTAATCAAACGATACTAGTATGTAGAAAATTAAAAAATATTTTTTCTAAAAAAGTCTTGACTATTATCATTATATTTGATATACTATACGAGCGCTTAGGAAAAGCGCAAAAAAGAAATTAGGTCTTTGAAAACTGAACAATGACAA
>CALVBA010000046.1 GCA_944325695.1 uncultured Anaeroplasmataceae bacterium
AAAGAATTTATCAAAGAAATTACAGAGGATAACTATAGTAAAGCTATTGTTAAACAAATCATTAGTATGTCAAAAGACTTATCATTAAAAGTTATTGCCGAAGGTGTCGAAGAAGAAGCACAAAAAGAATTGTTAGAAAAATATAAGTGTGATATTATTCAAGGGTATTTAATTGGTAAAGCTGTACCATTTAATGAAGCCTTAGAACTTTTGAAAAAATACAATCATATTGAAATAGGAAGTGATGTAGATGCATAATATTTTCAGTGGTTTTAGTTCTAGTGCCAGTATTTTCTTTACAATGGTCTTTGTTCTTGTGACACTTGGTGTTGGATTTCTAATTTATAAAATCGTAATGCGTGAGCATTATCGTTATAAAGAAGAATCTAAAGTTTTAGTTGAAGGGTTAATTTCTAAAGCAGACATGCATAATGAGATTAATAACTATATTAATCGTATTGGTTTAGATGGTTTTTTCTGCTTAATGTATATCGATATTGATAAGTTTAGTGAAATCAATGATCTTTTCGGGGTTTCACAAGCTAATTTAATATTAGAAGAATTAGCCACGATGATATTAAAAAATTTACCTCGTAGAACATTTGTAACTCGATATAAAAATGATGAGTTTTTAATCTTTTTTAAAGGAATGTATGATCGCGATGAAATTAAAGATATCGCTAATGATATTTTAAATGCGATAAACCATCCAATTAAGTTATTTCGTGAAGCGACCATCCAAGTTACTGCATCTATGGGAATCTGTTTTTATCCACAAAACGGTGAAAGATTAAAAGACTTAATGATTAACCTTAACTTAGCTACTTATGTTTCAAAACGTGAAGGTGGAAATCGTTACACAGTCTTTAAAGAAGAATTTACAGAAACGGAATCAACTAACCTACAATACTTCCAAGAAGTTAAAAATGCAATTCAAGAAAAACAATTTACATTATATTATCAACCGATAATTAATGTTTTAGAAAATACATTATATGGATTTGAGGCTTTAATTCGTTGGAACCATCCAGAGCATGGGGTTTTACAACCACATAAGTTCTTAACAATCTTAGAAAACTCAGGAGATATTTATTGGGTTGGATTATGGGGATTAGAAACAATTTTAAAGAAACAAATTGAATTAAAAAAGATGTTTCCGCATAAACATATGGCAATTTCCTTAAATATCTCTGTTAAACAATTGATTAGCGATAAAATTGCAGATGATTTCCGTAAATTACTTAAAAATTATCAAGTTGATCCAAGCGATATTATTTTAGAAATTTATGAGTTCGCAATGTTTGAACAATTCCAAATTATGAAAACAAACCTACTTCGTTTAAAAGATTATGGATTCAAAATTGCAATTGATGGTTTTGGAATTGACTACTCAACACTATCAAGATTAGAGAAATTACCTATTGATATTATCAAATTAGATCGTTCTTTTTTAGAAGATGATAGTAAGAATTATTTAAAACAACAATTCCTTAAATTATTAGTCGATTACTCAATAACAAACGATAAACAAATCATCTCTTATGGTGTGGAAAATCAAGAGATGTTGGACTATGTAAAACAATGTCGTTTATACTTAGTTCAAGGTTATTATTATGCAATGCCGATGTCTGATCCAGACATGCTTGGATATATTAAAGAAGAATCATATAAAATCAAACATTTAAACCATGAAAACTTGAAATCTGATGAAAAAAATGAATGAAAATTATTGACATAAAAACATAGTATATGTATAATTTAATTGGTAAAAATGTATGTAATTTTATACTATGTCAAAGGCAAAGCTAAAGTGATTTAGCGACGCAAAGCTATAGGGCCTTATCGATTTAAGGTAGCCAGTTGTCATTATTTTCTTTAATGACAACTTTTTTTTATCTTTTTTACAAATGGTGGTGATGACAATAAGCAACAGATATATTCCAAGAAGAAATAAAAACATTTTTACAAGACAAGTATTCCTAAGAAAAAATGTTTTAGTTATCTTATCATTAATCTTAGGTTTCTTATCTTTTTCTATTGTTATCATTACATATTATGGACAAAATGCAGGTAATTTCGTTATGAAAATTGATGAAGATGCATACGAAAAAGGTATAATTCTATCAACAACTGAAGATTTTTATGTGGAAACACCACGATTAGTAACCGATTCGTTAAATAATGTTGAGCCAGTAACTTATCAATGGCTTAAAATTGAAGAAGCGACGATGGCTAATGGAAACTATAAGGACCCTATCGACCGTAATACATATGTTGCATACACTTTTTATATCCGCAATAATGGTTTTGAAACCCTAGATTTGAATATGAATTTTAGAATTGAAGGGATTGAAAAAAATGTTGATGATGCTGTTAGAGTAATGATTATCGACAATGGTATACCAACTATTTACAAAAAAAGTGAGGTATACGATGCAGAGTATTACAACAATATGAATCATGCATTTGATTCGACATATGGTGATTATCCTCCAACAGAAGATTTTGCTAGTAAAAATATGGTTGTTTCTAAACTTTATCGAGACTTCAAAGTTAATGATAAAAGGAAATATACGATTATTGTATGGCTAGAGGGTTTTGACCCGCATTGTGATGATGAAATTCGTGGAGGATCAATTAAATTCTCAATGGATTTTAGCACTGTTGGTGAGAGTTAAAATTAGGTTAAGGATGCTTAAGCATTTTTAATAAATAGATTGAAAAGGAGAGAAAAAAATATGAAAACACTAAGAAAATTATGGTTATCTGTAGTTGCAGTTGTTTTTGCAGTTGTGGCTTTAGGTACAACAACGTTCGCGTGGTTCTCAGCGTCAACTACTGCAAGCGTAAGTAACATTGACTTAAATGTTCAAACAGCTGGAGGGATTTTAATCAGCTTAGATGGAACTAGCTGGTCTACTACAGTTACTGGAGAAGAAGTATTAGGAAAAATTGCTGGAAATAAAGTATTAAACGCTTTAACTTTAACTGGAAATGCTTCTACACCAGTTTGGAGAGCAATTAAAGAAACTGACGGTTCATTAGATACTGCTACAGATCAACTAGAAAAAGTAGTTACATTTACAATCCATATTAAGAGCACAGACGCTAACAATGGACAAAGTGTGACTTTAGCTGCTGAAACAACAGCAAATGAAGTTACTTTTGATACAGCAGGGGTAACATTATTTACAAATGCTTCTAATACTACTGATGGAGCAACTGCAATTGGTTCAAATACTAAATTCCGAGTAAACCCAGCTAATGCTTTACGTATCGGAGTTTCTAGTGGTGCTGCTATTGCTGCAAATCAAACAATTTTAGAACCTGTTCATGCTGTAACAACTTCAGAACCTAGTACAGCTGCTGTAACAAAAACTGCTGTTTTAGGAACTACAAAACAAACTGTAGCTAACAACTTAGCATTAAACTACTTCGCATCAGTTCGTAAAATGACTGTAAATACATCTGTAGAGGGTACAGTAGATTATACTGGAGTTGATGCTTCTCAAGAAAACGGAGTAATCGCTAATTTATCTGCAAACGCTACAGTTCAATTAACATTTGCTTTATGGATTGAAGGATATGATCCAAGCTGTGTTGATGCAATTTTAGCTAAACAAGTTAGTACAGCTTTAACATTCAAAGCAACTGAACTAGCAGCTTAATTTATAACAAGTATTACCAACAACAACTTCAGGTTGTTGTTGTATTTAAGGTGATCAATGGTCATTTTAAATACAACAATAACTAGAAAAGGATGATGAATATGTTGAAAAAAGTTTGGTTATCTGTTTTATCTTTAAGCGTTGCGGTTGTCGCATTTAGTTCGGCAACAATGGCGTGGTTTGCAACACAAAGTACGTCTACAGTCGATAATATCGATTTAGACATTAAATCTCAAGGAGGTATTTTGATTAGTTTAAATCAAGATAACTCATGGGGAACAAGTATCAATGGTAATGAAATTACTGATGTAATAGCAGGTAAAAAATTAAATCATTTAACTTATAGTAGTACAGATAGTAAATGGTATACAATTAACCCAGATAACGGATCGATTGTTAAAGATGATGCTAGTGCTAGTGTAATTAGCTTTGATATTTATATTAAAGGAGCGATTTCGAGCGCAGCATACGAGGTTTCTATTATGAGTGAATCAACTGCTGAATTAGTTGATTTTGATACATCACTAACAACTATTGGAAGTGGTGCTGGATTCACAACTGATGGGTCAACGAAAATTACGGGTAATCTTTTTAAGGTTAATCCAGCCAATGCGTTAAGAACGAAGATAGAAGCTTTTAAAGTAGCTGATTCATCAACTTCTACTTTTCCTGGTGCGGTGATTTTAGAAAATAGCTATGCTGTTTCGGCTGGAGTAGGATATGATGTGGTATCAAAATCTTCGCTACTAATAGCTAACCAAAACACTAAAAATAATTTAGCCTTGAATTATTTTGCAAGTTTACGCAAAATGGATCCAAGTGATGATTCATCACCAGTTAATGGGACAATCGATTATACTACAGTTAATTCTGAAGAATCAACACAAATTATTACTAATTTAGCGGAAGGGGAAGTCGCTAAAATTAAATTTGAGTTATGGCTTGAAGGATATGATCCAAGTTGCTTAGATGCGATTTTAAATAAAGTTATTCAAACGGACTT
>CALVBA010000047.1 GCA_944325695.1 uncultured Anaeroplasmataceae bacterium
CTTCATCAGCGTAAAATAACTAAATTAAAGCAAATTAAAAATGGATTAATAAACTCATTATTATTTGTAATAATATTGTTTTTTAAAGTAAATAAAATTAATTAACAAGAAAAACCCTCTGTATAATGATTTACAGAGGGTTATTTTTTATAAAAAATTTAGTTTTAAATATACATAAAAATTATAAATTGTTTAAAGTTTCATAAACATCTCGATAATTTAAATAACATTGATTATATTTTTCAATAAATGGATGAGCCTTTTTAGTAGCAAATTCTACAAATTTATCATAATTATTAATAAATGCTTCAGTAATTTCTTTGTCGATAGTATTTTTATTAATTTCACTTTCTAAGATAGAAATTACTCTAGACTTATCAAACTCATCTTTATAGCTTCGTTTTCCAATTAAAGCACTAACAATATCCGCAATAGCTAAAATACGATCGGAAGTAGTTAAGTCTTTTGCTGATAACTGTTTAGGATATCCTGTACCATTTAATTTTTCATGATGTCTAGTTGCAATCTTAACAATTTCTGGCTTTGCAATTTTTGATAATATTTTTTCAGTATATATGACATGTTGTTTCATAATTTCAAACTCTTCAGTTGAAAGTTTATTAGGCGATTCTAAGATATCATTAGGAATAGCAATTTTTCCAATATCGTGAACTATTGCAGCTTGTTCTAGGTTGTTAAGTTCATCTTTTGGTAAATTGAAATAAACACCTAATTCATATGCAATTGATTTAGTAATAATAGTATGGTTTACAGTGTGTGGACTAATAAAATCGATCGAATATGCAATCATCTCTAAAATTTTATCAACATCTCTTTGCTTAAATGGTCTTTTTTTAAGCAAGCTTTGATATAAAGAAGAAGTAAAGAAGTTTTGATTTAAAATTAAATCTTTATCAAAATCGATTAATAGTTCAACATAGTTTTGATCTAGCGCTGTTTGGCATCTTAAAAAAGTCATTAAATCAGTATTTGGCATTTTGTTAATGCATAAATCAGCTAAATCAGCGATATGAATGATTTTTGTAATTTCTAATGTATCGTCATCTAAATTAAGTTTATTTAATTTTTCTAAGCTTGTATGATGATGCAAAACAGCTTCAGCATATTTGGCAATTGGTGAGAAATTTTTAATAAAAATATATCCGTATATAGAATGTTTATAAGATAATTTCTCTTCAAGTTCAAAATCTAAAATTTTTGATAAGTCATCTTTTTTGTAAGCACCAATATCATGTAATAACACTGCTAAGCATATTTTCGCAATATCATCGTCTAAGTAACGATTAAGTTTATTTATCATAAAAAGTGTGATAAAAGACACATTGTTGCCATGAATGATTAAATTATCATTTATTTTTTCAAATGTTTTTTTGAATAATGAAAAAACATCTGCATATTCAACTTGTTTCATAATTACGTCCTTTCTAAAATATTCCCTACATATTATATATCATAATATTTAAAAAAACAAAAAAAAACATTAAAAAGTTTACCGTTAATATATTGTAACCGCTTTCTATTTATATTATAATAAAAACAAAAGATAAACTAAACAAAAAGGAAAGGTGATTTAAATGTATAATAGCTTAAATATTCGAAATGTTTTATTAGTCGGAAGTAAAGAAAGTGGAAAATCAAAACTTTTAGAAAATATCTTGGAGAAAAAAATTAATTCATTCGAAAATCAAATTAATATTGCACATCTAGAAGTATCAAATGTTAAAATTAATTTTATTGATACAATTGGAGATATCGAATTAATGCAAGAAGAGATATGTTCAACAACGGTAGCTAAAGGAGCCGTTTTAGTTATTGATGGAAGCAAAAAAATTGATGATACAACGATAAGAATGTATCGATTATTATTACACAATCATATTCCAACAATTATTTTTATAAATAAAATGGATGAAGAGGGGATAAACTTTGACATTTTTTTAAATGATATTCGTATGACATTAGGAAAAAATGCGATTCCTTTTTGTTATCCAATTGGTCATGGAGATGACTTTGAGGGGTTTGTGAATGTTGTTGATTTAAAAGCTCGACGTTATAATGGGATTGAATGCGTTGATGATGAAATTTGGCCTGAAAAACGTCTTAAAGTATTAGAATTAAATAATATGATTATTGAATCTGTTGCACAAACTAATGATGAATTATTAGAACGTTTCTTTAATGGGGAACAATTTACAAAAGAAGAAGTTCATCAAGGATTAAGAAAAGGTGTTTTAGATGGGGAATTATTACCAGTCATTGTAGGGAGTGCTAAAAAGAAAGTTGGATTACATACATTAGTTTCGATGTTAATCGATTATTTACCGCGACCTAGTGATTTAAAATCTTATGTTGGAGTTAATGAAAATAATGAATTAACAGAACGTAAAACAACAGATGAAGAAAGTTTTAGTGCATTTTGTTTTAAAACATATGTTGATCCATTTTTAGGAGTGTTAAATGTTATAAAAATTAATTCAGGTGTTTTGAGTCAAGGGGATGAAGTATACAATTCTACTACAAAAGAAAAAGTAAAAATTGATAAAATTGGTTTATTAAATGGACGAGATATTACTTATATTGACGAAGCACATAGTGGTGATATCGTAGTATGTTCAAAAATTAATATTTCTACATCAGATACATTATGTAGTTCTAAAAATATTATCACATATGATAAAATAAAAGTCTTATCACCTTTAAGTTATGTCGCTATTAAATGTGTAAAACAAAAAGATGAAGATAAAATCGGTACAGCTTTAAAGAAAATACAACTTGAAGATATTTCATTGGAATTTAAGCGTCATAAAGAAACTGGCCAATTATTATTAGGAGTTCAAGGATTAACGCATTTAGATGTTATATTAAAGAAATTAAAAGATGTTTATAAGATTGAGGTTGAAACACAAGATCAAGAAATAGTATATCGTGAAACAATTCGTAAAGAAGCAGTTGCCGAAGGAAGATATATTAAACAATCAGGTGGCTCAGGGTTTTATGGAGTTGTAAAAATGCGTTTTGAACCGACAACAGAAAATTCTAGTTTCCATGAAGAAGTATTTGGAGGAGCTGTTCCTAAAAATTATTTTCCGGCTGTAGAAAAAGGATTTGAAGAAGCTTTAGAAGAAGGATTATTAGCTCATTATCCTGTAACAAATATTAAAGCTACACTTTTAGATGGAAAATATCATCCAGTTGACAGTAATGAACAAGCTTTTAAAATGGCGGCTATATTAGCTTTTAAAGAAGCTTATTTAAAAGCTTCACCAACCATTTTAGAACCAATCATGAAATTGTTTATTACTATTAAACAAAATGATATTGGAGATGTTTTAGGTGATTTAAATAGACGTAGAGCACGTATTTTAGGAATGAATGTAGTTGATGAAGAATATCAAGAGATTGAAGTTTTAGTTCCAGAAGCAGAAATTATATCGTATAATTTTGATTTAAAACAATTAACGCAAGGAACAGCAACATTCACAAGAGAGTTCTATAAATATGAAATATTGCCGGACTATTTAGTTGAAAAAATTGTTAGTAAAAGAAATAATTTAAAATAGTGATAAACGTTTTAAAAATCCCATTTGTTGTTTACTTATGGGATTTTAATACTAATTTGGTAAATAAAAATTATAATTAAAATCGATATATAATAATGCTATAATTTTTTGAAAAATGCCTAAATTGGCATAGAATATTATTTTAAAAAATGATATTATTAATAAATAAAAATTTATTTGGATGAAAATTATGAAAGAATTAAAAAAAGAAGAAAGAAATGAAGATTTAATTAAATCATTATTAGATGTTTGGGAAAATTCTGTTAAAGCAACACATAAATTTTTATCAGATGAAGAAATTGCACAAATTAAACAATACGTTCCACAAGCCTTAAGCAATATAACTAATTTAGTAATTGCTACTGATGAAAACGACAATCCTATTGCCTTTATGGGAATTGAAGATAGAAAATTAGAAATGCTATTTGTAAAAAACAGTGAAAGAAAAAAAGAATTGGAAAAAAACTATTAAACTATGGAATCAAAAATTATGGTGTTAACGAATTAGCTGTTAATGAACAAAATCCTGAAGCTAAAGAATTCTATGAACACATGGGATTTAAAGTTTATCAAAGAAATGAATTAGATGATCAAGGAAATCCTTATCCAGTTTTATATATGAAATTAGAAGAATAAAATATCATTGATTACAATTATGCCTTTCAGAAATGAAGGGCTTTTTTACATTTTAATTTTTAAAATTAGATGTTTAAAAATGATATTATTAAAATTTAAGCATAAAAAAAGTTCTCTTTTTACTAGAGAACATTACTTCGTATATGATATAAATTAAATTGGAGCGGGTAATCAGAATCGAACTGACACAATCAGCTTGGAAGGCTGAGGTTCTACCATTAAACTATACCCGCAAAATAATAATATAAGATATAAATTAAATTGGAGCGGGTAATCAGAATCGAACTGACACAATCAGCTTGGAAGGCTGAGGTTCTACCATTAA
>CALVBA010000048.1 GCA_944325695.1 uncultured Anaeroplasmataceae bacterium
GATATTGGACATCATATGATTGATTTTAATGGAGGTAAGTAATAGATGATAGATCGTTATAAAAGAGCGGAAATGGCACGTATTTGGACGGAAGAAAATAAATTTAAAGCTTATTTAGAAGTTGAGATTTTATCTTGTGAAGCATGGCAACAACTAGGTGTTATTCCTAAAGAAGATGTTGATAAAATCCGTCAAAATGCTAAGTTTAATATCGAAAGAATTTATGAAATTGAGCAAGAAACAAGACATGATATTGTTGCCTTTACAAGATGTGTATCAGAATCTTTAGGTGATGAAAAGAAATGGGTGCATTATGGTCTTACTTCAACTGATGTTGTAGACACAGCAAACGGTTATCTTTTAAAACAAGCTAATGCGATTATTTTAAAAGATTTAGAAAAATTTTTAGCAGTATTAAAAAGTAATGCTTTAAAATATGCTAAAACACCTTGCATTGGACGTACACATGGAATTCATGCAGATATTACTTCTTTTGGACTGAAATGGGCTTTATGGTATGAAGAGATGAAACGTAATTTAGTACGTTTTAAAGAAGCTTCTTCTCAAGTTGAAGCTGGTAAAATTAGTGGAGCTGTGGGTAATTTTGCCAATACTCCGCCTTTTGTACAAGATTATGTGTGTGAAAAGTTAGGGATTGAATCAGCAAATATTTCTACGCAAACATTGCAACGCGATCGACATGCTTATTACATGGCTACACTAGCTTTAATTGCGACAACAATGGAAAAAATTGCAACTGAGATTAGACACTTACAAAGAACGGAAGTTCGTGAAGCGGAAGAACCATTTAAAAAAGGACAAAAAGGTTCTAGTGCGATGCCACATAAACGTAACCCAATCACAAGTGAAAATATTTGTGGATGTGCTCGTGTAATCCGTGGGTATATGGTTACATTCTATGAAAACGTCGCATTATGGCATGAAAGAGACATTTCTCATTCTTCCACTGAACGTATTATTTTACCTGATGCAACGATTTTATTAGATTATATGTTAAATCGTTACGTTAAGGTTTTAGAAGACTTAGTTGTTTGGCCAGAGAATATGATTAAAAATATTATGAAAACAAATAAAGTTATTTTTGCTCAACGTGTTATGAATGCTTTGATTAATAAAGGATTATCACGTGAGGAAGCTTATGATACAGTTCAACCTATTGCGATGAATTCTTTTGAAAATAACCTTGATTATCAAGAGTTATTAGCAAACGATAAAAAGGTTATGAGTTATTTAACAAAAGAAGAGTTAGATGATTGTTTTACTTTGGAATATTATTTAAAAAATGTTGAAGAAATTTATAAACGTGTTGAAATTATTTAATTTTCGATATATAATGGTAAAAATTTAATAATTTTTCAGGGAGGAACTACAAATGAAAAGCTTAAGTGAAAAAATTGTATGCCAAGCATTAACATTTGATGACGTTTTATTAGTGCCACAAGAATCAAATGTATTGCCAAGTGAAGTGTGCTTAAAAACTAAATTAACACCTTCAATTACAATGAATATTCCAATTGTTTCCGCAGCAATGGATACTGTTACTGAATCAAAAATGGCGATTGCCATTGCTAGACAAGGTGGAATTGGATTTATCCACAAAAATATGTCAATTGAAGAACAAGCTAATCAAGTTAGTATTGTTAAACGTAATGAATCAGGAATGATTAATAATCCCATTACACTTAAAGAAACTTCTACTTTAAAAGAAGCTTTAGCGTTATTTAGCAAATATAATATTAGCGGTTTACCTGTTGTTGATGATGAAAATCATTTAAAAGGTATTATTACAAATCGTGATGTTAAGTATTTAAAAGCTGATGATACTAAGGTAGTAGATGTTATGACGAAAGATAATTTAATTACAGCTAAAGAAAATACTTCTTTAGATGAAGCTAAAGAAATCTTATGGCAACATCGAATTGAAAAACTACCTATCGTCGATGAAAATTATAAATTAATTGGATTAATAACTTCTAAAGATATTGATCACCGTAAAGATTATCCTAATGCATGTAAAGATAGTCAAGGGCGCCTACGTGTAGGAGCGGCTGTTGGAGTTGCTTCTAATATGATGGAACGTGTTGATGCTTTAGTAAAAGCGGAAGTTGACGTTATTACTTTAGATTCTGCACATGGTCATTCTCAAGGAATTATTGATGCAGTTCGTGCTATTAAAACGAAATATCCTAATTTAGATGTTATTGCTGGAAATATTGTTACTGTAGAGGCTGCTAAAGCTTTAATTGCAGCTGGGGCTTCAACAGTAAAAGTTGGTATTGGACCTGGTTCAATTTGTACAACTCGAGTGGTTGCAGGAGTTGGTGTACCACAAATTACAGCGATTGCGGATGTTAGTCAATATTGTGAATCAGTTGGAGCATGTTGTATCGCTGATGGTGGTATTAAATTATCTGGTGATATCGTTAAAGCTTTAGCTGCAGGTGCCAACTGTGTTATGCTTGGTTCTTTACTAGCTGGATGTATGGAATCACCTGGGGAAGAAATTGTTTTCCAAGGACGTAAATTCAAATCATATGTAGGAATGGGTAGTCTTGCCGCAATGAAACGTGGGTCTAGCGATCGTTATTTTCAAGCAAAAGATACGGCTGCTAAAAAACTTGTTCCTGAAGGAATTGAAGGACGAGTTGCTTACAAAGGGGAAGTAGCTGACACTATTTATCAATTATGTGGAGGATTACGTGCTGGTATGGGATACTGCGGAACTAAAGACATTGATGCTTTACGCCACGATGCAGTATTTGTTCAAATTACTAATGCCGGATTAAAAGAAAGTCATCCACATGACGTAGAAATTACAGTAGAAGCACCAAACTATACCAAATAAGGAGTAAATAAATGACATACGATCAAATTTTAGTATTAGATTTTGGTAGCCAATATAATCAATTAATTGCTCGAAGAATTCGTGAAATGGGTGTATTTTCAGAATTACGTCATCATGATATTACTATTGAGGAAATTAAACAAATTAAGGGTTTAAAAGGGATTGTATTAAGTGGAGGACCAAACTCTGTTTATGAAGAAAATTCATTTAGATGTGATGAAGAAATTTTTAATTTAGGGATTCCAGTATTTGGAATTTGTTATGGAATGCAACTTATGAGCCATGTTTTTGGTGGTGTTATCGAAGCATGTGAAAAAAAAGAATATGGTAAAGCACCAATAAATTGTGATATTTATTCACCTCTTTATAAAGGTCTTCCAGAAGTTCAAAATGTTTGGATGAGTCACGGGGATAAGGTTACACAATTACCTAAAGGATTTAAAATTATCGCAAGTACTGATACATGTCCAATCGCTTCTATTTCAAATGAAGAAAAGAAGTTATATGCAGTGCAATTTCATCCGGAAGTTCGTAACTCGGAATATGGAAATGATATTATTAAAAACTTTGTGTTTGAAATTTGTAAGTGTGAAAAAAACTGGCAGATGAAAAACTATATTGATATGCAAGTAGAAAAAATCAGAGAAACTGTGCAAGATAAAAAGGTTTTATTAGGATTATCTGGTGGAGTTGATTCATCGGTAGCAGCTGTTTTAATCCATAAAGCAATTGGAAATCAACTTACATGTATGTTCGTTGATAATGGATTATTAAGAATGAATGAATCTGATGAAGTTATGGCAGTTTTTAAAGAACACTTTCATATGAATGTTATTAGAGTTGATGCATCAAAACGTTTCTTGGATAAGTTAAAAGGTGTTAGTGATCCAGAAAAGAAACGCAAGATTATTGGAAATGAATTCGTTTATGTTTTTGATGAAGAATCATCTAAATTAGGTGAATTTGATTTCTTAGCACAAGGAACTTTATATACTGATATTATTGAATCAGGAACTAAAACAGCACAAACTATTAAAAGCCACCATAATGTTGGTGGATTACCTGAAGGTATGAAGTTTAAATTAATTGAACCATTAAATGTTTTATTTAAAGATGAAGTTCGTGCTTTAGGTTTAGAATTAGGATTACCTTATGATGTTGTATGGCGTCAACCATTCCCAGGACCAGGTTTAGGTATTCGTGTATTAGGTGAGGTTACAGAGGATAAATTGCGTATTGTTAAGGAAAGTGATTTGATTTTACGTACTGAAATTAAATTAGCAAACTTAGATAAAGAAATTTGGCAATACTTCACTTGTTTACCTGATATTCGTAGTGTTGGGGTTATGGGTGATCAACGGACATACTCATATACTGTAGTGATTCGTGCGGTTACATCAATTGATGGTATGACTGGAGATTGGGCACGAATTCCATATGATGTCTTAGATAAGATTTCAAGACGTATTGTAAATGAGGTACATGGAGTTAATCGAGTAGCCTATGACTGTACTTCTAAACCACCAGCAACAATTGAGT
>CALVBA010000049.1 GCA_944325695.1 uncultured Anaeroplasmataceae bacterium
ATTTAAAACACCCAATGAAGTCATGCTTGGTTTATAACTTACATTAGGTGTTGCACTTAATTTGACAAATCATCTTTATAAAAAAACTCCAAAATAAACATAAATAATCAAACGTAAATTCATTTAATTATCTATTTATTTTGGAGATATAATATTATTCAATTTTTAAATATTTCTTAATATCATTAATATTTGATTCCGGATGAGTTTTCAAATATCTTGTTATTTTTGCAATCAACGGCTTAGCACAGTTTGGATTATTAAAGATTGCGATTTTATCAACTTCTTTTATATCGATAATCGTATCTTTGTCCATACATGCTTTATAACATTTATCTTTATGTTCAAAATAGAATTCATAAATCCGATGTTCACGACCACTTGATTCAATTTCTAAAGAATATTCTAATGGATTTTTAATGTGGAAATCTTGATGTTTAGCTTCTGCAACATAAAAATATTCAAATGGTAATACTTGTGTAGCAACTTTCTTTTTAAATATTTTTTCTAAATTATTTATAAAATCTAATGCTTCTTTCTTTTGTTCTTTATTGACATAAAAAATAGCTGTTTTATATGCAGCTCCACGGTCAGCAAACTGACCACCAGCATCAAAAGGATCAATTGAATAGAAGTAGATTTCTAGTAATTGTTTATATGAGATAAGTTGCGGATTAAAATTAATTTTAATGGCTTCACGATGTCCTGATTTATGTGATTTGACTTCATTATAAGTAGGATTTTTAGTTTTTCCACCAGTATAACCGCTTATAACATGACAAACACCATCAAATTCATGGAATGGTCTAGCCATGCACCAAAAACATCCACCAGCGAAAATAGCACTTTCTAAATTTTTTATAACATGGTATTTAAATGCAGTTGTTACAATATTGAATCCTAAACATTTAAAAAATTTCTTATAATATTCATTATTTACTCTAACAAAACAACTAGCGTTTTGATATCCATCTTCAAATTTATGCATAATTAACTCCGAAATAATCGCTTTACCATATCCTTTTTCGCGAAATTCGGGTTTAGTATAGACGTGATTAATACTAAAAGTTTGATTTAAAACTCTAGAAGTATTTGCCATACTTACAATTTCATTATTGTTATTTACTAAGACAAATAATGTTTTTTGTTTGATATTATTTTTAATTGCATCTTCATGTTGATGTTTAGCTCGACCGTGGATTTCTAAGTCGTAGTCTTGAAACATTTTTAATAGTACTTCAAAATCTTTTTCTTCAGCATATCTAAAATCAGTATCAAATGTCGTATGCAAATTTAAACTTTTTAAACTAAGTAAGTAAAGTTCATTTTCTTTGGAAAAGAAAATTTTTTCTTTTCCTTCATATACTTCAATCCACTTTAAAGCTAATTCTTCACTTGTTATTAAATCGGTAAAAATGATTTTGTTTGATTTAAAATAGTAGTATAAATCTTCAATCATTTTTTTAGTAAAATCAATACTAAATAAAAGAAGTGGTAAATTATCAACTAAGCAGAATAGTAATTCCTTATTATATTCATTAATTTTTCCAAATAAAAATTTTTGTTCAGATTGTGGTTTAAAATATTTTAATGCATTGGCATAAAACATCTGCAAACGGTCTTCATAATTATTTATTAAGTCTTTATTATCCTCAATAAATTCTTCACCGTTTTTGTATATTTTAATCATAAAACTATCACCCGACATTATTATAACAAATTTCAACATTAATAGGAAGACATTTAACAAGATAGAAAAAATAATTTGACTATTTAATTATTTTATAATGCAATAATACATCTCATGATGATAAATTAAGATAAAATAAATATTTAATGTTTTATATTATTTATATAATTAAAATGTTATAATACAAGATATAATATTTATAAATGTGGTGATTAGATGAACTTGTATTTAGTTGGAGGATTTAACTATGTATCTGATGATACAACTTCTTTAGATGTAGAAATAACAAATAATTTTCAATTAAAGAAGATCTGTTTTATTACTATTGCCAATAGTAATCAAAACAAAATAATGACATATTATACAGCTAAATATGAAAAAAAATATCATATGAATGTATCGTTTATTTATGATAATGATACTAGAGATTCTTTTTTAAATAAAGTAAATGATGCTGATATTATATATGTTATTGGCGGGAGTACTAAAAAATTACTTGATTATGTTAAACAGAATCATTTAATTGCTGAAATAAAAAAACTAATTCAATCTAAAGTATTTGTAGGAATTTCAGCAGGGATGAATTTTCTTCATCAATTTTATTTAGCGGATTTAAACGTCTATGAAAATAATTCTACTTTTTACGGCTTTACTGTCGAAGAAGGATTATCATTTTTCAATGTGATGGCTATCCCTCATTTTAATCGCAATGGTAGTGATTATTACGGCAATAATATCGATGTTATAGCTTTAGAAGATGGAGCTATTGTGCATGTAACCAATTCTTATTTGGAAGTTATATCGATGTTTAATGGATGTAGTGCTTTTTATTATGATGCAAAAGAAAAAAAATTAAATTATTTGCATGGGATTTATGAAAAAAAAGATTTTTTTGCTAAATACGAGTTATCAATAATTTAAAATTAATTTTTAATTATTTTAAAAATAAAATAAGAGTAACCAATAATACTTTAAATAACATTTTTAGTTATGTTATAATTTAAAGATGATATTTACTCTTTTTATTATAATGAATCGCCGGTTAAATTAGGAATGTTAATAGAATTTATGTTTCTGTGATATAATAATTTAGAAAAAATTTAAAAACACAACATCTAAATTCAAGGAGGAAATAAAATATGTGGATATGTCCTAAATGTAGAAGAGAGTTTAAAAGAATAAATCAGAGTCATTATTGCGGAAAAACACCTAAAACAGTATTAGAATATATCCACTCACAGCCATTAGAAACTCATGCACACTTAAAAGAAATGAGGATTGCATTAAAAGATAGTTTTCCCGACATAAATGAACGTATATTATGGAGTATGCCTTATTATGAAAAAGAAGGAAAATCTCTTTCTTTTTCAGCTTGTAAAAAACATATAAGTTTTTATGTAGGAATTGAAGCTATTGAAGAGTTTGCATTTGATTTAAAAGAATTTGTTACAAAGAAAAATGCTATCTATTTTCCATATAATAAAGCATTACCTACAAAACTAATTACAGATATTGCAAGATGGTGTTTAAGCTGAGGTGCAATAAATTTAAATATCAAAGTAGAAATGAAAGAAATTAACGTTTAATATTGTTATTTTTTAATATTTCTATTTTTTATTATGAAAAAATCATATTTTAATTTTATTTACTTTTTTAGGTGCATAATCTTTCATGTTTGGGATTGCTCCACCTGCTACCGCCCATAGATATAGACTTGCTACACTGCAATATGGACTAAATCTTTTTCGATATTTTTCAAATAATTTACGGTCAATTTTTCGGTGATGATAAACCATTCTAAGACCGCGTAAGATGCCTAAATCACTATAGCTAAAAATATTAGGGCGTTGCATGCAAAAAAGTAAAATCATCTCGGCAGTCCAAATTCCAATTCCTTTTAAAGAAGAAAGTTGTTTAATCGCTTCATCGTCAGATTTGTTTTCTATACTTTTTAAATCAAAACTTCCATTTTTTACTTTTTGGGCAAAATCAATAATATATTCCGCTTTTCTAAAAGTTATCCCCAATTTTTGTAATTTTTCTATCCCTACCAAAAAAATTGTATCTTCATTAATCGAAGAAAAGTTTTCGTTCATTCTTTGCCAAATGGTTGCTTGAGCTTTAGTAGAAATTTGTTGTCCGATAATATGATGAATGACAGAAGAGAATAAGTCATTATCAACTTGACGATTAATTTGGCCAATTTTTTGTATTACTTCTTTAATTTTTTGATCTTTTTGTGTCAGGTATTTAATTTCTTTTTCGCCGTATTGAAAATACATACTTTCCTCCCAAATTAAACAATTTATAACTCTATATTATCATATTTTTATAATAAATTGATTTATAAATACAAAAGTAAAATTTTAAGATTCTTATATTTATATAAAATATTTGTAAAAGTAACTTTAATAAACTAGAGATTATGAGAAATCTATTTCATATAGTCTGTTTTTTACTTCAATAGATTTATTCTTTTAACTATATGATATAAAAATGATATGCTAAATTACTCTTTTTTTGTTGTAAAGCTGTAAAATAATAGTTATAATAAAAAATATACTTATTGACCTGTATTTTATCAAAAGATGGATAATTTAAATAGTTTAAGTATAGCTTTAAAGTATTTTTATCAAGGGAGGATTTATA
>CALVBA010000050.1 GCA_944325695.1 uncultured Anaeroplasmataceae bacterium
TAAAATTATTTATTTTTCATGTGTGGGAATAATAAAACATCGCGGATTGATGCAGTGTTAGTTAAAAGCATTACAAAGCGATCGATTCCTACACCGATACCACCACAAGGTGGCATACCATATTCTAAAGCTTCGACGAAATCAGTATCCATTTCATTAGCTTCATCATTACCTAATTCTTTTTCTTTTAATTGATTCTCAAATCTTTCACGTTGATCAACTGGGTCATTTAACTCAGTGAAGGCATTAGCATATTCTTTTGAATCAATAAATAATTCAAAGCGATCTGTGAAACGTGGGTCTTCTGCATTCTTTTTAGCTAATGGAGAAATTTCAATTGGATGTCCGTAAACAATAGTAGGTTGAACAATTGTATCCTCAACATATTTTTCAAAGAAAGCATTAATAATATGTCCTACACCTGTATAGTGTTTTGGTACTTCAATATTATGTTCTTTAGCTAAAGCTTTTGCTTCATCTAAAGTCATCTCTTTCCAGAAGTCTACACCACTAATTTCTTTGATTGCATCAACCATATGCCAACGTTTCCATCCTTTAGCAAGGTTAATTTCTTTATCACCTTTTTGAACTGTAGTCGTTCCTAAAACATTCATAGCAACTGTTGCGAATAAGTTTTCTACTAAATCCATCATACCATACATATCAGAGTATGCTAAGTAAGCTTCTACAGTTGTAAACTCTGGATTATGAGTTGCATCCATTCCTTCATTTCTAAATAAACGTCCAATTTCATAAACTGCTTCTAATCCACCAACGATTAACTTTTTAAGTGGTAATTCAGTAGCAATACGTAAATAGAAAGGCATGTCTAAAGTATTGTGATGAGTAATGAATGGACGAGCTGAAGCTCCTCCTAATATTGGTTGTAAAACCGGAGTTTCTACTTCGACAAATCCATTTGAATCAAAGAAGTTTTGAATTGCACGAATAATTTTTGGACGAAGTAGGGCTACTTTTTTAGAATCTTCATTCATTATTAAATCAACATAACGTCTACGACGTGCTTCTTCAACATCTTGCAAACCGTGGAATTTTTCAGGTAATGGACGTAAAGCTTTTGATAAGTGTGTATAAGTGAAAGCCTTAATCGCAATTGCACCTGTATTAGTTTTAAATACTTGTCCGTGAATTCCTACGAAATCACCAATATCAGCTGATTTGTATAATTCGTATTGTTCTTCACCAACTGTATCAATACGTACATATATTTGGATTTTTCCAGAACGGTCTTGAATTGTCATAAATCCCGCTTTTCCTTGACGGCGTTTAGTCATGATTCGTCCAGCTATAGTTACTAAAGCATTTGCTTTTTCTAATTCATCATGTTCCATATCTTGAAATTTTGTAATAATTTCTAAAGCATTAGAGTCTCTTTTAAAGGCACTACCAAACGGATCAATTCCTTTTTCTTTAAGTGCTAATGCTTTTTGACGACGAACAATTTCTTGTTCAGTTAAGTTTAATTCAGCCATTTTCATACCTCCCAAAAAATACTATAATATATTATATCATAAAATTATTTTTTTAAAAGTTTTTTAAACTATTTAACGGCGTTATTTTGTATTTTTTGCACTTTTTTCATTGCTTTTTTAGTAATAACATTAGAAATTAATCTAATGATTTGCATATCGATAAATTTGAAGATTGGTGGATAGGCATTTTTTATTAAAAAAAATAATGGTTTTTGCAAGATTTTTAAATAAAGATAAAAATCTTGAATATTTTTTAAACTTGATGCTTTAAAGTTGTTAAAGATTAAAATCCCTAAAACAAAAGCCGTAATCAAAGTTATATTTAAATCGATATTGAGATATTCTAAGTTTTTAATAATTAATATCGATGCCAAAATAGTCGTAATAAAGTCTCTTAAATGACTCTTTTTATAGGTAAATAATGAGTGAATAAAATGAATGACAAATCCCGATGCAATAAATAAAAAAATGGCTATAATTTGCGTTTTTAAATCTATAATCATTTAAGTATTTTTTTGATTAAACTTAGCTTTATCATATTATATGCAAGTTTATCAATTGTACCCGAAATAATAATTTTATTTTGATCGATAAAATCATCAATAACTAAATTTTTTCCCATAACAGAAAGAAGCCCTGCTGTTGTATCTAAAATGGCTAATTCTGAATCGAGTTTTTTAATTTGTTTTACCCCTGTAACCACAAGTTTATTACGATCTTTCAAAGTCAATGTTGATTCATTTATAATATCACCTTCTTTATAGTTTATTATGATTTATAAAAAAAATGTTTAAAAGCATCTTTTTTTTGTGATATACTTCTAAATGTAAAAGGAGAGATGAAAATGATTAGTTTTTTAAATGATTATAATACAATTGCTGCAAGTGAGGTTTTATCCTATATAAATAAATATAGTACGGGTAAATATTGCGGATATGGACAAGATGAACTTACAAATTATGCCAAAGAATTAATTAGAAAAGAAATTAAACATGATGCAGAAATCTTCTTTATTAGTGGTGGAACGATGACCAATTTAATGGTTATCCAAAGTATGCTTAAAAGCTATGAAGCGTGCATCAGTGTTTTGGAAGGACACATTAACACTTTAGAAACAGGAGCGATTGAAAATACTGGACGTAAGATTCTTACTGTTCCATCTGTAAATGGTAAGATTACAGTAGAAGCGATTAGCGAAGTTTTAAAAAATCATCATGGATTTCACATGGTAATCCCTAAAATGGTATATATTTCTAATGCCACAGAAGCTGGAACAGTTTATACAAAAGAAGAACTTCAAGAATTGTATCGTTATTGTCAAGAAAAAGGTTTATACTTATTTATTGATGGTGCTCGCTTAGGGACAGCTTTAGTAGCTAGTGGTGCAACATTAGAGGATATTTATTTGAATTCTGATGTTTTTTATATCGGTGGAACTAAAAATGGTGCAATGTTTGGAGAAGCTGTATGTTTTAAAAATTCAAGTTTATGTGAAGGATTTTTACATAGCATGAAACAACATGGGGCGTTAATGGCTAAAGGATTTAACTTAGGAATTCAGTTTATTGCTTTATTTGAAACAGATTTATTCTATCAATTAGCTAAAAAAGCTAATGATATAGCATCATATTTAGCAAGTGAACTTAAAAAAATAAAAATTGATATTAAAAATGATCCAGAGGCAAATCAAGTTTTTATTTCGATTACAACTAACTTACGTAAAGTTTTAGAGAAGAACTTTTTATTTACATTGATGGATGAAAAAGATGGTTTAGAAACGATACGTTTAGTTACGACATATAATAGTCAATTTGCCGAAGTAGATGCTTTTATTTCAGCAATAAAAGCGTTTCAACAGGATATTAAAAAGTATTAGCGGTACTTGAATGTCTTTGTCATTCATGTTATAATACGTTTGAAAGAAAAATATTTTTTGTATAACTGCTTAAATATGGAAAGCGAGTCTCTACCCTAAAACCGTAAATTTTAGGACTACAAAAAAGCATACTACACCCTTACCTTCTACGATGTAAATATTAGTAGGCTTTTTTGCTTTTTATGATTTTAAGTTGCTAGGAGTGTGAGTAAACATGATGGATATTTTGAAAACTAAACAATTTAATCTAGAATTCACTCCATTTAAAGTGGGTTTTCTTTTACTATGCAAAACATTAACACGTCGTTAATGTTTTTTATTTTTTAAGGAGGAATTATATGTTAACAGATTTAGAGATTGCTCAACAATCACATATGAAAAAAATCAAAGATATTGCCTTTGATTTAGGATTAAATGAAGACGACTTTGAAGAATATGGTCATTATAAAGCTAAATTATCTTTAAATTTATTAAAAAAAGAAAATAAAGGAAAAGTAATATTAGTAACGGCTATTTCTCCAACAAAAGCTGGTGAGGGAAAATCGACTACTACCATTGGCTTAGCTGATGCCTTTAAATTATTAGGTAAAAATGTATCGTGTTGTGTTAGAGAACCGAGTTTTGGACCAGTAATGGGAGTAAAAGGCGGAGCTACCGGCGGAGGGTATTCGCAAGTAGTACCAATGGAAGATATTAACTTACATTTTACCGGAGACATTCATGCTATAACTACGGCGAATAATGCGATTAGTGCGTTATTAGATAATCATATTTATCAAGGAAATAATTTAAGAATAGATCCTCAACGTATTGTGTGGAAAAGATGTCTTGACATGAATGATCGTAGTTTAAGAAATATCATTATCGGTTTAGGTGGAAAAACGAATGGAGTAACTAGAGAAGATCATTTTGATATCACAGTAGCATCAGAAGTGATGGCTGTTTTATGT
>CALVBA010000051.1 GCA_944325695.1 uncultured Anaeroplasmataceae bacterium
CATAAAAAAACAAGATTTTCATCTTGTTTATTCAATATTTGTATTTAAAGTATTAATATCAACTTGTGGACAATCTAAATATAAGCTATCTAATTTATAATGACATCTTTCATCTTCTGAGAAAACATGAACAATAACATCACGACAATCAATTAATGTCCATCCACCATTTTTTCCTTCAACTTGACGAACATCAAAACCATTTTTTAAGGCATTTTCTTTAATATATGTTACAGCCCCTTCAGCTTGACGATCTGTTTGTACACTTGCCACTACTAAATAATCTGTCAATGGATTTGTCAATTTAACATCATAGATATTAATTGATGTAGCACGTACTTTTTCTAATGATCCAACAATTACTTCTAATAAATTCATCTCTATTTTCTCCTTATATTCTTCTTCTAATTGTATTTGTTCTAAACATGCATGATATCCTTTTCTTTTTAAAAACGAATTAACATAATAATATGAATAATATACTGCTAAATCGTAGTTTATATATAAAATGTTACGACATTTAATACATGTTTCATAAGTTCGTGATAATTCACAATAATCACTAATCATAACGATTTCCGTTAGTTTATTCATGCCTTTTTTACCAAAAACATGATATTTAACCGCTTCATAAATTTCTAAATCACTAATTCCAAATTCCTCTTCTAAACTATCGGCAATAGCATAAGCGTGATATAAAGCTTCTACTTCTTCACATTTTTTTAGATCTTCTGGACTTTTAATTTTTGATTTTAAAAATTCTAAGCTTCTATTTTTATAATAATCGTGGCACAAACCGGCAATATAAGCTTTATCTTCATCGATATTGAATTTCATCGCTAGTTTCTTGGCCATCGAAGCAACACCATAAATATGAATTAAACGCTTATTATCGTCTTTAAATTCTTCTTTTAACTTTTCTTTGATATTAGATAAGACAGTCACGAACAATTACCTTAACTTTCTTCAAAGTTGCAATCTCTAATTTACATGGTTTTTTACATACAATAAATCCTAATCCACTAATAACAATTTCTTTAGGTTCAGTGATTGTGATTGAAGTATGTTCAAAATCAATTTTACCATCAAATGGCGGAACAAGTAATTTTCCTGCTTGACGTTCATATAAACTATCTTTATTTTCATATTTAGTGCGATGCAATTTTAACTGGTCACTAAAATAGAACACAAATGGTTGATGTTCTCCTTCAACAAAACTAAAGCTCGCTAAACCACCTATAAAAACCGTTTGGTTAGCATCTAATTGATAAATACGTGCCTTAATTTCTTTCTTTGGTAAAACATATTTTAAATCTTCAACCGAAAGCATATTGGTCATTTGTGATGGATTAATTAATCCTGGAGTATCGATAATTGCTTTGTGGTCTTGGAAGAAAGGAATTCGAATTGCATTCAATGTTGTCCCTGGAACTACTGATGTAGTAACTAAATCGCGTTGTAAATCTGTATATTTACGTAAAATAGCATTTATAATACTTGATTTTCCAACATTCGATGTCCCAACAATATAAACATCTTTTTTATTGCGGTATTTTTCGATTAAACGAACTAATTGTTCTATATTATATCCAGTTTTTCCACTAACTAAAATACAATCTTTAATTTTAAATCCTGCTTTATTGATTTGTAGGCGCATCCAATCAGTGATCTTTTTATGTTTAATTGACTTTGGATATAAATCGATTTTATTTCCTACAATCAGCAAGTCATTTTTATTCGTATACTGATTTAAAAAAGGAATAAATGTTGAGTTAAAATCAAAAACGTCAACTACATTAACGATTAAACAATCCTTTTTAATCAGATTTTTTACAATTTCAAAATATTCATTTGCTTCAACATCAACTTTCGCATTTTTATTGTAGTTTTGAATATTGTGACATCTTAAACATAAACAATCATTTAAATCACGTTTTTCTAAAACTTCTTCTTTTATAAATCCTGGTTTTTTAGGATCTTTTGTCTGTAATAAAGCCCCACAACCAATACATCTAATCTCTTCTAGTAACATCTAATACATACTCCTTTAGTTTTTCATCATAAGCTTTTCGATCTTTTTTATAAATACGTTTTAATACTATTTTTTCTAAAAAGCGATTAAACCTAGTAACAGCCTTTTCTGTTTTACGGTCAATCGCTTTAACTAAATGGGTTTTTAAGCCCATGCGTTTACCACCTAAAATATCCGTCATCAATTGATCACCAAAATACAGAATTTCTTCTTTCTTATACTTATGTCCTAACTTTTTAAACGCTTTTTTAAATCCACCTTTTAATGGTTTTTTCGCAAATTTAACATAATCAACTCCTAATATAGAACTAAAATGTGAAACACGATCTTTTAAAGAGTTAGAAATGATAAATACTTCAAATCCAATTGCTTCTAAGTTGCGCACAAAACTAATAATCTCAGGTGTTGGTTCTGTTTCCTTGTAAGAAATTAATGTATTGTCTAAATCTGTTAGAATAAGGCGGTAACCTTCAGCATATAATTGTTTGAAATCTAAATCCGTAATTTTATTAATATATAAATCAGGAATATAATTGCGATAATTTAAAAAACTCATTATGTAACCTCCAAAATTAAGATAAAGGGTGAATGTTATGTTGTTCTTTTTACAAATTTTTCCCTTTTTAGGATCGCTAAAAAACGAATCTTATCCTAAAAAGTTAACAGAAGAAAAAGAAGCTTTATATTTAAAAAAATTCAAATTAGAAAATGATCTTGAAGCACGCAATAAATTAATCATGCATAATTTACGCTTAGTAGCTCATATTGTTAAAAAATATGATAATACCCGTGAAGAAAAAGATGATCTCTTATCGATTGGGA
This sequence comes from uncultured Anaeroplasmataceae bacterium, assembly GCA_944325695.1. Lineage (GTDB taxonomy): Bacteria > Bacillota_I > Bacilli_A > Acholeplasmatales > Anaeroplasmataceae > UBA3384. The sequence continues at coordinate 2,855 of CALVBA010000051.1, forward strand.
TTATTGGATTAATTAAAGCTGTTGATACTTTTAAATATGATGCTCCAAATAAGCTAGCTACCTATGCTGCAAGGTGTATTGAAAATGAAATTCTCATGAATATTCGAACTAACAAAAACAAGAATAATCACATTCTTTTATATCAGCCTATCGGGCTTGATAAAGATGGAAATGATATTCGCTTGATTGACATCATTCCCGATGAAAATGAAGATGTCATTTTAAATATCGAAAATGAAGAACGAAATAAAGAACTTTATAAAGCTTTAGAAGTTTTAAATGAACGCGAATTAGATATTATTAAATTACGCTATGGCCTTTTTAATACTAAAATCTTAACGCAAAAAGAAATTGCTTCTAAATTTGAAATAAGTCGTTCCTATGTTTCAAGAATCGAAAAACGAGCATTAATGAAGCTTTATTTAGAACTTTCATAAGACGAAAAAAACCACAAGTGGTGGTTTTTTAAATTACACTTAAAATCTTAACTTCGTAAGTATGTCCTGATTCAGAACGGAAACTTACAACATCATTTGTTTTTTTACCAACTAATGATCTACCAAGTGGAGATTCAATTGAAACTTTTTTATTAAAAGGATCAGCTTCAGTTGTCCCTACTAATTTAAAATCAAATTGTTTATTAATTCCTAAATATAAAATACTAATATCTTTTCCCGCAGAAACTAAATCAGAGTTATCTTTTTCAATTATTTTAGCATATTTTAAAATTTCTTGAATTTCACGAATACGTTTTTCAATACGTGTTTGATCATCACGTGCTGCATCGTAATCGGCATTTTCTGATAAGTCCCCTTGACCACGCGCTTCTTCTAATGCGATGATATTAGCTGGTTTTTCAACTTCGATTAAATGTTTTAATTCCGCTTCAAGAGCTTCTTTACCCTCTTGCGTAATAAGTACTTCTTTATTATTCATAAACTATTTCCTCCTATGTAGAAAACTCTTCGTATATTATACTATATTAACGAAAAAAATAAAAGATATTTTTTTATAGATATAAAAAATTTACTCAAACATTTTAAAAATGAGTAAACTTTTAAAGTATTAAATTTTATTTTCTATTATGTATATTTATGCTAAAATCAAAGATTATATATCATTATCATAATTTTACTTTTATAATACGTTTTTTTTGCATAACTTAAAATTGAGTTGCTGTAAAAAAATAGCGTTATAATTAAATAAGTTAATATATGAACACAAAAACCGATATAATAATTATTAATACTAGTAACAATATAAAAAGCTGTTATAGAAATATACTGAACCCCATAAGTTGGACTAGTAGAAAATACTAGAAAGACTTATGGGGTTTTATTATGAAATTAAGTTT
>CALVBA010000052.1 GCA_944325695.1 uncultured Anaeroplasmataceae bacterium
CCATTTAAAAGTATTATTTTCAACATCTACATTATTAGATAAACTTTTTAAAGTATATCCATTTTCTTGCATATAATTTTGTACTACTGGATTATTAGCAATACTAAACATATCTGAAGCAGTAGAAACAACCCCAGTTAATAAAGATGCAGCAGCTAAACATTTAACAATTTTATTTTTTATAAGTCATCACTCCTAAATAATTTTTTAATATTCATCATCATAATCTTTATCCTTACGTTTAAATAGAACGGATAAAACAGTTTTTAATATTTTAATAGGTAAACCAAATACAAGTTTAACTATTCCAATAAAAAGACTAGCAATTAAAGATGGTAAGAATAAAATTAATAAAACCCCTAAAACAATATAAATAATGTTATCTTCAATAAATTGTTTTATATCATTAAAATTATTTTTAAAAATATTAATAATCCAATCTTTAATTTTTTCAAATAAGTCATTTGCATCTGGATAATTTGGAATAAAATCTGAATCAGTAGGCTGATTAACCACACCAATTTTTATAATTTCACCATCTTTAATATAAGAAATACTTAATATAACTGTATCTCTAACTTCATAACTTCCTACAGGAACAGCAGTAGAACCATTAAATATTGTTTCATGTTGAAAATCAGCATAATTTACATACCATTTATAATTATCTTTATCTTCGACTTTAATATGCTTATTTTCTGATACTAATCCTAAAGAACTAAATTCATATTTCCACCACCACCAAAAACCTCCTGATGTGTTCATGGTTTTATCGATAGTCACAATTTCATTTTTACTATAATCTAATTTCCATTCATTATTCATGAAATTGCGAAGAACATAGTGATCATAGGTATAACTAATAGTAATATCATAAATATCATATTCAAACGGAACATTAAACATTAAAACATGAAAATATCTATACGGTTCTTGTAGTTTACGATAATTATAATTTTTCACATCATCAATAATAATGACTTCATTGGCTTTTTCTTGTTTATATAAAACATATTCACCATATTCTTTTACAGTTGTACACTTATATCCGATACCTGCAGTTTCATTTTTAAATGGTATACCTAAAAATCCATCTTCCTCAGTTTCATTATCAACAACCCTACAAGTATTAAACATGTAGTTACGTTCGTTGACACCTTTAAAAAGATTAGTATCAATATCTAAGTCAAGTTTATATAAATCATTTTCTTTTTCTAATATCTTAACGTTTATAATATAATCTTTTACATCAGTAGCTAAAAGCATCTGAAATGCTAGAGGGTCATTTTTGGAATAAACATAAGCAACTTGATCATATTCAAATTTGTCAGATGTCATACCATTTTCATAATTGCTGACACTTTCAACCATTGTTAAGAAACTAAAATTTTTAGTGTAATCAATTCTATTAATTAATGTGCTATCAATTGATTTTATTTCATCAATTAATGAAGTATCTACTTTAGTTGTAGCAGTAAAAATTGTAGTAAAACTTAATATGAAAGATAACAAATTTAAAAATATAAATTTAATATGTTTTTCCTCCTTTCTTTAATTTTTTAGAAATTTGATTTATTTGAAGAATTATAATATCTTATAAATCATATCTAGCCCCTTTCTTCGTCATCTAGCTCATAATGTTGTTTTAAAACCTCTTCAAGACTGAAATTATAAAATGTATTAAGACGATTGTAACCGACTTTTAAAGCCTCTTCTCGCGTCATTTTAAACGAATCATTCCAATTATCAACATTTTTAAATGTTAATTTAGATTGTTCTGATATTGTTTCACGTAAGGCATTTAAGTAGTGGGTATTGTGATGCGTCCAACAATCTACTATTGGAAATGTTAAAATACAACTGTAATTATTTATTTTTAAATTATTATCAAGCAAATAATCTAATGTAACATTATTAACATTTGTAGCGTTTTCGCTTTTAGAATAAGTAACTTGATATTGGATATAACCCTCATTTTTATTTTTTTCTACAAGTAAATAATTATTTGCTAATTTCTTTTTTAATTTAATTAGTCTATTTTTCTTTTTATTTGTGAAAAACTTAATGAAGTTATTTTTATTGATTTTTTTCTCTAACTTATAAACTTTCTTTTCTTGCTTATTTATTTTCTTTTTTAAATATTTATTTCTACGTTGACCACCTTCAATAATTTGACTGTCTACAACGTGTAAACATGCGTGAGTTAATTCTCTTAAAGTTTTATCCGTGCGATTCGATGATTGACCTATTTGATAAAAATAAGAGTGTTCACCAATTAAATGCCTTTTAAAAGCTTCAGCATCTCTAATGCCTGAATTAGTTAATTCTGATCTAACATTCTTATCCAAATTAGAAAACCATGTGTCAACCTCGGTTTGAAGAATAATAATATAATCAACAAAAGGCATTTGAATTTTAGAAGTATAATATTTCCTATTGTATTTGTTGTAAATCCGCTCTTTAACAAGCTTTAAATAATTAATTGAGAATATTTTAGCCATAAGCCCATCAACCTCTTTTACGGGGTGATTTGACATGACATAATTAGGAATAAAGAAGAATCTATAAAATAGTTTGATATACTCATGTAGCTTATCTAAAAAATGGATTTGATTTATTCCATCGTTATAAATAAAACCATCTAACCTATTAAAATGATCATCTGCATTTATTTGATTACGATAATTTTTTAAAATAAAGCATTCATTTTTATATAAAAAATTATCGATTATTTCTTTTTGCTTAGAGTTAGATGAAACATTTAAAAAGTTCTCATTTGTTGATATTAAATTTTCAAGCTCATCAAAATCATAAATATATAAAATATTTTTTATTTGTTGAAGTGTATTTAATATCGTATCAATTAAATAGTTTCGATTTGCTACCATCATAGCAGAAACAATGGAATCCTTACCAACACCAGTATTACCAAATATTTTTAATATCTTAGCGAACTTATTTGTAACAACTTGCCTACTTTTTTCCACTTCTAAACGCATATTAATTTCAAATTTAAAGAAGAAGTAAAGTAAATCAAATATCTTTTTATAAATAAACACAAGAATTAATAATATTAAATCTAAAAATATATAATTGAAGTTGATAAATAAAATTAGTGGAATAGATCCAAATATCAAAATAAATAAAATAGTTTTTATTATTTTGAAATGTTTATCCTGGTTTAAATACAATTTGTAATAATAATCTTGAAGACTATAAAACTTGTATTTTTTCATAAAAAACCCTAAAAATCACCCCCAAAACGACAAAAAAAGGTATATTAAAAAAATATACCTTTTACTTGTCTATATTATAACATGAAATTACATAAAATACAATATCATATTAAAAAAATCATAAAAAAGTTTTAAGAAAAAAATCGGGATAAAACGGGACAAAATTCGGGATATAGAAATGTTATATTATTCATCATCTTCAATAGTAGTAACTACTATACTGTCTAAACTCTTTTTTATTTCTGATGCCTGGATGAAGTGAGCATAAGCTTTTTGAATATGTTCCTCCATTGTAAAAACATTTTGTTTAGATAGCCATGGAAAAGTAGAAAAGTTTAAAGTAATAGATCGTGAAACAGTTTTATATGTTTGCTTATATTGGTTGTATTCTCGTGTGCTTTTTCTTGTTATTAGCTTTAACTCTTCATACTTAGCTAATATCTTTTTTAAAATGTTATTATTAATAGGTCTTAATCCAGATAATATATAATTACTATCATTATTAATCATGCCTACTAATTCCAAATTAGACTGCGTTAATTCTCCTTTTAAAATTAAATGGCAGTAAAATATTTCAAATATTAATTGATCTCTTTTACTTAAAGTATTATAATTTTTTAATTTATCTAATTTTAAATTTGGAAAATTATTTAAAATCATAAAAAAGCCTCCTTAAATATTATTTATAATCTAATTTTAGTAAATCATAGTTTAATCGCTATTAAAAATAAAAAAAGGTATGAAAAAAAACATACCTTTTACAAACATTATTTTATCACTGTTTTTTTTATAATGCAATATATTATTTATTTATAAACTGAATTAATCTTATATAAAGATATATATTTAATTGTGAAGTTTTTGGCGCGCGCCCCCTAAAAAAATATATACTTTCTT
>CALVBA010000053.1 GCA_944325695.1 uncultured Anaeroplasmataceae bacterium
TTTTAAAAAGTAATAAATTCACTTAATTGATAAAAAAATAAAAAAATTTTAAAAAAGTACTTGCATTTTATTTTTGATTAGTGTAGAATATAAGAGCGCTTGATAGAAAGCGATAAAAACTGGTCTGGTGGTGTAGTGGTTAACATGCTAGTCTGTCACACTGGAGATCGCGGGTTCAAGTCCCGTCCAGACCGCCATTATAAAATGCATCCATAGATCAATTGGATAGATCGTTTGACTACGGATCAAAAGGTTAGGGGTTCGAGTCCTCTTGGATGCGCCATATTTCGGGAAGTAGCTTAGCTTGGTAGAGCGCCTGGTTTGGGACCAGGAGGTCGCAGGTTCAAATCCTGTTTTCCCGACCATCTAAAATGCGGGTATAGTTTAATGGTAGAACCTCAGCCTTCCAAGCTGATTGTGTCAGTTCGATTCTGATTACCCGCTCCATTTGAAATTCAATCCCGCTAAGGGATTTTTTTTATGTCTAAAAGAATTAATATAGATTTTTATTATAAAATATAATATAATAAAATAAGTGTAAATAAATTTTAGTATTTAATTATGAAAGGTGAATTTGACAATGAATAATTATGAAAGAATGGCGGAACTTTTATTTCCTAATATTAATAAAACAAATCAAGATTTAGAAAAAATTTATCCGATAAGAAAAAACAATCCTACAGTAACACGTTTTGCACCAAGTCCAACAGGATTTTTGCATATTGGTGGTGTGTACACAGCTTTAATTAATCGAAGTCTAGCAAGCGGTGAAAATGATGTTTTTATGTTACGTTTGGAAGATACTGATAAAAAGCGTGAAGTTGCTGGTTCAAGAAAAATTATTTGCGATATCTTTAACAAATTAGGGTTAAAGATTGATGAGGGTGTCGTAAATGAATTTGATGAAGTTGGCGAATATGGACCATATGTTCAATCTGAACGTGTAGAAATATATCATATCATGGCTAAATATTTGGTACAAAAGGGTTATGCTTATCCATGTTTTTGTACAGAAGAAGACTTAGCACAAATTAGAGAACAACAACAAGCCTTAAAAGTAACTCCAGGATATTATGGAAGTTATGCTAAATATCGTAATATTACAGTAGAAGAAGCTCAAAGTTTAATTGAGCAAAATAAGAACTATGTTTTACGTTTTAGAGTTAGCGAAGATGCTCCTTTACGTGTAACATTAAGTGATTTAATTCGCGGTGATATTGAAATGGAAAATAATTTTAATGATTTTGTTTTGTTAAAAGAAAACGGAATTCCAACATATCATTTTGCACATGCTTGTGATGATCATTTTATGCGCACAACACATGTTATTCGTGGTGAAGAATGGATGGCAAGTTTTCCAATTCATAAGCAGTTATTTGAAGCATTAGATTTTGCTTTACCTTTATATGCTCATGTCGCTCCAGTTATGAAACAAGAAGGAGAATCACGTCGAAAATTATCTAAACGTAAAGACCCAGAAGCTAATGCAGAATTCTATTTACAAGAAGGATATCCAAATAAAGCTTTATTCGTGTACTTGTATACTTTAATAAATTCGAATTTTGAAGAGTGGTATTTAGCAAATAAAGATGCTTCGTTAAATGACTTTAAAATATCATTTGATAATATGCAATTAAGTGGCGCTTTATATGATTTAAGTAAATTAAACAGTATATCAAGCGAAATTATTTATGAATATGATGAAGAAGAAAACACAACTAATGTGATTAATTGGGCACAAGAATTTAATCAAGAATTATATAATCGTTTAAATAATGATCGCGATTTTGTTTTAAAATTAATGAAAACACAAGGTAAAAACTCAATGGAACATCGTAAAGACTTAACTCATTATGGTGCTTTTATGGACATTTTTGGTATTTTTTATGATGATGTTTTTGCATCTTCACAAATGCCTTTAGATACATTGTATGAAAACATTAAAAAAGAAGACTTAAAAACAATTATTGATGGATTTAAAAATTATTTTAATAGTTTAAAATCAGGTGAAGAAATTACATTAAAAGATTTAGCAAAAGAATTAGGATATACAGATAAAAAGAAATTTGCAAAGAATCCAGAAATGTATCGTGGAGTAGTTTTCCAATTTTATAAAGCTTTACGTTTATTATTAACGCATTCTGAACATGGAATTTCGATGGATGATGTAATTTCTGTTTTAGGTCATGATAGAATTATGGAACGCCTTGAAAAAGGATATCAATATGGTGAGTAATAAAGAAAAAGAACTTCTTAAAAAGTTCGAACAAAAAAGAAAACCTAAAAAAAACTTATTAAAAGACTATGTTCTTTTAACAGATAAAAATTATAAAGATGGCGATAAAAATTAAAAAGGGGTGATTAGATGATTGAAGTTGGAAATTTTAATCAACTTAAAGTTGGACGTAAATCAGATTTAGGATATATGTTGACTGATGGTAAAGATGATGTTTTATTACATTTTAAACAAGCAACGCGAGAATTAAAAAATGATGAAAAAGTTAATGCATTTGTATACTTTGATGCTAAAGGGCGTAAATGTGCATCGATGATTGAACCTTACGTTACCCTTGAAAAGGTTGGTTTGGTCAAGGTTGTTGATGTTAATGAAAACATCGGGGTATTTGTTAATATCAATATGCCAAAAGATGTATTAATCTCAATTGATAATTTACCATATAATAAGTCGTTATGGCCGCAAATAGGTGATGAGGTTTTAGTTAAATTAAAGGTTAGAAAAAATAGTTTATTAGCTAAGCCTTTAAATATGGAAGAGATTAAAGAATTAAAAACAAATGATGAACGTTTATATGAAAAAAATATTTGTCATGCTAAGGTTTGTCGTATTTCTGAATCAGGAATTTATGCCTATACAGAAGATTATGATGTTATTTTTGTTAGTAAAAAAAACATGCGTCAAAAATATCGTTTATCTGAAGAAGTGGAAATTACAATATCTAAAGTAACAGATGAAGGGTATATTGGGACATTAGTGTTACAAAAAGAATTCATGATTGATACTGATGCGCAAGCGATTATTGATTATTTGACAAAACATGGTAATGAAATGCCATATGACGCTAAAAGTGGAGCAGATATTATCGAAAAGGAATTTAATATGAGTAGAAAGGCTTTTAAACGAGCTTTAGGAAGCTTATATAAAGAAAGAGCAGTTGATTTTATCAATGGTAAGACTGTTTTATTAGCTAAAAAATAATAAAAAGATGGGCTACTTTGTATGAAGTAGCCCGTCATTTAAAAAAATGTAAAAAAAGTTTAAAAAAGATATTGACGAAAAAAAATATATTTGATATACTATACGAGCGCTTAGGAA
>CALVBA010000054.1 GCA_944325695.1 uncultured Anaeroplasmataceae bacterium
TGTTCTCTTTGGTAAATTTCATCAGCTTCATGATTATCTTGAGTAATTAATGATGCTTTTTGATAATTTTGAATAACATGATCTGCTTCATGATTATTTTGAAATACCATATCATCATCATGTTCTCTTTGGTAAATTTCATCAGCTTCATGATTATCTTGAGTAATTAATGATGCTTTTTGATAATTTTGAATAACCTGATCTGCTTCATGATTATTTTGAAATATCATATCAACATCATGTTCACTTTGATAAATTATATCAGCTTCATGATTACTTTGGTGAATATTATCACCTGTGTGATTACTTTGAAAAATTTCCTTTGCTTTGTGATTACTTTGATAAATATTACTTCCAGAATGTCCGCCTTGATAGATTATTTCAGCTTCATGCCCGTCTTGAAAAATATTATTACCTGTATGCCCACCTTGGAAAATTCCAAATCTTGGAGTCTTATTTTGAGAATCATTATAAGTTTCTTTTTCTTTTTTGATGAAATCATGAAGAATATGATTTTCTTGATAAATTACTTTAGCTTTATGCCCGTCTTGATAGATTTTTTTCCGTCAATTTTAATTGATTTTTTTCATTTTCTTTTGTATCCAATTTTTTCTTATTCATATATTATCCTCCTTTTAAAAATCAATTATTTTTAATATTATGAAATATTAATATTTTAATAAATTGATATATATTTCGATTTAAATTTATCACAATAAAATAAATTTGTAAAGACTATAATGTGTAATTTTTTACAAAAATAAATATTAATTAAATAATTTAACTATTAAATTTGTTAATAGTAAAATAAAATCAACAAATTTAGCTGAGATAGTAATAAAAAATTCAATTATAGAAAAAAGATGTCATAGAAGTTTTAGAAGATAAAAAAATTATAATATATATAAATGAAATGGCTTTAGATAATTTAAAATATTAGAAATATGTGATAAATAATGAATAATTACAATAATCTAAATTAACAGCATATAAATACTTAGATAGTATAAATTTATTGATATTATATATATAATTTATTAATGAGGGTTCAAAAACAATAACTAAAACATTATTTGAATTGAATAAATATAAATGCAATGTAATAGTTGAAATAGCAATTTATAATTTTTTAAAGTTACAAAAATTCTAATTTTAAGAAAATTTTTGATTATTATAACTTTAGTTTTTAAAAATCAATAAAAAAAGATCAAATATTAAATTTCCAATATTTAAAACTAACTATAATAAAGAAAATAAAGTATACATTAGAATCATAGGGTTTGTAAAAAAACATTTATCGCCTTCTATAGAAATAGAAGCGTCTAAAAATAGATGTTTTAATTGTTTTAGTTCATTCAATGATTAAATATTACATTTAAAAAGAATAAATTTAGAAAATAGATTATAACAATGGTTAAAATTATTCCAAATATAAATTATTGATTAAATAGGATTTATGCCACTTAATATAAAAATCATTAAATCTATCATTTCAATTTATAACTAAAAGATATTAAAAAATCCATAATAATAACAAATAAACAATTATCAAGATGGAGTTAAGTATATGGTAATATATGATTAGTAAATACTATATTATATAGGTTATTATATCATTTCAATATAATCACTATTGTATTGTAAAACTTATATAGCAAATAACATCGTTTAAGCTGATAATTAATCAAATAAATTGGTAAAAGTTAAATAATTATTTCTAGAATAATTATTTGACAAATAAAATAAAATGTTATATAATTCAAATGCGCTGAGAGGAGAAAGAGGAGTTGCGACCTCTGGACGACCGCTCACCTCGAAATGTTTAATTAAATCTATAGTTATGTTTTATCTATGTGGATAGGTAAAATTATACAATGCGAGGAAAAAGATGGCGAATGTAAGTATTGTTCCAATTTATTATTGAATTGGTTTGACGGCCTCAGTAATATAATACTTCCAAAATCCAGGCTGAAAAACTGCCGCAGGTAAAAACCAATACTAAATATAGTATTGTCGCAGGAAAAAGGGACTATTTATTTAGTCCCTTTTTGCCTTTTATTTTTTGTTTATTTGTTAAATTTTCTTCTATGATTTTTTTATCATCATCTTGAACAATTAAATTTTTATTAATAAAATATTTATTTTTTTTACAAATAAGCTCACCAATCTTATAGTTATATAAGAATGTTCTTATTTCTTGTATGTAACGATTGAATGATGATAATGATATATCTAAACTATTGATAATATCATCTTTATTTATTTCACCATATTCGATTAGACGATCATAAATATATAAAATTCTTTGATGTTTATAATTAATTTTTTTCATTTTATCCTCCCAAATTTTACGAGCTAATAAGAAGAATAAAATAAATTTTATAAAAAATAAAAAAACATTTGACAAATAAAATAAAATGTTATATAATTCAAGTGCGCTGGGAACGAAAGGGAAGTGGCGACCCGGACTAACGCCCACTCTGCAAGTATTTTAAATATGTTAAAATACTCATTGAAAACTAGTTTTATCACGTCTATGCAAGCGATAGAAGATTTTTTTAATGCAGGGAAAAAGGGAGCGGATGAGATATTTCCTAATTTAGCAATAAATTAGTTTGAGGCTGTTCTATAATTAAATATCTCACAAATCCAGGCTGAAAAACTGCCGTAGGTAGACCCCAATACTAAATTAGTATTGGCGCCAAAAAAAGGGACTATTTATTTAGTCCCTTTTTTGTTTTTGATTTTGTTTTCAATAAATTTTCTTCAATAACTTTTTTATCTATATCATTAACTTTTAATCTTTCATCAATAATATATTTTTTGTTTTTACTTATTTTTATTGCTTTATTTTCTACGTAATCGACTCCTCCTTTTTGATTTAATTTATTTATTTTAATCCTATGTTTTTGGTTTGAATTTGTAAAAACTCTTAAACCATTTATAGTTCTTTTATTATCATCTGTAACGATAATTGTTCTTTTTTTATTTTTAATGCCATCATATATTTCATTATCAACATCTTCAGCCATAAACACTAATGTTTTAAATGCAGCAGAATTGTCTGGATTTAATGGAGTTTTTTTATTTTTGTAGTCTCTTCGTGCTTTCTCTTGTTCCTCCTTTGTTCTATTTCTATTGGTATTAGTTCCATGCAAATATATATTTAATTTTTCTAATAAAGAAAACTTTTTTAAATCAGTTGTTTTATTTTTTGATATATTATTTTTTTTATTAGTAGTCTTCTTTTTCTTTTTTGTAGTACTTTTTTTAATCCAAAACATTTATTATACTGCAAAAATGACCTTTAATAATTTTCTAGCAACTGACCA
>CALVBA010000055.1 GCA_944325695.1 uncultured Anaeroplasmataceae bacterium
TTGGCTTTAAATAATCAAATAAATTACCAACTTTGTATTATTTATGTAAGTCCATCATAGTTTTTTAATTCTTCCCATTGGGGGTGATACCAACCCACCCCCTCACATTTTAATAAGTTTTAAAGAACATATATAAATGACATATTAATCATTAAATTCCAGCTCAAAATTCACATTTATATATGTTGTTTAAGACCTATTAATAAATTAGGTCTTTTCTTCCTTCAATAATAAATAACTCATACCAGAATGCCTTTTACTTTTTTACTTACTAACGCAAAAATATTTTGCTTAGTAAATTAGGCTATTTATAATTTTGATCGTTTTTTATAAATAGTCTAATTTGCTAAAAATTATAAAAAATGGGGGTAATAAAAATGACATTTGAAGAGTTAAAAGAAGAGTCGTTTCAAAAAATAAAATATCATCATGGAATTTCCACGTTTGAATTAAGACGCCTTACACTAATTCAAGAAGTAATGGAATCAACACAAAATGAATTTTCTCTTGATGAAGTTATAGAAATTGTTGATACTTTTTATGCTTTAGAAAAGAAAAACGTTATGGATGAAATAAAAAAAGAAGTTGATAAAAGTTTAAAGAATTCTTTTATAAATCTATTTGGAGATTAAATAAAATGAAAAGAAGACCGAGAAATAGACTAAAAAGAGAAAAATTCATTTCACAACTAAAAAGAGAATTATTAAATGAATATGGGATTATAGATTTAAGTGGGATTTATTTTGGGGATATGTTTGTAAATATTGATAATTGGAAAGCTCAATACATATATCAATGTTTTCACAAAGCCGATGTAATCTACCAAGGTTATCACAAAGCCAACAAAATCTACCAAAGTAGAAACACAGCCAACACAATTTACCAACAAAAACATAATGCAAAAAGAGTGTTTGAGGGTAATCACACAATCGAGGATTAAAGGAACATGGAAAGAAAAGAATTTATAAATAGTATTAAAGATTTAACGATTGAGGAATTAGCCCAGATTATTATAAAAAATTTTTCTAATGAAAATGGGTCAATAAAACTAGAGGGGTTAGACTTTACAGGCCATTACGTAGACATATCAAAAATGAGTGCTAATAACATAAGACAAAGCAAACATAAAGCAGAAATAATATGGCAAGAAGACCATGAAGCAACAGACATATATCAAAGATATCACCACGCTAAAACCATTTGTCAAGAGGATCAAACAGCTAAGACTATTAACCAAGCTAACCACAAAGAAGCCGAATATATCTATCAATGTGGACATCAGGCTGATATCATCCATCAGTATGGTCATACAGCAAAACAAATATTCCAAAAAAATACCGCTGAGTATGTAGGACCATATAACCCTGTATATAACTCAAATAGAGAAATAACAAGTGGAACATATAAAAGAGCTATGAACCGAAAAACAAAGCAAGCTGATGGATGGCTAACAGGTAAAAAAAGCCTGTAAAAATCATATTTAAAGTATTAAAGGGGTGTTAATACATGATAGCATTACAAGACAATTACATTACACTAGGTAAATATTTACATACAGCAAATATTGAAATTTGGATGAAAGTATTACATATTATTATTCGCTTTTATAACAATAAAAAAGCTACTAAAAATAGCATTTTTTATGCTAGTAATAAAGGTATTTGTCGTATGCTAGAAAACTATTATACACCTACATGTGAAAGCACTATTTCCTCAAGTCTTAACCGTCTTCAAAAAGATGGTTTTATTAGCATGGAGTATAATGTATATCATAAATTATCAAAAGATAAAAAACCTCAATTTTTTCACCGTATTATCAAGGTTAATTTTGATAAAATTAAACAATTAGCTGCTATTTTAAGCATTGACGAACTAAAAAAATTACGACCTAAATCAAGAGAGCGTAAATTTGCTAAAAAAAGACAATTCTCTTATTTAGATGATATTAATACAATTGAAGACGATATCAAGGAGTTTATCGCCGATAAAAGTATCGGATTAAAAGAAATTCGTGCATTAAATAAAAAAAGACACCAAGATTATATTATTGCGATTCAATTAAAATACAAAAAATACACATCTTCATTAAAAGTTGAAACAGCTAAACAAAAACGTAAAAATAGAGAGACTGGATTATACTGTACTGCTATCTGTAATATTGATACTTATGTTGATCCAGAAACAGCTGAATTTATTCAAGATTTGGTAAAAGGTATTAAGCGATAAAAGACATTCTAAAAAGCTTAGACATATTGCTTACTGATGCCTATTACGAACTAAAATATTTTAATGTTTTCTCCTTTTAAGTTGTAGTATTATTAAGTAAATGAATATTAAAAAATTTATGTTGATGTGTTTATATTTTTAAAAAAAGCCTAATTTTTTAGGTTATTTCAGCATACCCTAATCATAAAAAAACACATTGTTTTATACTTCTTCTTTATAATTTATCTAAAATCGAGGTTTTAAACCTCTTTTTTTTATGCTTTTAGGTTTTATTTTGCGTAGGGTAAAAAATTATACTGCATAGGGTAAAAAATTAAATTGCGTATAGTATTTTTTAATAGTGCGTATGGTATTTTTCATTCCAGCGTACCAAATATAAGATATTAAATATTTCAATTAAATTAATTATTAAAGATTATTATATTTTTATTTAAAGGCTAGTGCGTAACACCATGGTAACGCATAACGCCGTAAAAAGTTCTTTACGAACTTTATTTTTAATATACCAACAGCTTAGCTGCTTTAACTGTTGTATATGATTAATATAATTGATTATTTTTTTATTTATAAAAGGAGGAGTGGTTATTCTTGTTACTTTAAAGTGATATGAATTATTTAATTTTATGCAAGATTTTTAAAAAGTATTTTGTGGAAAATAATAAAATATTTGCTTTTTCTAAAATATGCTGTATTTGACTCTTCTTTACTTGAAAAAAAAGAAAGATGAAAACGAAAGGAACTGCAAAGAACAAAAGCAAGCAAAAGAGAAAAAAGAAAGTATATATTTTTTTAGGGGG
>CALVBA010000056.1 GCA_944325695.1 uncultured Anaeroplasmataceae bacterium
CTTTTTTAAACTTTTTTTACATTTTTTTTATTCATATAAAACGCCTTCTTACGCTCTTTTTTACTATTAGGTTAGTTTAAACTATTTCATATAAATAAAACGGGAATTTACTTCCCGTTTCTTCTTCATTTTATTGTATTAGTCTAATTTTTTTACATGTTTATTGATGATTTCAACAAATTCATTAAATGGTAAGAGTTATTACTTATTTCTTCTTTGAGATACTAATTGTTCAAACCATTCAATCATATTAGGATCTCGATGATCAAAGAATAATGACTTATTTGAATCTAATGACATTATTTTATGCATTTCTTCATCTGTTAGTTCAAATGAATATATATCAAAGTTTTCTTGCATTCTTTCTTCTCTAACAGATTTAGCTAAAGAAACTATTCCTCTTTGATATAACCATCTTAAAATTACTTGAGCTACACTTTTATGATGATTACAAGCAATCTCTTTTAATACTGGATTAGTAAAAATTCCATTACGTCCTTCACCAAATGGCGCCCAGGCTTCCACTACAACTCCATATTTATTTGCCCAGTTGTAAGCATCAATATTTTGATTGAAAGGATTAACTTCAATTTGATTAACCATTGGTTTTATATCTACAGAAAAACAAAGATCTAAAAGGCGGTCTGGATAAAAATTAGATACACCGATTGCTTTAACTTTCCCTTCTTTATATAATTTTTCAAGATCTCTATAGGCAGAAAAATAATCTTTGATGGGTTGATGTAAAAGAATTAAATCTAAATAGTCAGTTTTTAATTTTTTCATTGATTCAATAACTGAATCATACGTTTTTCCTTCCCCATAATTATCAATCCATACTTTAGTTGTCAAAAAAATCTCTTTTCGATCGATTCCACTTTCTAAAATAGCCTCACCAACTTCTTCTTCATTAAAATAGGCTTGCGCAGTATCAATACTACGATACCCTACTTTTAAAGCTTTTAATACAGACTCTTTACAATCTTCTTTACTAATTTGGTACACACCAAAACCATTGGCTGGCATTTTAACTCCATTACTTAAAACAATTTCTCTCATAATGACATCTCCTTTATAAATTTAATATGCTTTTCAACATTTTGATTAAATACACCTTTTTTATAATCGATAGTATTATCAATTAATTTAAGATCTTTCATTACATTTTCCATGTATTTTGGATCATTTGTATAACTATTTGCGAAGACATAAACTTCACCATCATAATTTTTTAAATTCTTAATAAATGTTCCAACAGGCATTGGAAATGTATACCACCAAATTGGAAAAAATAATAATATTCGATTATACAAGGAATAATCTAAATTGATTTGTTTTATTTCTGGATATAAACGTTTTTCCCACTCATCTTTAGCCTCAACATAAGCACAAGTATTGTAGTCTTTTGAATAAGGTATTTTACGTTCAATGCGAACTACATCATAATGAAAATATTTATTTGTCTCTTCAACAATTTTTAAAGTATTATTTGACCAGCTAAAATAAACCATCAATGTTTTCACTTTTATCACCTCTATAGATATTATAAAATCATAAATTAAAAAAAGTTTATATATTTTACGTACTGTAGTATAATTAAAACGTATAGTAAAATAGATTAAAGTAGGTGGTTTTGTGATTGAAACATATTTATTTGAATATTTTGTCGCTTTTTATGAAGAGGGAAGTTTATTAAAAGCAAGTGAAAAACTACATATTTCACAACCATCTTTAACAAGAGCGATGAAAAAATTAGAGTCAGAACTTGAAATTACCCTTTTTAAACGCACAAAAAACAAAATAACTCTTAATGATAATGGAGTAATCATACTTGAATATGCTAAAAGAATTATAGATATTCAAAATGCAATAAAAAAGAAAGCTGATGAGATTAAAAGAAATATTATCTCTTTAAAAATTGGACTTACTGCCCCTGGTCCTATTTATAAATATTCTTTTTTTAAATTAGATGAAAAAATCAACGTTACAACATTGATTGAAAAGGAAGATATTTTAATTCAAAAAATTAACGATGGGATAATTGACATCGCTTTTATAAATAATAAAATTAATAATTCACATTTAATCTGTCAAAAAGCTTTTAGTGAACATTTACATATTTGGGTTCCTAAAACCCATTTTTTAGCTAATAAAAAAAATGGTATTTTATTTAAAGAAGCTGATGGGCAATCTTTTTTATTATCAGAAAATTTAGGTATTTGGGAAGAGATAACTCGTAATAATCTTCCTAATTCACGGTTATATTTTCAAGATTCTAATGACTTAATTGATATTGTAAATGCTTCAAAAATACCCGCTTTTATTACTAATGTTACAATGAATAGTATTAAAGATAATCAGAGAGTTGCTATTGCTATTTTAGATAAGATAGCTACAATTGATTTTTATATTGTATATAAAAAAAATGATGATTTACTTAAAAAAGTTGTCGATAAAATTTTATATCAAAGTAAATCATAAAATCATATAATTATTATTAATATTAAAATAAGAGTAACCAATAAACCTTCAAATAACATATACAAATTATAGTTATGTTTGATGGTTTAAGGTTACTCTTTTTATCATTGATGATTTATCATAACAACTGCAACAAAAAAACTCATGAGATTACTATCATGTTAAAATGTAAGTGACCAAACAAACATATAACAGGAGGTAATCC